>JANLXF010000169.1:0-1585 GCA_031364965.1 Actinomycetes bacterium | reverse complement strand
TCGTGGGTTCAAATCCCACCTCCGGCTCTCATCGTGCGACCCCCTCCTGTCCGGGGCCTTCGTGTTGCTAGAATCCGCCGCGTGATGACAACCTCCCGCCGGATCCTCGCGCTGTCCGCCGCCTCCACTGCGATCGTGCTGATCGCCGCGTCCGTCGCGCAGGCGCAGGTCAAGATCGAGAACAGCGCCACACCGGTCGAGAACAACGGCGGCTGGGTGTACCAGGCCGCCCAGCTCCTGACGTTGCTCGGGATCGTCACGGTCGTGTTCATCGTGATCGGGTACATGCGGTTCGCGCCGCGGTTCGCCAAGGACGACGGCTCGGCCGACGTGGTTCGGGCCGACCGCGTGGTCATCGGGCGAGAGCTCCCCCGACGAAACGTCGACCTCTCGCAGGCCGCCCCCGTGACGGTCGCGCCGCCAGCGGTCCCGGTGGCCGCGGGCGTCGCGGCAGCGCCCGCCGCCGCGTCGGCCGTCGCAGCTCCCGGGCCCGCGTCGACTCCCGCAGCTGCACCCGCCACCCAGGAAGCTCCCGCAGCTCCCGCGCCCGCCGCCCAAGAGGCCTCTGCGGCCCCTGAGACAGCGGCGCCTCCGGCGGAGGCCCCCGCGGCGGCGCCGGCGCCTGCGGCGCCCTCCGAACGGGTCGAGGTCTCCATGGATCAAGAGGTGTTCGACGCGACGCTCGCCGATCTCCTCGCGTCCGGCACCGACCGACGGATCGCCGAGGGCAAGGCCCGGCGGGCCGGGATGATCGCGGCGAAGAAGAAGGCGGCGGGGGAGAGCTGACCGCCTCCCCTCCCCCCGTGGGCGCGACCGAGGTCGACTGGTCCATGGGCTCCCAGGCGGCGCGGCTCGCCGACTGGGACACCGCGCTCCAGATCGGTAAGAAGGTTGCCGGTCCGGGGGTGGCCGTGCCCGCGGTCGAGCGTGCTCGCATGCGCGAGGATTTCGCCGAGCTCGTCCCGCACGCCGAGGAGCTGATCAAAGCCTCGACCGGGCTCACGGTCGAAGGGTTCCGTTCGCGCGCGTGGGTGATGTCGCGCGGTGAGTGGATCCGCGCGAACCTCAACGGTCTCCAGCGTCTGATCGAGCCGCTCGCCGCCCGGGTGATGGCCGAGTCCACCACGAACCGGGCGAGCTACAAGCGCAAGGCGATGGGCGCGCAGGCCGGCGCCCTCCTCGGCTACGTCGGGACGCGCGTGCTGGGTCAGTACGACGTCTTCGTGCCGCCCGACGACGATGGGCTCCTGTATTTCGTCGGTCCCAACGTGGCCGAGGTCGAGCGGAACTTCGGTCTGCCGGCCCGTGATTTCCGGTTGTGGATCGCGATCCACGAGGTCACCCATCGGGTGCAGTTCGGCGCGGCGCCCTGGCTCCGAGATCACCTCGCGGGCATGATCGACACCTACCTCGGCTCGGTCTCGCTCGACTCGAAGGACCTGATGGTCCAGCTCAAACGCGCGGCCGACGAAGCTCGAGAAGGCATCGACCTCAAGGGGATGGGCGCGTTCTTCCTGATCCTCACACCGGCCCAGCGAGAGCTCGTGGCCACCCTCCAGGGGGTCATGTCGCTGCTCGAAGGCCA
>JANLXF010000155.1:0-9237 GCA_031364965.1 Actinomycetes bacterium | reverse complement strand
CGGCGACGGACGCGCCGATCCGGCTGTCGGCCGGCACGACCTCGCACTCGACCACGAGCCGGTGGGCGCCGACTTCACGTACGGCGCCGCGTTCCTCAACGATCCCGGTGAACATAGGCCTCCACCCTGAGGTCCTCGCCGACCCGGTCCACGCTCGCGATGTCGAGCCCCACCGCGCGGGAGATCGGGGCGAACCCCTCTCCGCCGACCACACCCCGTGCGGTGGCGCCCCCGACGATGAGCGGCGCCACATACTGCACGACCTTGTCCACGAGCCCGTCGCGCACGAGGCTCCACGCCAGGGTGGCCCCGCCCTCCACGAGCACGCCTTGCGCGTCGCGTTTGCCGAGCGCGTCGAGGAGCCCTCCGAGCGCCACGCCGCCCGAGGCGTCGCGGTCGAGCACCAGCACCTCGGCACCGGCACGGAGCCAAGCGTCCGTCCGTTCCGCGGGAGCGAGGTCCGTGGTCGCCACCAGTGTCGGGGCGGCCTCGTCGAACAGGCGTGTCTGGGCCGTGACCCTTCCGGCGGTGTCGACCACGACCCTGAGCGGGGGACGCGCCTGCGTCCACGCGGGGTCGCGCACCGTCAGCGAGGGATCGTCCGCCAGTGCCGTG
Organism: Actinomycetes bacterium; assembly: GCA_031364965.1. Classification (GTDB taxonomy): domain Bacteria; phylum Actinomycetota; class UBA4738; order UBA4738; family HRBIN12; genus JAOUEA01. The sequence goes on along the minus strand of JANLXF010000155.1, from coordinate 8,622 downwards.
CCGGCGCCCACCACGATCGCATCGGCTCCCGCCCGGAGCCGCTGCACATCGGCGCGCGCCGCCTCCCCCGTGATCCACCGCGAGGTGCCGTCGATCGCGGCCGTCTTCCCGTCCAGGCTTGCGGCCATCTTGAGCGTGACGAACGGACGCCCGGTGGCGACGTGGCGCTCGTACGCTTCGTTCAGTCGATGTGATCGCTCCTCGAGGACACCCGAGACGACCTCGACGCCCGCCTCTCGGAGCCGCGCGACCCCGGCGCCGTCGACGACCGGATTGGGGTCGCCGGCGCCGATCACCACGCGAGCGACGCCCGCATGGATCAGCGCGCGGGTGCAGGGGCCGGTGCGGCCCGTGTGATCACAGGGCTCGAGCGTGCAGAACACGGTTGAGCCATTCGCTCGATCGCCGGCCGCAGCTAGTGCCATGACCTCGGCGTGCTGCGTGCCGGGTCCTTCGTGCCAGCCCTCGCCCACGACGAGACCGTCGCTGAGCACGACGGCGCCCACCAGCGGATTCGGAGACACACGACCCCAGCCCCGGATCGCGATCTCGAGGGCGTGCCGCATGTGCGCTTCGTGCTCCACCGTTCACCCCTTCGGTCCCGGGGGCGGTGGGAGGCACGGGCAGCGCCACGGCCGCACACGGCCGCACAGGCGCGGCCCAGCCGTCACGCCCGTCTCCTCTCATCCCGACTTTCACGGTCGGTCCCGGAGTTCCACCGGGTCCACCCGCGGCTGGCTGCCGTGGGGTCGCGGACTGTCACCGCCGGTGGGGAATCGCACCCCGCCCCGGAAACAGGCTGATATCTGGTTCGAGTATACGGCGGTGCCCGGAGCCGGGACCATCGGAACCTCTGCGGGTGTGAGCGGCCGGACTCAGGCGGTGCGCTGGTCGATCGCGTAAGTGCTGCCGGGCTCGCGCTTGGCGAACTGCTTCATCTCGGTCGCCACGGCGACCGCCTCGCCGTAGTGGGCGAACGCCCGGCGGGAGCTGCTCGCGATGCCGACGGAGACCCCCACGAGCGGGATGTCCTGTAGCACGCCCTTTCGATCTTCCATGCGGACGAATCCGCGGGCGAGATCCTCGGGGTCGTAGAACTCGAGCCGGGCCGCGTCGAACCGCTCGCAGATCGAGCGGGCGACCTCCTCGGCCGCGTCCGGGTCCACGATGGCGACGAAGTCGTCGCCGCCCACGTGGCCGACGAACCCCTCGGCCCCCCCGCCGGCGACGACGGCGTCCTGGATGATCCTGGCCGTCGCCTGGATCAGCCGGTCGCCCCGGACGAAGCCCTTCTGGTCGTTGTAGGTCTTGAAGTTGTCGAGGTCGCTATAGAGGACGGCGAAGGGACGGCCTTCCCGGACCTGCCGCTCGATCTCTTCTTGGATCCGGATGTTGCCCGGGAGCCCGGTGAGGGGCGAGAGGTTCCGCATCTCCTTGGCGCGGCGCAGGGTTCCCTTCACGCGCGCCAGCAGCTCGATCGGGTCGAACGGCTTGATGATGTAGTCGTCGGCCCCTGCCTGCAGGCCGGTCACCTTGTCGGCCGACAAGGCCTTCGCGGTGAGCATGATGATCGAGGTGTTCGCCGTCTGGGGGTTCTTGCGGAGCCGCTGCGCCACCTCGAACCCGTCGATCCGCGGCATCATCACGTCGAGCAGCACCAGATCAGGCCGCAGGTCGCCGGCCTTCTCGAGCGCCTCTTCGCCGTCACCGGCCACGGCCACGTCGTAGCCGGCCGAGCGAAGGTTCACCTCGACGAAGCGCGCGATATCCGGATCGTCGTCGACCACGAGGATCTGCTCGGCCATCACGCTGCCTCTCCCCTTGCGATCGCGGCCATCGTCGCGGCGGCGGCGGCGGGGTCGGGCGCCTGGAAGATCCCGGAGGCCGAGATCAGCACGGTCGCCCCGGCGTCGACGGCGGCCTGGGCGTTGTCGACCTTCACGCCGCCGTCGATCTCGACGTCGACGGACAAGCCGCGGCGATCGACCTCGGTGCGGACCGCCTCGAGCCGCGGGTAGACCTCGGGGTTGAGCACCTGGCCCGACCACCCGGGGCGGATGCTCATCAGCATCACGTCGTCGAGCTGATCCAGATACGGGAACACCTCGTCGACGGCGGTCTCCATGTTGAGGGTCATCCCCACGCGCATGCCGGCGGCCCGGGCCTTAGCGATGGAGGGAGCGGGGTCGCCGACGGCTTCGTGGTGGAACGACACGACGTCGAGACCCGCCTGGGCGAGCTCCTCGAAGAACGACTCGGGAGCGTCCACCATCAGGTGGCCGTGGAGCGTCCGGGCCGTATGGGGCCGCAACGAGGCGACCACCACCGTTCCCAGCGCGATGGGCGGTACGAAATGTCCATCCATGATGTCGATATGGATGGTCTCGGCATGCATCTCCACGAGCTTGACCTGATCGGCGAGGTAGGCCAGATCGGCCGAGAGGATCGATGCGGAGAGCGCGCCCACGGTGCGTATCGTACCCGGCGGCGTTGCGGGGCCGGCCTCAGCTCCGCCGCTCGAACGCGGCCACGAACATCCCGTCGGCCCCGTGACGGTGCGGCCAGATCCGGAGGCGCACCGCCGGGCCCTCGGGCCCCTCGATCTCGATCGGCACGAGGTCGGGCCGATGGCGGAGGATCGCATCGCAGGCCGCATCGGTCTCGGCCCGAGGGAAGGTGCAGACGGAGTACACGAGCCGCCCGCCCGGCCGCAGCAGGTCGGCGGACGCCGAGGCGATGGCGACCTGCAGCCGGGCGAGCTGGCTGATCGCCTCCTTCCGGGGCCGCCACAGGAGCTCGGGGCGGCGGCGCGCGGAGCCGATCCCGCTGCACGGGGCGTCAACGAGCACGCGGTCGAACGTTCCCCGCAACGCGGGCGAGACCGCGTCGTGGGCGAGCGTGGCCACGCGAACCCGCAGACGGTCCGCTCCCCGGCGGATCATCGCCGTCCGCTGCGGATGGAGGTCGGCTGCCACGACGAGTCCCTCGTCGCCCACGAGACCGGCCGCGTAGTGCGCTTTGCCTCCGGGCGCCGCGCACGCGTCCAGGATCCGCTCGCCGGGCTGTGGGTCGAGCGCGCGCACGACGAACGCGGAGGCCTGGTCCTGGATCGCGAACCGGCCTTCGGCGAACCCGGGGAAGCCGGCCGGATCCCCGCCGTCCACCAGCAGGCACGTCGGGTCGAGCGGGGTGCGAGTCACGGTCCGGCCCGCGGCCGCAAGGTCGGTCTCGAGGGCCTCGACCGTCGTCAGGCGCGTGTTCGCGCGCACGCACAACAGACCGTGGGAGGCCAGCGCCCCGGCGGCCGCCGAGGTCTCGTCGCCGACGAGCCGGCGCAGCTCCGTCACGGCCCACGGATGCATGCCCGTCCGCACCGCGATGTCGGCGTCGGTGTCGCCCGCGGGCCAGGCCGGCGGGTCGCTCGCCAGCTTTCGCAAGACGGCGTTCACGAAGCCGCGCTCCTTCGGGGCCGCGAGCGAGACGGTCTCGCCGACCGCCGCGTGCTGGGCCGCACCGGTGAACAGGAGCTGGTACGCACCCAGGCGCAAGACGTCGCGCGCGACGGAGCTCATCCGCGCGACCGGACGTGACGACCGCTGCTCGATCGCCCAGTCGAGCGAGCGGAGCCTGCGGATCGTGCCGTACGCGAGATCGGCGGCGAACGCCCGGTCGCGCACGTCGAGCGAGGACTTCGCGAGGGCGTTCGGCACGACGATCGTGGAGTAGCCGCCGGACTCGACCACGCGACGGACGGCGGCGAACGCGACGGCGCGGGCCGAGAGGGTCGGCGTCACCCGAGGCGCTCGCCGGGCTCGATCCGTGCGCCGCGCGCCCAGGCGGCGGCGTCCATGCGTCTGCGGCCAGCGGGTGCGACCTCGAGGAGATCGAGGGATCCCTCGCCCGTCCCCACGCGGACGACGCCATCCCCGTGCACCCGGACCTCTCCCGGTTGCGGGATGGCACTCAGCATGTCGCCGATCTCCGAGGGCCTCGATCGGAGGATCTTCAGCGCTTCGCCGCGAAACCTCGTCCTCGCGCCGGGCTCGGGTACGAGGGCACGGATCCGCCGGTCGAGTTCGAAGACCGACCCCGTCCAGTCGAGCTCGCGTTCCTCCGGCACGAACTTCGCGGCGTACGTCGCCCCTTCAGCGTCTTGCGACATCGGCTCGACCTCGCCCGCCGCCAGCCGCGGCAAGGTCTCGACCAGCAGCGCCCCGCCGACCCGCGCGAGCCGCTCTCCGAGGCCGCCGGCATCGTCCTGCGGGCCGATCGGCTCCTCGCGCGTCGCGAGGAGCGGGCCGGTGTCGAGCCCCTCGTCCATCAGCATCACGCTCACGCCGGTGGCGGCGTCGCCTCCGAGGATCGCGCGCTGCACCGGCGCGGCACCGCGCCAGCGCGGCAACAGCGAGAAGTGCAGGTTCACGCAGCCGAGCCGAGGCAGGTCGAGCACGTCGGCGATCAGGAGCTCGCCGTAGGCCACAACCACGATCGAGTCGGGCGCGATCGCTCCGAGCGCCTCGAGTCCCTCGCCCGATCTGACCCCCGCCGTCTCCAGGAGCGGCAGCCCGGCCGCACGGGCGGCCTCGGCTACCGTGGTCGGCCGGAGCTTCGAGCCACGCCCGGCCGGCCGCGGGGGATTCGTGACGACCAGGGCGACATCGATCGCCTTCGACGCGGCCAACGCCTCCAGCGGCGGCACCGACCAGGGGTCGTTCCCGAGGAAGGCGATGCGCAGGGGCGTCATGCGGCGAGGATAGACGGCGGGTTCAGACGTCGGCGTGGCCGTCCGCCTCGGCAGCGGCGTGCCCATCCGGGTCGCCGGCCTCGGCGCCCGGGCGAAGGATGCGACGCTTCCTCGGCTCCTCGACCCCCAGCTCCAGCCGCCGCAGTTCGGCGAGCACCGACCGCCGGCCCTCGTCGTCGAGCCGGTCGATGTACAGGCGGCCGTCGAGGTGATCGGTCTCGTGCTGGAAGATCCGCGCCAGCAACCCCTCGCCGGTGATCTCGAAGGGCCGACCGTCGATGTCGAGGCCGCGGCACGTGATCCGCTCGTACCGGATCGTGGGGTAGAACGGACCCGGGATCGAGAGGCAGCCTTCGTCGATCGCCGTCTCTCCGGAGGCGTTGGAGAGCTCGGGATTGGCCATGAACAGCGGTCCGGTTTCCCCGTCGTCGAAGACGAACAGCCGCATCGACAGACCGACCTGCGGACCGGCGAGGCCGACCCCGGGGGCGTCGTACATCGTTTCCACCATCTCCTCCGCGAGCGAGCGGAGCTTCCGATCGAAGGTGGTGACGGGCTTGGCCGGGGTCTTGAGGACCGGGTCGCCGAGGATGCGGATGGGCAAGATCACGGGTCGCGGCTTTCGGGTCGAGACGGTCGTCGGCTCACAGGTGCGGCTCGGCTTCGACGCGCGTCACGAGATCCGCGGCCGCCATCTCTCGGATCGCGCGGCCGAACTCGGGCACCCGCCGATGGTCGAGCGCGAGCAAGCATACCGTCTGCTCCCCCAGCGCAGAGACGAGGAGTGCGCTCGGCTCGAAGCGCGCGAGCTCGGCCTCGAACCCGGGGCGCCCGGCCACGCGGAAGACCGCGCTGCCGACCGGGAACCCGGCCTCCTGCCGGCGCCGGGCCTCGTCGGCGTGGAACCGGCGCGGGGAGCCTTGGACGAGTGCCTGCACGGCGGGGTCGTTCGCCCGCGAGGCCTGCACGATGGCGCGCCCACCCGGGCGCGCCCACGCGATCGCCTCCATCCAGGTCGTCACCGCACGCTCGCGCGCGGCGATGCCGGGTCGCCGCTCCGCGAGGTCGGCGTCGAGGACCGCCACGAGGTCGAGCCCGCCCGGTCCGAGATCGCGGACGTCGTCGGGGCCACCGATGACGATCTCGCGCGCCCCCGGAAGCCTTGGCGCATCGCCGGATCCGAGGCGTGTCACGCGCACGTCGGTGACCCGCGTCGCCCACTCCTCCACCCGCTCCTGGCCGCCGCGACGGATCCCGAACGACGTCGCGCCGCAGTTGCGGCACCGGCCGGGCGCCTCACAGACGACGCACCGGATCCGGCCCTCCTCGGCGCGCAGCAGACCGCCGCAGGCCGCACACGCGGCCGGCTCACCACACGTGCGGCAGACGGCGGCCATCCCGTAGCCCGGCAGCGGAGAGAAGATGAACCCGCGTCGCGCCGTCCGTAGATGCTGCACCAGCCGTGGCGCGCGGCCCTCGGGGCCGGGCTTGACCACCTCGACCGGTACCCACCGGCGACCCGGAGGCGTCACGTCGGGCACGCCCGATGCCGCTGCCTCCGACGAGGGACAGATCGCGCTCATCGCGACCGTCAGTCCGGCGAGCCGCGCGCGAGCGAGCGCGACATCCCGCACGTGGTAGTACGGCGCCCGGTCTTCACGGTGCGCCGGGTGCGACTCCCGCGAGACCACGATCGAGCCGAGGTGCGGCAGGCGCGCGAACACCGTGGGGCGTGTCCCGACCACGACGTCGAACCGGCCGGCCGCGATATCGAGCCACATCGCGTACCGGGCGCGCTTCGACCCTCCCAGGTAGCACGCCACGCGGTCACCGAAGGCATCGACGAGGGCCGTGGCCGTGGCAGGAACGGGCACCGCCTCGGGCACCACCACGATCGCTCGGCGTCCGCCCGCGAGCGTGGACGCCACGAGCTCGACCGTGGCCGCCACCTCGTCTTCGGGGGCGGGGCGCAGGATCGCCGGTGAGAACCCACCCCTCCTCGCGACCGCGAGCAACTCGGGGCCGCCGCGGTAGGAGGCGAGCACCGCGGGGGTGGTCGGCGGCCCGTGCACGGCCGCGGGGTGCCCACGCTCGAGACCCTCTTCGGCGGCGACCCGTGGGGGCGCGAGCCGCCCCAGCACGGCGGCGAGCGGGGCCACGTAGCGTTCGCTCATCCAGCGCGCGAGCTCGAGCAGGCGTTCGTCGAAGACGCGCTCGGGCGACACCGCCTTGGTGACCGCCAGCATCCGCTTCGGCAGGTCGTCGGTGGCACCGAGCACCCAGCCACGGACCGGCCGGCCGTGGAACGGCACCTGCACGAGGGATCCCATGCCAGCGCCGAGGTCGGATGCGAGCTCGTAGGTGAAGGGCCTGTCGAGGGACAGGATCGGCCGGTCGACGCAGACCGCGACGGGCCCGGCGAGGGCCTCAGGCGAGCGCGGCGCGGAGGTCGTCGGCGCGGTCGGTCGCCTCCCAGGGGAACTCTTTGCGCCCGAAATGGCCGTACGCCGCGGTCTCGCGGTAGATCGGACGAAGGAGATCCAGGTCGCGGATGATCGCCGCGGGACGGAAGTCGAACAGCTCCCGCAGGACCTTCTCGAGCTTGTCGGGATCCACCTGCTCGGTGGCGAAGGTGTCGAGCATCAGCGAGACGGGATGCGCGGTGCCGATCGCATAGGCGACCTGCAGCTGCGCCCGATCCGCGAGGCCGGCCGCGACGACGTTCTTGGCCACGTAGCGCGCCATGTAGGCGGCAGACCGATCGACCTTCGTCGGATCCTTGCCGCTGAAGGCGCCACCCCCGTGCGGTGCGTAGCCGCCGTAGGTGTCGACGATGATCTTGCGGCCGGTCAGGCCGGTGTCGGCCTTGGGCCCGCCGATCTCGAACCGACCGGTCGGGTTCACGAGCACGCGGACCCCCGTCGCGTCGAGCTCGGGGAACTCCCGGAGGACGGGGTCGATCACCTCGGCGATCACGTCGGGCGCGAGCAGCGTTTCGACGTCGACCTCCTCGCGGTGCTGCGCGCTGAGCAGCACGGTGTCGACGCGGACGGGCACGCCGTCGACGTACTCGATCGACACCTGGCTCTTCCCGTCGGGACGCAGGTACGGAACGACGCCCGCCTTGCGGACGTCGGCCAGCCGTTTGGCCAGCCGGTGCGCCATCGCGATCGGCACCGGCATCAACTCTTCGGTCTCGCGGCAGGCGAAGCCGAACATCATCCCCTGGTCGCCGGCCCCGAGGGTGTCGAGGTCGTCGCCCGAGCGACCCTCGCGGTGCTCCGTGGCGTTATCGACGCCCCGGGCGATGTCGGGCGACTGCTCCTGGATCGCCGTCATCACGCCGCAGGTTTCGCCATCGAGGCCGAACTTCGCATTGGTGTAGCCGACGTCGGTGATCGTCGAACGCACGATCGAGGGGATGTCGACCCACGCGCGCGACGTGATCTCGCCGCTCACGAACGCCAGGCCCGTGGTGACGAGGGTCTCGCAGGCGACGCGGCTGTCGGGGTCCTCCGACAGGAGCGCATCCAAGATCGCGTCGGAGATCTGGTCGGCGAGCTTGTCCGGGTGTCCCTCGGTGACGGATTCCGACGAGAAGTGGTGAGCCCGGCGCATGATGTCGCGGAGTCTAATCGGCCGCCAAGGGCGCGTCAGCGGGGCCGAGGAGCCGAACGACACGATCGATCAGCGCGGCGGCCAGGTCGGGCTTGGTCCATGCGCGCATCGCCACGTCGTCGCCGTCGGCCGCCACGATCGCCGCGGTGTTCGTGTCGGCGGCGAAGCCGGTTCCCTCGCGTCCGACTTCGTTGGCCACCAGCAGGTCCAAGCCCTTGCGCCGGAGCTTCTCGCGTCCGGCGGCCTCGACGTCGCTCGTC
>JANLXF010000127.1:0-21127 GCA_031364965.1 Actinomycetes bacterium | reverse complement strand
CCCCCGGGGCGCCCGGGGGCGCCCGCGCCGGGGGGGGCCGCGAAGGGGGGTGATCGATGACGACGGTAGCCGATCCCGACGAACGGCTCTCATGCACGTCGACCACGTCGACCGGCGCAGGCGCGGGCGCGCCGACGATGTCGAGCGACCCCATCGAGCTCATCGGGCCGTGCTCGGCGAACACCTACCATCCCTGCCGATCTTCGTGTCCACGGCCGAAGGCGCCTGGTCACCGCTTCGGGGCTGGCGCTACCTCGATATGCTCGCCGCGTACTTGGCGCCGAACTTCGAAGACCGCCACCCAGAGGTCGACTCCACCGGTGCCCGGGGTGGGATTCGAACCCACACGCCTCTCTCGAGGCAGGCGCTTTTAAGGCGCCGTCGTCTACCAGTTCCGACACCCGGGCCGCCCGGCGATGCTAGTCGCTGGCGACCGCCTCCGATACCGCCGTCCGGCGGAACGCGAGCTGGCGCATCCGCCACACGACGGGCTCCGCTCCCCGCGTGCCGTCCGCGATCGCGGCGAGATAGGCGGCGAGCCCCGGCTGCGCGGAGGTCTCCCCACGCGCCACGAGCACCGCCAGGTTCATCCCGAAGATCAGCGCGCTCTGGGCCGCCGACGGCGTGAACGAGACGATGTCGTCGGCGACCCGCTCGGTCTCGGGCGGGTCGGGCATCGCGGCGAGCAGCGGACCCACGATCAACCGGGCGCCCTGCGCCTCGACCACCGGGAGCGCCACGTCGCGAAGGTAGGACTCGAACACGGGGTCGGCGGTCTCGATCGCCTCGAGCTCGTCGAGCAGCGCCAACCCACCCGGCGCGAGCTGCGTCGTCCAGCGGGCCACGATATCCGGCGGATCCGCCAGGTGGGCGAGCAGCAGCCGGCAGTAGATCAGGTCCGCCAGACCGTGAGGGAACGGGACCTCGCGGACATCGTGCGTCCGGAACGAGACGCCCGCCGGGGCGTCGACCGCCGCGCGCTCGAGGAACGGTCCCGACCGGTCCATCCCGACCACCCGCTCTGCGCCGGTCACCGTTCGCACCAGCCGGGTCGTGTGTCCGGGCCCGCACCCCAGGTCGTACGCGAGCATCGGCGCCGCGGTCACCGATCGCTCGAGGAACGTCCGCGTCGTCGGCTCGAACACGCGAGCCACGAGACCCAGCCGCTCCGCCGCCAGATCGGTATCGCCGTAGGTGTAGCGCTCGCTCATCGGCCGCGACGCTACCATCGACGGATGCGAGACCTGTCCGCGCTCCCGAAGGCCGAGCTCCACCTCCACCTCGAGGGCGCCATGCGGATCGCGACCGTCCGAGACCTCGCCGACCGGCAGGGGCTCGCGCTCCCCTCGGGACTCGACGACGACGGCTGGCACTTCGCCGGTCACATCGACTTCATCGAGCAGTACGTCGCGATGTGCTCGCTCATGAACGACCTCGCCGACTTCCGGCGGCTCGCGCACGAGGTGTGCGAGGACCTCGCCGCGAACGGCGTGAGCTACGCGGAGGCCGTCTTCTCCCCGTCGAACCACGCCGAGCGGCTCGGCGGCGACTGGTTCGGGCCGATCGAGGCGATCCTGGACGGGCTCGCCGCGGGCGAGCGCGACACCGGCGTCGTCGTGCGGCTCGACCCCGACATCGTGCGCGACCTGGGGTTGGAGCAAGCCGACAAGGTCCTCGAGGTCGCCCTGAAGTACGCCGGACGGGGTGTCGTGGCACTGAACGCCGCCGGCAGCGAACGCACCGACGTGGGAGCCTTCGCGTCCCACTTCCGTGCGGCGAAGGAGGCCGGGCTGAAGTCGGTTCCCCACGCCGGCGAATGGGCGGGTGCCACGAACGTCTGGGCGACCCTCGAGCACTATCAGCCAGATCGGATCGGCCACGGTGTGGCGGCCGCGGCCGATCCTGAGCTCATGGCGCGGCTCGCCGACCTGGGCATCCCGCTCGAGGTCGCCCCCGTCTCGAACGTCGCGACCGGCGTCTACGAGAGCCTGGCCGACCACCCGTTCGAGCGTCTCCGCGCGGCCGGGGTCGTCGTCACCCTCAACTCCGACGATCCGCCGATGTTCGGCGCGTGGCTCACGGACGTGTACGAGGCCGCGCGCGCGACGTGGAACTACACCGACGAGCAGCTCGCCGAGATCGCGCGGGCAGGGGTTCGCGCGAGCTTCGCCGACGACGATCTGAAGGCCGCGATCGAGCGCGACATCGGCCGATGGCTCGCTGGCGCTAGCTCACATTCACGCTGACCGAGTTGAAGTAGATCGCCTGCGTGGGCTGCTGCCCCGAGAGACCGGCGGCGGGATCCGCGATCGGCAGCTGCTGGATCCGCTGCGCGACGTCGAGCCCCTTCACGATCGAACCGAAGATCGTGTAGTCGGGCGAGCTATCGAGGTTCCGCCCGTTGGCGCCGGTGATCATGAAGAACTGCGACCCGCCGCTGTTGGGGAGGGCGCCCTTGGCCATGGCGAGCGTGCCCGGCACGTACGTCTCCGAGCCCTGCAGCTCGTCGGGGATCGAGTACCCCGGCCCGCCGCCTCCCGAGCCGGTGGGGTCGCCCGCTTGGATCACGTCGATCGACGTGTCGAGCCGGATCACGTACTGGCCGTCGAAGTACCCCTTGTCCGCGAGGAACACGAAGCTGTTGACGGTCTGAGGTGCCGCCTTCGCGTCGAGCTCCGCCACGATCGCGCCGCACGAGGTGTCGAAGGTCACCGTGTAGGTCTTCGAGGGATCGATCTTCATGGGCGGGGGACCCGCGAACTGCGGCTTGGGTTGCCCGGCGGACTTCGGCGCGCTGGCGCCGCAGGCCACGGTGGCCGGCGCCGGCTGCGGATCGACCGTGCCGATCTGCGCGCCCGGCTTCCCCGATGCCGAAGCGGAGGGAGACCCGATCCCCGACGTGTCGTCACCCCCGAAGAGCGCCGCCGCACCCGCCGCGAGGAGCACGACGGCCGCACCGGAGGCGATGCCGCCGAGGATCAGGTTGCGGCGGCGCCGCGCCGCGCGGCGCTCCGCCTGCCGGCGAGCGGCGAGCTTGGCGAGCTGTCGTTCTCGTGCGCGACTGGGCATCGGCGACCGAGGTTACCGGATGCCGAGCAGCTCGAACGCCAGCCCGTCGAGGATGTCGGTTTCGCTCACGAGCGCCCGATCGAACCCGAACCGGCGGAGCGTCTCGACGAAGATCACCGCGCCGGCGACGATGACGTCGCCGCGACCGGGCGCCATGACCGGGAGGGCGGCGCGCTCCTCGTTCGTCATCCGCGCGAGGTCGAGCAGCATGCGCTCGGCATCCTCGAGCGAGAGCCACGAGCGATGGATCGCATCGGGGTCGTACCGATCGAGCCCGAGCGCGATCGCCTGGAGCGTCGTCGCGGTACCGGCGACCGCCACGAGCGTCCGTGCGTCGCGCGCCCCGGGGATCGCGGCGGCGGCATCGTCGAGACGCTCCCCCACCTCGGTCACGAGGGCATCCAGATCCGCGGGGGCCGGCGGATCGTTCGCCACGAGCCGTTCGGTCAATCGGACGCTTCCCATCCGCGTCGAGATCGCGTGCGAGACCTCGCCCGGGCGTTCGCCCGTCACGTACTCCGTGGAGCCGCCGCCGATATCGAAGAGCAGGAACGGGCCGGGCGCATCGGCGGGATCGAGGCCGAGGGTGCCGCCCAGGAACGAGAGGGCGGCCTCGTGCTCGCCGGTGATCACCTCAAGGGGGCTACCCGCGATGCGGCGGACCGCGTCGGCGAAGACGTCCCGGTTGTCGGCGTCGCGCACCGCGCTCGTGGCCGCGACGCGGATCTGCCGGGTGCCCAGGTGTCGGGCTTGTCGGCACGCTCGCTCGATCACCCCGAGCGTCCGATCGAGCGCCTCCGGGTCGATCCTGCCCGTCCGGTCCACGCCCTGGCCGAGCCGGGTGATCACCATGTCCCGGGCGAGCTCCGTGGGGATCGTGCCGGCCGCGCCCGGCTCGACCACCAGGAGCCGGGTCGAGTTCGTGCCTTGGTCGATCACCGCGACGCGCTCGGAGGATCGGGCGGGGTGGATCGGCTCGGCGCGCTCGGCCGTCCACGCGCCGACCGGATCGTCGCCTCCGGCGAGGTGGTAGGCGTAGTGCGCGTGGAGACACTTCACCCCCGTCCGGGTGCCGGCGACGCCCCCCCACGCCCGGGCCGCCGGCAGCTCGGCCGCGCGTTCATCGGCGTACGCGCGATGCGCCGCCTCCAGCGCGTCGTCGAATGCCTCGTCGTCGTGTACGCGGTCGTTCAGCCGGGCGATCCAGCCCTCGGACTCGATGCGCGCCACCGCCTTCACCGCGTCGGGGCACGTGAGCCAGTAGGTGGTGGGGAACGGATCGCCGCTCGCATCGAGCGGGGCGTTCCGGATCACGAGCGGATGTCCGCCCGAGCAGCGCGCCACGACGGCGAACGCGGTCGTCGGCTCCCTGCCCAGCTGCTCGCGCACGAGCGCGAGATCGGATGCACGCAGCTCGCGGTGTGCCACCGCCCCCGGTTCCATCGGTCCATCGTCGCAGACCGCGAGATACTGCCGCCCATGTCCGATCCGGCGTTCGTCTCGCTCGAGAGCGCCCGTCTCGTGCTACGGCGGTTCAGCTCTGCCGACGCACCGGCGTTCGCCGCCTACCGCGGCGATCCCGAGGTCGCGCGGTACCAGTCGTGGGACGAGACCTACTCGCTCGCGGACGCCGAGCGGTTCATCTCGTCACTCGCCGGCGCGCACCCGGGCGAGCCGGGCGACTGGTTCCAGTTCGCGGTGACCGATCGAGCGACGGGAGCGCTGTTCGGCGACTGCGCGCTCTGTGTCACTGCACCCGACCCGGCGGTCGCCGAGATCGGCTACACGCTCGCACGGGCCCACCACGGTCATGGATACGCAGGCGAGGCGGTCGAGGCACTGATCGGCTACGCCTTCCTGGAACTCGGCGTCGACCGCGTGCGCGCGATCGCCGACGAGCGGAACGCGGCGTCGATACGGGTCGTGGAGCGTCTCGGGTTCGAGGCCGTCGCGCGCATCCACACGACCTTCAAGGGCGAGCGGTGCGTGGAGGAGACCTACGAGTTGCGGCGGGGGCCGCTCGACGCGTGAGCCGCGCTACTTCCGCTTGTGTTCCACGGCCCGCTTGTAGTCCACCAGGCTCTCTTCGCTCTGCCGCATGAACTTCTTCAGCATCGACTCGAACCCGGGATCGGCACCGCGCCGCGGCCGCCGCTCGGGCGGGGGGTCCTGCAGGGCCTTGATCGAAAGATCGATCTTGCCGTCCTCCTTGATGGCCAGCACCTTGGCCTGGACGACATCTTGCTCCCGCAGATGTTCGTGGACGTCCTTGACGTAGTTCCGGTCGATCTCGGAGATGTGAACCAGTCCGAGCCTGCCATCCTCGAGCTTGAGGAAGGCGCCGTAGGGAGTGATGCGCTCGACGGTCCCGTCGATCACCGCTCCGATCTCGATCTCTGCGATCGGGTGAACCCCTTTCCGTGGTGGCGCGCAGGCCGTTCCCGGCGCCGGACGGCCAGTGTGCGGGAATCCCCAGGTGGCGTCAATGTGATACGCCCCGGCGACCGTTCGGCCGGGTTCGTTGAGATGGTGCTGGATTTGCGAGAGCATGGGTATCAACGGGTCCCCCCGACCGGAAGGAGCGCCCGTTGCGTCTGGCACATACCGCGATCCGCGTGGCGATGACCGCCGCGCTGGTCGTTCCCGTCGTCGTCACCCCCGTTGCGTCGGCGCGCGCCGACACGTGCGCGTGGACCTCGAGCGCCGTCCCGTCCCCCGGCACCGACTCCAGCACCCTGCTGGGGGTCGACGTGGCGTCGAGCACCGACGCATGGGCCGTGGGATGGGCTGCCTCGGTCGAGACGCCCGACCTGCGCCTGCCGCTCGCCGTCCACTGGGACGGGAGCGCCTGGGTCGAGACCCCGATGCCCGCGATGGACGGGCTGTCGACCGAGCTCTCCGGGGTGGCCGCGGTGGCCGCCGACCAGGTCTGGGCGGTCGGGACCACACGCAACCCGGTCACGCTTCGCGATCGCTTCATCGTGTATCGCTGGAGCGGGTCGGAGTGGACGATCGTGCGACGCGGGCCCGAGAACGGGGCGCGCAGCACGTTGCAGGCGGTCTCGGCGGCCGCGCCCGACGACGTCTGGGCGGTCGGCTTCATCAACGACCGGACCCTCACCCTGCACTGGGACGGCCTGCGATGGATGCGTATCGCCAGCCCGAACCCGGGCCTGCGCTTCAACGGTCTCTACGGGGTGACGGCGGTGGACGCCGGCCGGGCCTGGGCGGTCGGAGATCGTCGCGACCAGCTCGACGGGAGCCCGTTGCTCCTGCGGTGGAACGGCGTCGAGTGGGCGGTCAGCAATGTCCCGGTGCTGCGCAACGTCGCCGGCTTCCGCGACGTCGACGCGACGTCGCGCCGTGACGCCTGGGTGGTGGGCTTCACGGGGGTGAAGACCCTCGCGCTGCATTTCGACGGCACCGCCTGGCGCAAGGTCAACACCCCGAACCCGGCATCCAGCGGGAACGACCTCGACGGCGTGGCCACCGTGGCGAGCGGCGATGTCTGGGCGGTGGGTCAACGGATCGACGGCGAGGACCCCGGGCGCAATTTGATCCTGCACTTCGACGGCACGGTGTGGGCGGAGGTGGCCGCCCCCGATCCGGGCGTGCCGAACCGCCTTTACGACGTGGACGCCGCCTCGGCCACCGATCTGTGGAGCGTGGGCCAGGCGCGGCTCGCCGGCATCCCGTCGACCCAGGCACTCCAGGGCTGCGCTCCCCCACCACCACCTCCGCCGCCCGCAGGGTGACCGCCGTCGAGGGCGCCGCCCCTCAGCAGGCGGGGGGGACCGGTGCGCCGTGCTTGGGCACCGTGACGAACGCGATCTCGCCCACGCGCACCATGCCGAGGCATTCCCGCGCCAGACGCTCCATGTAGGCGGGATCGTTGAAGCGCTGCACCTCGGCCTGGAGGTCCGCATTCTCCCGTTGCAGGTCCTGGGTCTGCCGCTGGAGGTCGCCCAACTCGCCCCGCTGATCCATGAGGGTGCGGAACGGCGCGACCGCGAACGACAGGAGCAGGAGCGTCACGATCGCGAGGCCGGCCGCGCGGGCGGAGAGACGCCAGGTTCGCTTCGCGCGATGGGCGCCGCTGCGGGCGCGAACGGCGGCAGGGGAAGGGGCCGCGGTGTTCATCGGCCTATCCCGACCCCGAGAGGAGGCTCGAGCCCGCGTAGCGGGCGTGCTCGCCGAGCTCCTCCTCGATCCGCAGGAGCTGGTTGTACTTCGCCGTGCGCTCGCCGCGACTGGGCGCACCCGTCTTGATCTGCCCGGCGTTCGTCGCGACCGCGAGATCGGCGATCGTCGAGTCCTCGGTCTCGCCGCTGCGGTGACTGATCACGTTCGCGTATCCGTGGCGGGTCGCCAGGGCGATCGTGTCGAGGGTCTCGGTGAGCGAGCCGACCTGGTTGACCTTGATCAGGATCGCGTTCGCGACGCCGTCGCGGAGCCCTCGCTCGAGCCGCTCGACGTTCGTCACGAAGTTGTCGTCGCCCACGAGCTGCACGCGCGCTCCGAGCGCCGTCGTGAGCGCGGCCCAGCCGTCCCAGTCGTCCTCGGCCATCCCGTCCTCGAGCGAGACGATCGGGTAGCGGTCGAGCAGGTCGGTCCAGAACGCCACCATGTCGTCGGAGGAATGGGCCGCGCCCTCGAGGTGGTACGCGCCCTCGCGATAGATCTCAGAGGTCGCGGGGTCCATCGCGAGCGCCATCTCGTCGCCGGGGGTGAGGCCCGCCTTCGCGATCGCCTCCATCAGCAGGTCGAGCACCTCGGCCGCCGTCGCGAGCTCGGGGGCGAAGCCCCCCTCGTCGCCGACGCCGGTCGCGAGGCCGCGACCGTGCAGGATCGACTTGAGCGCATGGAAGCACTCGGCGCCCCACCGGAGACCTTCGGAGAACGAGGCCGCGCCGACCGGCATCAACATGAACTCCTGGAGCTCCAGCTGGTTCTCGGCGTGCGCGCCGCCGTTGATCACGTTCATCATCGGTGTCGGCAGAACGTGCGCGTTCGGCCCGCCGAGGTAGCGCCAGAGCGGCTGGCCGCTGGAGTCGGCCGCGGCCCGCGCGCTCGCGAGCGAGGCACCCAGGATCGCGTTCGCGCCCAGCGCCGACTTGTCGGCGGTGCCGTCCAGGTCGATCAGCGCGCGGTCTACGCCGCGCTGGTCGAACGCATCGAGCCCTGCGATCGCCTCGGCGATCGGGCCGCGGACGTTCGCGACGGCCGTCAGCACTCCCTTGCCGCCGTACTCGATGTCGCCGTCGCGCAGCTCGAGCGCCTCGTGCTCGCCGGTCGAGGCGCCGCTGGGCACCGCGGCACGGCCGAACGCGCCGTCGTCCAACCAGACGTCGACCTCAACGGTCGGGTTGCCTCGGGAATCCAGGATCTGGCGGGCGCGGACGAACTCGATCAGCGACATGGGGACCCGATGGTACCGGACGCTCTCAGGCGTCCGGGGATTTCACGGCAGCCGCCGCGACGGGGCCTTCCCCGGGCGGCCACCGCGTGAAGTCGGAAGATCGCGCGGCCTCGCGGAACCCGAGTCGGGCGTACCAGTGCTGCGGCCAGTCGTCGGCGTCGGCCCACAGGAAGACCCACTCGGCCCCGGCGCTCCGGCCCGCCGCCGCCGCCCGCAGCACGACCGCGCTCGCGAGCCCTCGCCCGCGGAACTCCTCGAGCGTGTCGACCGATTCCACCTGCGCCTCGGCACCGTCGACGAACAGCTCGCAGCACGCGGCGGGGGCACCGTCCACCCGCGCCATGAAGAACCGCGTCCCCACCTCGCGCTCGAGCTTGCCGCGGTGGTCGACGAGAGACCGCACGTCCTCCTCCCGCGTGATCCACCGATCGCGCCGGAACGTCTCCTCGAGCAGCGGGCGCAGTTGGTCGAAAGTGACCTCTTCGACCGCGGCCAGATCGTGCACGCGATCGGGCTCGGCCGTCTGCACCATCAGGACGCTGCGATCTACGGCGTACCCCTGGTCGACGAACCCCATCGCCAGGCGCTCGGCGTCGGCCGGGTCGGCGAAGCCGACCTTGCGATGGGAGCGACCCGCGCCGCCCAGGATCCGGTCGGCCTCGGCGATCCAGTGTTCCGCGGGCGCCCCGGCGGCATCGTCGACCCACAGGAAGTTCGCCGTGAAGCGGATCGGGTAGACGTCGTCCAGGTAGGCCCTGCCCCCCGGGAACGGGATCACGCGGGACGTCGTTCGCTCGTCGAGTCGCCGGGCGAACGCATCAGCGCGAGCGAGCTCGGGGTCGATCATGCTCCGAATCTACGGGACGGACTCAACCCGTGACGGTCGCCGGATCGGCGTTGGCTCCGCACAGGAGCACGACGACGCGTTCACCCGATCCGGGCACGTACGCACCGCTCATCAGGGCCGCGAGCGCGGCGGCGCCCCCGGGCTCGGCCACCAGCCGAAGCTCCCGCCAGATCGCGCGCTGGGCCTCGCCGATCGCCTCGTCCTGCACCAGCACCACTCGGTCGACGTGTGCCCGGGCCACCGCGAACGCAATGTCCCCGACCCGGCGACTGCCGAGCGAGTCGGCCGCGGCGCCGCCCACGGACACCCCCACAGGCTTCCCGGCCTCGAGCGCGGCGTCGAGACACCGGCAGGACGCCGGCTCGACGGCCACCACCTTGACGTCACCCGCGAACCAGGCGGCGATGCCGCCGATCAGGCCGCCACCGCCGACCGCGACCAGCACGGTGTCGGCGTGGGGCGCCTGCTCGGCGAGCTCGATGCCGATCGTGCCCTGGCCCGCCACGACCTCGGGCTGATCGAACGGATGCATCCAGCACGCGCCGGTCTCGGCCGCCCGCTCGTGGGCGGCCGACGACGCGTCGTCGTAGTAGCCCTCGATCACGCGCACGTCGGCTCCCTGTTCGCGCACCCGCGCGATCTTGGCCTCGGGCGACGTCGAGGGCACGAAGATCTCGGCCCGATGACCCAGGGCCGCCGCCGCGTACGCGACCGCGAGCCCGAAGTTGCCGCCGCTCGCCGCGATCACCCCGGCGGCGGGGACCTCGGAGGCGAGCATCTTGCTGAAGGCCCCACGCGGCTTGAACGACCCCATGTGCTGCAGGAGCTCGAGCTTCAGGATGAGCGGCGCCTCGACGCCGAACGATCCCTCGCCGGGATCGATCACGGGTGTGCGGCGCACGTGGTGCCGGATCCGGTCGTGCGCGGCGACGATGTCGTTCCGGCTCGGTACGGCCGGGAGCGCGCTCACGCCTTCGTCTCGCGGAAGAGCGCTCGGAGCTCGGCCTCGCCGGCCGTCTCGACGTCGATCGCCCGGTCCGCCGCGAGCGCCACGAACCGCTCGTATCGCTCGGAGAACGTCCGTACCGTCTGCCGGAGGGCCGTCTCGGCATCGACCCCGTGCATCCGGCCCACCGCCACCGTCGCGAACAACACGTCGCCAAGCTCTTCCTCGATGTGGGTCGGATCGGCGGCCGAAGCGAGCTCGTCGACTTCCTCGCGCAGGGCGGCGATCGCTCCGTCGACGCTCCGCCACTCGAACCCCCACCCGGCCGCACGCCGCTGGACCTTGGCCGCCCGAGCGAGGGAGGGAAGGGACACGGGGATGCCGTCGTCCACCGCTACCCGCGCACCCTGCTCGGCGGCCTTGAGCTTCTCCCAGTTCACGAGCACCTCGTCGGCGCCGGACACCTCGACCTCGCCGAAGACGTGCGGGTGCCGGTAGATCAGCTTCTTCACGAGACCTTCGGCGACGTCGTCGATATCCCAGACGCCGGCGCCGGCCGCCATCTCCGCATGGAACACGACCTGCAGGAGCACGTCGCCCAGCTCGTCGCGGATCGCGTCGGCATCGTCGGCATCGATCGCCTCGAGCAGCTCGTGGGTCTCCTCCAGCAGGTGCCGGGCCAAGGATCGGTGGGTCTGCTCGGCGTCCCACGGGCAGCCGCCGGGGCCTCGGAGGCGAGCCATGACCTTCACGAGGTCGAGCAGGCGCACGCCCGCCTGGGACGCGGGGACGGGGCCGTCGGGCACGTGGGCGAGCAGCTCGTCCCCGCGCGACGGCCCCTCGGTCACGGCGTGGCGGGCGCCGTCGTCGGCGCCTGGTTCACCGGCGTCTGCGCCGTCGGGCTCTCGGTCGCGCTGGGATCGGTGCTGTGCACCGAGACCACCTGGAGCTGCTCGGCATCCCAGGTCCCGAGGCCCGGGTTGACCTCGACCCCTTGCTCGGCGGCCTGGCCGCGCAGCCATTCGTTGAACACGACGATGGCCTGGCTCCCGATCAGCTGCTGTTTCGCTTGCTCGTACGGGACCACCTGCTCGGCCTCGAGGCGGATCACGTGCCACCCGAAGTCGGTCTGGACGGGCTGGGAGATCTCGCCGGGATCCAGCGCGGTCACGGCGGCCGCGAACGCGGGGACGTAGGTCGCGGCGACGGCCGACCCGAGGCTCCCGGAGTTCTGCTTGACGGTCGGGTCGATCGAAACCTGTTTGGCGAGCGCGAGGAAGTCCTCGCGGGTGGCGCCCGGAGCCGTGACCTGGCGGTACACGTCCTGCGCCTCGGCCTCCGTCTTCAGCAAGATCTGGTCGGCCTGCACGGTGGTGAACTGCGGGAGCTGCTGCTGATAGAGCTGCCGCAGCTTGTCCTCTCCGAGCTGCGCCTCCGTCACCTGCTTCTGCGCCGCTTGGAACAGGAGGACCTCGCGGGCCAGGCCGCGAAGATCGTCACGCGTGAGGCTCTCCTTCGTCAGCGCCTTGTCGACCGCGTCCGCGCCGAGGGACGTGTCGAGCTGCGCGATCAGGTCCGTGACCTGCTGGTCGGTCACGGCGATGTCGTTGGCGCTCGCATAGGTCTGGATCAACCGCTCCTGGATCAGGTTCGTGAGGGCGAACCGGTTGCAGGCCGACGCGGGCGATTCCCCTTGGGCGGGCTGCCCGCAGGGCGACTGGTTGATCGCGCCGAGGAAACGGAACAGGTTCGCCTCGGTCTGCAACTGGGCGTCGGTGACGTCGGAGCCGTTCACGACCGCGGCGGCCGAGGGTGATGGGGAGTCGCTGCACGCCGACAACGCGAGCACCACGACGACGGACAGGGCGACGAGTCGGATCGGAGAAGGATTCACGAGCGACAAGTCTACGGGCCCGGCGTGGGTACGCCTTCGGCGCGCTCGGGCACGGCGCCGGCGGCTACCGCCTCGGCGAGCGAGATCTCGTTCGTGACGGCCTCGACGAGGTCGCGCTCGACCAGCCGGACGAGGTCGGTCCCGAACACGCGCTCGGGCTCCAGGTTCAGGGTCTGCGTGGCCGCGTGGTAGGTCGACTTCCAGATCCGCTCTTCCACGTCGGCCTGCAGCGCCCCCGGGAGCACCACGGGCTTGATCCGGATCTGGTCGCGATAGGTCGAGACCTCCTCCACCCCGAGCGCGCGGCAGGTGACACGGAGCGACGCCACCGCGAACAGCGTCGCCACCTGCTCCGGGAGCGCGCCGTATCGGTCGACGGTCTCCGACCTGATCTGCTCGAGCACCTCGTGGGTGGCGGCGAGCGAGATCCTGCGATAGAGCTCGAGGCGGAGCGCTTCCTGTGCGACCCACCCCGGTGGCACGAACGCCTTCACGGGCAGGTCGATCCGCAGCTCCTGCTCCTTGGGGATCTCCTCGCCCTTCATCTCCGCCATCGACTCCTGCAGGATCCGCGCGTACGCGTCGAAGCCGACCGCCGCGATGTGCCCGCTCTGCTCCCCGCCCAGGAGGTTGCCCGCGCCGCGGATCTCGAGGTCTCGCAGGGCGATCCGGAATCCGCTGCCGAGCGCTTGGTGGGTGCCGATCGTCGCGAGGCGTTCGCGCGCCTCGTCGGTGAGCTCGCGTTCGGGAGGGAAGAACAGGTAGGCGAACGCTCGCTCGGTCGAGCGACCGACACGGCCGCGCAGCTGGTACATCTGCGCGAGCCCCAGCAGGTCGGCCCGGTCGATGATCAAGGTGTTCGCGTTCGGGACGTCGAGGCCGCTCTCGATGATCGTCGAGCAGACCAAGACGTCGGCCTCTCGGTCCCAGAACCGCATCATCTGCCGCTCGAGCTGATCCTCGTCCATCTGGCCGTGTGCGATCGCCACGCGCGCCTCGGGGAGCTGCGCCTGGAGCCAGGCCGCCTGGCGATCGATCGTGGCCACCCGGTTGTGCACCCAGAACGACTGTCCCTCCCGGAGGAGCTCACGCCGGATCGCCCCGAGCGCGAGCCCTTCGTCGTAGGAGCCGACGTAGGTGAGCACGGGCTGGCGGTCCTCAGGTGGCGTGTCGATCGTCGACATCTCGCGGATCCCGGTCAGCGCCATCTCGAGCGTGCGAGGGATCGGCGTCGCCGTCATCGTCAAGACGTCGACGCTCGCGCGGAACTGCTTCAACCGTTCCTTGTGCGCGACCCCGAACCGCTGCTCCTCGTCGACGACGAGCAGGCCCAGATCCTTGAACGCGACGTCCCTGCCGAGCAGGCGGTGGGTACCGATCACGACGTCGACCTTGCCGTCCTTGGCGTCCTGCACGGTCTGCTTCTGGTCGGCGGTGCTCACGAACCGGCTGAGCATCTTCACCGTCACGGGGAACGCCGCGAACCGCTCGCTGAAGGTGATGAAGTGCTGCTCGGCGAGCAACGTCGTCGGCACGAGCACGGCCACCTGCTTGCCCTCCATGACCGCCTTGAATGCGGCGCGCAGCGCGATCTCGGTCTTGCCGAAGCCGACGTCGCCGCAGACCAGACGATCCATCGGCATCGGCAACTCCATATCCTTCTTCACGTCGTCGATCGCGACCAGCTGATCGCCGGTCTCCTCGTGCGGGAAGGCGTCTTCGAGCTCGGCCTGCCAGGGCGTGTCCGGCCCGAAGGCGTGGCCGGGGACCGATATCCGCACGGTGTACAGGCGGACGAGCTCGCCGGCCATGTCCTTGACGGCCTTGCGCACCCGCGAGGTCGCGCGCGCCCAGTCGCTGCCTCCCATGCGGTGCAGCCGCGGAGCATCGCCCCCCAGGTACTTCGCGACCATCCCCACCTGGTCGCTCGGCACGAAGAGCCTGTCGCCCTGTGCGTACTCCAGCACCAGGTAGTCGCGTTCGGCGCCCGCCAGCTCGCGGTGCGTGATCCCCACATAGGTCCCGACCCCGTGGATCCGGTGGACCGCATGATCGCCGGGCTCGAGCTCGTCGGCGACCGACTCAACGCTGCGTCGCGTGAACCGGGGGGCGGTCCGCGTGTGCCTGCGGGACCCGAACAGGTCCTCCTCGGTCGCGATCGCGAGCGCGCCGGCCTTGAACACGAAGCCGTTCGTGAGCGGCGCCTCCGCCGTCTCGACCGGCACCTCGCCGATCACCTCCCCGATCCGCGCGAGCGACCCGTGCCCGCGGGCGGTCACGATCAACCGGTACCCCAGCTCGTGCAGGCTGTCCAAGCGCTTGGCCAGCTCCGGTGCGTTCCCCTGCGCCGTACCCCAATGTTCGAGGCCGAGATCGACCCCTTGCGTGAACTCCGTCAGGCGCAGCTGGACCCGACCGGCGAGCGCGTCCTCGAGCGTGGGCATCGCGTCGGGTCCGGGCCAGGCCAGCGCTTCGGCGAGCGCGAGGGCCTCGTCGCGGGTCTGCCGCGCTCGATCCAGCGTGCGCTCGGCCTGGACGATCACGACCCACGCGCCGTCGGGGAGCAGATCCGCGGGGGTCGGCATGTGATCGAACAGGAACGGGGCGAAGGACTCGGCGCCCTCGGCGTGCAGCCCGTCACCGATCCGCTGGAGGCCGTCGCGCACCCGGTCGGTCATCGAGGGGGCGAGCTCCGCGGCGCGCATCCGCACCCCTTCGTCGGGGATCAGCTCGCGCACCGGCGGCACGAGGGCGCTCGGCACCTTCTGCGTCGACAGCTGCGTCGACGGCACGAACTCGCGCATCGACTCGATCTCATCGCCCAGGTAGTCGAGGCGGACCGGCCGTCGCGCGGTCCCGGGGAACACGTCGAGCACGCCACCTCGGACCGCGAACTCACCGCGGTGCTCGACCACGTCGGCCCGGCGATATCCCAGGTCGACGAGCCGGTCGGCGAGCGCCTCGGGTGGGAGTTCGAGGCCCGGCACCAGCTCGGTGGGCGTCTCGGTTCCGAGCGTGGGGATCAGACGCTGCATCGCGGCCATCGCCGAAGCGACGACGACGAACGCACCCGAGGCCGCGCGCAGCCGGCGCACGGCCTCCGCGCGACGCGCAGCCACCTCGGGCGCCGGCGACAGGCCCTCGTACGGCAGGGCCTCCCACGACGGGAGCAACGCCACGGCGTCGATACCCAGATACGCGACGAGGTCCTCGGCGAGCGCCTCGGCTTCGCGCGGCCCGGCGGCGACCGCTAGCACGGGGCTCTCCAGCGCGATCGCCACGGCCGCCACCACCAGGTCCTCGCCCGCCTGGGCCCGCGCAACGATCGGGCGTTCACGCGCGAGCAAGAGCCGCTCGAACGGCTCCGAACCCACCAACGTGTCGACGGCGTCCCGCAGGCTCAACGTGACCTCCCCCGGCCTGGGCCGGACAACGCAAACAGCCCCGGCCGCGATCGCGGCGGAGCATCGGCGGTCAGTCTAGCGGGGGTGCAGCGATCCGGTCGCTGGCCGTGGCCCGGTGATCGGATCAGGGGGCGGGCCGTGGGCGTCGGCGAAGGGTCGGGGGCGATTGAGCCGCTCGTTCACGATCGCCTCGGGGCTTCGAACTGACAACCAGCGGGAGAAGTCTTCGAAGCACAGCGGGCGCGAGATGTAGAAGCCCTGCGCCTCGTCACACTCGAAGTCGGCGAGACGGTCGAAGGTCTCGCGGTCCTCGACCCCTTCGGCCACGACCCGCAGGCCAAGGTTCTTGCCGAGCTCGATCGTGGCCCTGGCGATCATGAAGTCGTTCGCGTTCACGTTCATCTGCGACACGAACGATCGGTCGATCTTGATCTCGTCGATCGGGAGGCGCTTCAAGTGGCTGAGCGACGAATAGCCGGTGCCGAAGTCGTCGATCGAGAGCCCGAGCCCGATCCGCGAGAACTGGTCGATCACCGCGTTGGACCGACCGGAGTCCGACACGAGGAAGCTCTCGGTGAGCTCCAGCTGCACGAACGACGCCGGGACGCCCCAGCGCTGCATGATCTCCTCGATCCGTGCCGGGAGCTGCATGTCGAGGAGGCTGCGCGGCGACAGGTTGATCGCCACGGGGATCCGCATGCCCGCATCGGCCCAGGTGCGCCAGTTCTCGCACACGCGGTTCATGACATACAACGTGAGCGGTCGCAGCAAGACGGTCTTCTCCACCAACGGGATGAAGTCGTCGGGAGGGACGAGCCCACGCTCGGGGTGCTCCCATCGGATCAGCGCCTCGGCGCCGGCCACGCGTCCGTCCGAGAGACGAACCTTCGGCTGGTAGTACACGGTCATCTCGTCTCGCTCCAGCGCCGGCCGGACCTGCGTGACCAACGTGAGCCGGCTCGGACTGTGCGCGTCCATCTCGGGGGCGTACTGCTCGAAGCCGCCGCCGGCCTCCTTGGCGGCGTACATCGCCACGTCGGCTCGCCGCAGAAGCGACTCCGCGTCCTGGCTCTGCGAGGGGTAGATCGCGATCCCCAGGCTCCCGGCCACGTCGAGCGCCAGCCCCTCCACCGTGACGGGGTGCTCCAACTCCTCCAGGAGCCGCTGGGCGATCGTGATCGCGACCGACTCGGAGGGGAGCTCCGGCAACAGGATCCCGAACTCGTCGCCGCCGAGCCTGGCCATCATGTCGTGGTCGCGAAGCACCGTGGACAGACGGGGGCCTATCTCGCACAGCAGCTGGTCACCGAAGTGATGGCCCAGGGTGTCGTTGATCTCCTTGAAATGGTCGAGGTCCATCAGCATGACCGCGATGCTGCCGCCGCTCTCCTTGGCCGCCTCGATCGCCGCGGCGAGGCGCTGCTGGAACAGCAGGCGGTTCGGCAAGCCGGTCAGGGCATCGTGCAGCGCTTGATGCTCGTTCTCGGCCTGGCGTTCGGCGAGCTCCTCGGTCGCCACCTGCAGCGAATGGGTCCGCTGGAACATCTGCCGCGCGAACGCGAGGGGGGCGATGAACACCACCAGGGCGAACAGACCGACCCCTTGGGATTGCGTCGTGATCGCGACGAGCACCGAGAACAGAGCCAGGCCCATGTACGACGTGACGAACTCACCGAACACCCCCACGTGCATCTCACGGACGATCGCATCGATCTCTTCACCGCTCTGCAGGTGCGCGTAGTTCGCCACGATGATCACGTTCAACGCGTATCCGCAGAGCGCCGACACGAGGACCGCGAGCCCCATGATGTACCAGCGCGAATGCAGCGTCGCGAACTGATGGAAGATCATGCTCTCGAGCGCCACCGACCAGGCGATCTGCGCGCGGATGTAGAGCGCCTTCATCAAGGGAAGCTCGCGTTTGAGCTCGCGCTTGTCCCCCGTTCCCGCGAAGGCGATCAAGGCGGCAACCGGCGGTGGATAGACCAGGGCGGCCGACAGCTCGATCGGGAAGCTGAGGCTGAACGCCATGTCGGCCGACCCCTGGACCGGCAGCAGGTCGACGAAGGTGATCGCCGCGGCCCACACGAGGATGCGCCAATCGAGGAAGTCGGCGGGGTCGGTCCGGAAGTCGACGACGAGCCAGATCAGCAAGGGCACCGAGATCAGCAGCTCGAACCCGCGGATGGCTCGAGACCGAGCATGATTGTGCTGATCGATGCCGCCGTGCGCTTCGGCGGGCTCGGCGTGCGGTCCCCGAGCGCCCCCCGGGGTCGGACCCTCAGACACCTGGCACGCCTTCCGCCTCGAGGGCGTCGTGCCCCGGGCGGCGGCGGCGCTCACGATGCATCCCGGCGATCAGGACATACGCGACGCCGGCGTACGCCACGACGTCACCCGCGCTCACGGCCTGGCGGATCGGCGGGGCGATCGGGATCACATCGGCAAGGAAGAGGAGTTGGTCATCGGGGCCGGCGAGGTGGTGCTTGGCCCCTCCCTCCTCGACCAGCAGGGTCAGCGTGTCGGCCTGCCCGGACCGGGTCAGCGCGTTCGCCTCGACGGGCATGCCGCCGTTGATGCCGATCACAAGGAAGTTCATCAGGATCCCCGCCAGGATCAGCGCGAACCCGGGCACCTTGAGGTTCGCGATCCCGAATGCCGTCAGCAGTACGAACGACGCCATCAGGATCGGGATCGACGCTCGCCCCGAGGGAGCCGCCACCTGCATCGCGAAGCCCACCACAGCAAGCGGCGCCCACCGGATCGTGATCCCGGACAACGCCGAGAGACGGCCGCCGGTCAGCAGGCCGGCTCCGATCGCGATCAGCAAGACGAGCAGGACGAGTCTCACGAGGTTCCTATCGGGATGAGCGGGGGTCGACTTGAAGCGTCAGGTATCGGTGCGCAGCAATGCCCTCGCCCGGTCGCACATCGACCCGGATCCGTGCCCGGACACAGCACCGCCCCCGAGACTCGTGGTGGTCTCGGGGGCGGTGCTGGTCGTGCGGTGGTGCTCAGTTCTTCCAGGGAGCGCCGAGGGCCACGGCCATCGCCGTCAGCCACCCGAGGGTGAAAGCGATCTTACGAAGACGCATGTCTTCCTCCTTCTGTCCTTCTGACTACCGTCAGTTGCGCCACTTGGCGCCGGTCGCCAGCAGGAATGTGGCCAGCGTGGCTCCGACGTACATCAGGTGCCGCCAGTTCTTTGCCCGCATCTGCCCACCTCCTTCTTGTCGTTGCCTGCATCATCGGCATCTGCAGCGCTTGGCACATCGGGCCGCCGTAGGTAATCGAGGCGATGACCGCGGGAGGACAGAGGTCGGTCCTCGGACCCCCCCCGTACCCGAAGCCCGGTAGGTCGAACGGTCCCCTTCGTGTGTGGCGGCGCGTCACCAGCATGGCCGACGGACCTTCGGCCGAACGGCGAGGCGCGAGGGGTCGCTGGTCAGTCGGCTCCGTGGATGCGGTTCTGCGCCGCCTCGATCCCTTCCTCGATCAGGGCGCGGACGGCGAATGCGCCCCGGTCCGCCCAGATCGCGACGTCGGCTTCAAGGCGTTTGGGGATCGGCTCGAGCACGAAGTCGGCCGGATCCTGGCGCCCCGCCGGACGTCCCACGCCGACCCGGACGCGGAAGAAGTCGGGTGTCCCGAACCCCTGCTGGAGCGACCGGAGCCCGTTGTGGCCGTTGTTCCCGCCGCCGAACTTCAGACGGATCGCGCCGGGTGGCAGATCCAGCTCGTCGTGCACCGCGATCACGTGATCGGGATCGATGTGGTGCTTCTTGGCGATCGAGGCGTAGGAAGGCCCCGCCTCGTTCATGTAGCGGTGCGAACGGGCGAGCACGAGCCGTTCCCCGGATTCGTGGATCTCGGCGATGTCGACGGGGACGAATCGCGCCTTGCGGAACTTCGCGCGCGCCTCGCGGGCGAGCTCCTCGGCGACCATCGCCCCGAGGTTGTGCCGAGTGGTTGCGTAACGATCGCCGGGATTGCCGAGTCCGGCGATGAGCCAGGCCATGGGCTAGCCCTCGCCGCCCTCCTCGGCGGCGGATGCCTCCGTCGCCGGGGCCTCCTCGCCTTCGGCAGGAGCCTCCGCGCCCTCCTCGGCCTCGGCAGGCGCCTCTGCGCCCTCGGCGCCGGGCACCGAGAGGTCGGCCTCGGTACGGAGCACGGCCGGGGTGATGATCGAGAGCACGGCGTCCTGCGGGTTCGTGAGGATCGTGACGCCCTCGGGAGCGGCGAGGTCGCTCACGTGCACCATGCCGCCGAGCTCGATCTCGGAGATGTCGATCTCGATCTGGTCCGGCACGTCCTGGGGGAAACACTCGACCGCGACCTCGCGCAGGTGGTGCTCGATCACGCCGCCTTCCTTCACGCCGGCGGCCTCACCGGTCTCGATCACCTGCACGTTCGCGGTGATCTTCTCGGTCCGGCTCACGGCGAGGAAGTCGATGTGGATCAGCGTGTTATGGATGTGATCCCGCTGGATCTCGCGAGCCAGGGCGAGGTGCTCCTTCCCGTCGACGACCAGGTCGACCAGGGCGTTGGAGCCTGCGCCGCCGTGGAGGATGTGGAACATCTCGCGTGCATCGACGGAGAGCGCGACCGACTCGAGGTCGTGGCCGTACAGCACACCGGGAACGCGGCCGCCGGCCCGGAGCCTGCGGGCGACGCCCTTGCCGGTCTCGTCGCGCTTTTCTGCCTGCAGCTTGGTTTCCATGGAGAACAGATCCTCGAGGTCAGGGGTTCAGGCGGAGATTGTACGGAAACGAGCCGGGGGACGACCGCCGCCGGCGTCCGGCCGCGCTACACCTGGTTCGCCCCGCCGAAGATCTCGCTCACGCTCGAGTCCTCGAAGACCGCCCGCAGCCCGCTCGCGATCAGCGGCGCGATCGAGAGCACACGTAGCTTGTCGAACTGACGCTCCTCGGGGATCGGAAGGGTGTTCGTCACGACGACCTGCTCGATCGGGGCCTCCTCGAGGAGCTGACGTGCCTTCCCGCTGAAGATGCCGTGCGTCGCCCCGACGAAGATAGGGCCGGCTCCCCGTTCGGCCAGCACGTGCACCCCCGCCGAGATCGTCGACGCGGTGTCGATCATGTCGTCGACGATCACGCAGGGCCGCCCCTCGACCTCACCGACCACCGCCATCTCCTCGATCTTGTGCGCCTCGTGGCGGCTGCGCCGCTTATAGAGGAAGGCCAGATCGGCGTGGAGGTATTCGCGCAGCTTCTCCGAGGTCTTGATCCGACCGGCGTCGGGCGCCACGACGACCAGGTCGTCACCCTGCAGCCCCAGCTGGCTCTCGAAGTGGTGCGCCAGGATCGGCAGCGCCGTGAGGTGGTCGAACGGACGGTCGAAGTACCCCTGGATCTGCCCCGAGTGCAGGTCGACCGAGACCACCCGATCGGCGCCCGCCGTGGACAGCAGGTCGGCGACGAGCTTCGCGCTGATCGGCTCGCGTGACAGCCCCTTGTGGTCCTGCCGCGAGTAGCCGTAGTACGGGATCACCGCTGTGATGCGCTTCGCGGAGGCCCGCTTCATGGCG
>JANLXF010000110.1:0-12846 GCA_031364965.1 Actinomycetes bacterium | reverse complement strand
AGCTGGTGGGCATCGAGCTCCCGGGCGACGAGCTCAGAGCCGAGATGTCCCAGTACTGGGACGCCTTCGTCGACGGGAAGAAGGTCGGCTACCTCACGGACGCGGTCTGGTCGCCCGGCCTCGAGAAGAACATCGGGTACGTCTGGGTCCCGATCGACCTCGCTGACCCGGGGCACCGTCTCGACGTCGTGACGGAGGAAGGAGAACACCTCGAGGGCTTCACGGCCGCGATCCCGTTCGTCGACCCGCGCAAGGAGCGCCCGGCAGCCTCTCTCGCGTAGCATCGCCCCCATGGATCGACTCGCAGGCAAGGTGGCGCTCATCACGGGCGGGACATCGGGGATCGGTCGGGCGACCGCCGTCCGCTTCGCCCACGAGGGAGCGAACGTGGCCATCACCGGCCGCGACGAGACCCGGGGCGCCGAGGTGCTCGGGGAGATCGAGGAGGCCGGCCGCGAGGGGATCTTCATCCGGGCCGATGTGCGCTCGCACGACGAGTGCGAACGATCGGTCGCCCGGGCGATCGAGACGTTCGGGCGGCTCGACGTCTTGTTCAACAACGCCGGTGTGTACATCGCGAACGACGTGCTCGGCTGCGACGAGGACGAGTGGGACCTGCAGGTCGACACCAGCTTGAAGGGGGCCTTCCTGATGTCTCGGGCGGCGCTCCCGCACATGATCGCGCAGGGGGCGGGGTCGATCATCAACTGCAGCTCCGGATGGGGGCTCGTCGGCGCCGCGAGGGGCGCCGCGTACTGTGCCGCCAAGGGAGGGCTCGTGCTGCTGACGAAGTCGATGGCGATCGACCACGGGCCACAGGGGATCCGCGTGAACGCCGTCTGCCCGGGCGACACGGAGACCCCGATGGAGTACGAGGACGCGCGGAACCAGGGCATGACCTGGGACGAGTACCTGGCGTTCGCGAACGACGGGCGCCCGATCCCGCGGATGGGGGAGCCCGACGAGATCGCGCGCGCGGTCCTCTACCTCGCGAGCGACGAGTCGAGCTTCGTGACCGGCGTCGCGCTGCCGGTCGACGGCGGCGGCGTCGCGGGCTGACATCCCCACCGGGACCCTTGAGCCGCGTGCCCCTCGCCCGTCGGAATAGCCGGACACTCGCGGGCGTTCTATACCCCCGGGGGTATCCATCGAGCTCCCTGCCCGACGAGGAGGGACATATGACAACGATCGATCTGACGGCCGAGACCTTCGACGAGACCGTTGGCGGCGACGGCATCGTGCTCGTGGATTTCTGGGCGGCATGGTGTGGTCCGTGCCAGACGTTCGCGCCGACCTTCGAGCGGGCGTCGCAGACTCATGACGACATCGTGTTCGCCAAGGTGGACACGGAGGCAGAACCACAGCTCGCAGCCGGCTTCGGGATCCGATCGATCCCGACGCTGATGGCGTTCCGTGACGGGATCATCGTCTTCTCGCAGCCGGGCGCCCTTCCCGAAACGGCGCTGGCTCAGTTGATCGATGCGGTCCGCGACCTCGACATGGACGACGTGCGCCGCACGCTCGCCGAGGCCGAGCAGGCGGACCTGGCCGAGGACCGCTCGTGACCGCGTCGCGGTACGGCAGCACCGTCTCGCTGGCCCGGCCGTTCGACGAGACCGTCGCCGCCGTCCGAGAGGTCCTCGCCGCCGAGGGCTTCGGGGTGCTCACCGAGATCGACGTGCGCGCCACGCTGGAGGCCAAGCTGGGGGTTACGGTGCCGCAGCAGGTGATCCTCGGCGCGTGCAACCCCCCGCTCGCGCATGCAGCGCTCGACGCCGAGCCCTCCGTGGGGCTCCTGCTCCCGTGCAACGTGGTGGTGCGAGCGGGCGACGGTGGCACGATCGTCGAGGCGATCGACCCACGCATGCTCGTGACCGTCACCGGGAACGCGGCCCTCGCGCCGATCGCGGACCAGGTGGCGGACAAGCTGGACCGAGCGATGGCGAACCTGGCCTGATCTGACCTCGACGCCAACAGTGGAGCGACGGGCCGGCAACGCCCCGAGCTCGAACTCGCCGACGTCCCGCGCCTCGGACGCGAGGGTGGGTCTCACGAGGACCACACAGGTTGCACGACAACCGAATCCCGAGTCCTCCCCTATGACGGAACGGTTCGCCCCCGCGCAAGGTTCTGCGACGGTTCGGCAAAGCGCCGAGCGAGCCGCGCTCCACTGCCGTACCCTTGCAGGATCGTGACGAAGGTGTTCCTGCTCGTCATCGCGGGCGTCCTGGCCCTGAACGTCGCCCTCTTGGGCGGCGCTGCGATGGTGGCCGTGCTCGATCGTCGCCGCCGGCGCCGTGACATCCGTGAGCTCGAGACGCTCTGGCAGATGGCGCCCCGCCGGCCCGCCCTTGCGACCCGAGGGCCTGGGAGCGTTCGGACGGCGACCCCCGCTCAAGCGCCGGTGGCGCAGCCACGCCCCAGGTCGGGCCATCGTCTCGTCGGGGTCACGCTGGTGGCGGCACTCGCCTTCGTCGGCACGGCCTCCGCAAGCCCGCGAGCCCGCCAGGTCGTGGCATCCGTGCTCACGAGCGTGACGACCGGGCTGGGTCTTCAGGCCGAGCAGCCCCGCGCCGAGCGCGCCCCCGATGTGAGCGAGCTTGCCGCCACCGCCCAGCCCGCTAACGCCTCGGTACGGGAGAGCTCGTCGCCCTCCGGTGGCCCCCGCGGTGGAACCGAGCCCTCGTCGCCGGCCTCCGGTCATCCGGCGGGCGCCGGCGAGTCGACGATCGTCGACCCCGGCGTGGTCGCCCCCCCGGCCACGAGCGTGACGGCTGCCGGGGTGTCGTCGTCGGTCGTCGAGGTGCGATGGGACGACGTGACCGGCGAGATGGCCTACCGCCTGGAACGCTCTGCCGACGGCGTCGCCGGCTGGACACTCGTCAAGCAGGTGGATCAGAACGTCACGTCCGCGCTCGACACAGACCTCACGGCCGACACGAACTACTTCTACCGCGTGATCACCGTCACCCGTGGTGGCGACGGCGCGACCTCTGATGTCGCCTCCGCGACCACGTGGATCGCCGTGGCCGACCAGCCGATCGTCGTGGCGGTGGCCGTGTCGTCCTCGGAGATCTCCCTGAGTTGGAGCGATGTCGCCACCGAGACCGGCTACCGGGTCGAACGCTCGGTCGACGGCACGACGTGGACCACGCTCACGACGACGGCGCAGGACGTGACCACCTTCAACGACACCGGGCTCCCCGGGGGCACCTCGTACAGCTATCGGGTGGTCGCGACCAACGCCGCCGGCGACTCGGCCCCGTCGGATCCGGCGGGGGCGACCACCGCGTCCGACGCCGCCCCGATCCCGGCCGTCCCTCCGGAGACCGTCCCCGCCGGCTGAGTGCCCGTCGCGGCGGTTGCTGCCGCGCGTACGCTGGGGTCATGAGTCCGCTCGCGATCGGCGACCGAGCCCCCGACCTCGAGGGAGTGGGGACCGTCGAGGGGTCCCGGGCGCTCTTCTTCTACAAGGTGACCTGCCCGACGTGCCAGCTCGCCGCGCCGAAGATGGCGGCGTTCGAGGGCATCGCCCCGGGCCGGACGATCGGCGTGGGTCAAGATCCGCTTCCTGCGCTCGAGCGGTTCGCCCAGACGTACGGTCTCGGGATCGGCACGGTCGAAGACGCCCCTCCGTACGCAGCCTCCGTCGCCTACGACATCGTCTCGGTGCCCACGCTGTACCTGGTCGAGGAGGGCACGGTGATCGACGTCGTCGGGGCGTGGGACCGGGAGGGGTTCAACCGGGTGGCCGCGACGCTCGCGCGGTCGTCGGGCGTGGATCCGATCGAGATCTCCTCGCCGCTCGACGGGCTCCCTGCCTTCCAACCCGGCTGAGGCGCGAGGAACGCGCGCTCGGTCTGAGCGCGGCGCGAGCCCTACGGGGGCACGCAGGTCCGCTAGTCCTACCCTGCGCCTTGCTCGAGGTCGTTCAGCCGCTGCACCGCGATCCGGTCGACCTCGAGGTGGCTGTACGCGAACCCCGTGACGGCCGTCAGGAACTGGTCGCGCTCGAGGCTGAGGAGCCGGGTCTCCTCGGTGGCGGTGACGGTCGCGGTGCGCGGCACGTCGCGGAGCAGCGCGATCTCGCCGAAGAACTCGCCCGGGCCGAGGTCGGCGACGTGCCGGCCGTCGGCCGAGACCTCCACCCCGCCTCGATCGATGATGTAGAAGCGGTCGCCGACGTCGCCCTGCGTGATGATCGCGGCCCCCGGCTCCACCACGCGGGGGTGCAGCTGTTGGGCCAGGTGGTCGACCGTCGGGATGTCGAGCGGGGCGAAGATCGCGATCGATCGCAGGAGCGCCAGCTCGCGCTCGGGAACCACGGTGTCCCGATCGAGCTTACGGAGCGCCGGCCACGTGACCGCCACCAGGGCGGGGAGCACTGCCCCCGTGGCGTAGAAGGCTCCACGCGGGCCGAGCCAGGCGACGAGCCCGGGAGCGAGGATCCCGCCGAGACCGACGGCGCCCAGCACCAGCCCGTCGAGCACCCCCAGCACACGAGCGAGCACGGCGTCGGGCACGATCCGCTGCAGGGTGGTCATGCCGGCGACGTCGCCGACGCTGTTGCCGACACCGACGACGGCCATCAGCACGAGCGCCGCGAGAGGGAACGGCAGTACTGGGATCAGGGCGATCGGCAGGCCCCACGCCAGCAGCGCGAAGCCGAAGGGCACCGCCATGTGCGGGCGTCCCACGAGCACCAAGGTCACGAACACGCCGATCATCCCTCCCGCGCCGATCGCGGCGGACAGGTACCCGAGCCCGGACTCGCCCATGCCGAGCAGGTCGAACGACGCGATCACCAGCAGCACTCCGAGCAGGCCCCGCACGACCGTCTGCGCGCCGAATAGCTCGACGACCAGGCGCGGCTTCGGCATCGTCGCCAGCGTGCGGAACCCAGCGAGCGCCTCCTCGAGCGGTCGGCGCCGGCCCGTCGGCTGTGGGAGCGCGAACCCGCCGCCTTCGATCCTGACGAGCACCAGGGCCGCCACGCCGAACGAGGCACCCGCGGCGACCAGCAGCGTGCCGGATCCCGCGAGGGTCAGGAAGAGCCCGGCGAGCACCGGTCCGGCCAGCATGCCGAGGCCCTCGATCGTGGCGAGTCCGACGTTGGCGGCGACGAGCTCGTGCGGCGAGCGGGCGAGCGAGGGCAGGAGCGCGTACTGGGTGGAGCGCAGGGCGCTCGAGACGACGGCCGCCACCATGACGAGCACGTAGATGACGGCCACGGGAAGGCCGAGCCAAGCCGCGACGCCCGCCGAGCCGATCAGGAGCGCGCGGGCTCCCTCGACGATCGCCATCACCCGTTGCCGCGGGTAGCGGTCAGCGGGCATCGCGAAGAAAGGCGCGGCGAGCGCCGCGGGCACCATCCGGATCAGGCCGAGGAGGCCGACCGCGAGCGGGCCGCCCGCGTCGAACGCGAAGACGGCGAGGACGATGATCGCGATCCAGTCCGCGGTGACCGAGAGCGCCCAGGCGATCTCGACGCGGCGAAGGTCCGGCGATCGGAACGCCTCGACGAGCGCGCCGATCGAAGACCGGAACTTGCCCTCGTCGCGCATGGCGCGCAGCATGCCACGTACGCCGCTCGCCGTCCGCCGGGACCGACGACAGGCGGTCGCCGACGGAGCCGACGGGAGGAGATGCGGTGCAGGACGGTGTGACGCGGCGGGAGTACCGGGACGGCTCGACGTATCCGCCGGCACGGCACGGGATGCGCGGGAGCCACCCAGGGTCGTTCGATGTCGCGCACGCGATCCGCGACGGGCAGGCGTTCGATATCGCCGGTGTGCCGATCGGAGAACAGGTCGATCTCGTGGTGGTGGGAGCGGGGATCAGCGGGCTCGCCGCGGCGTGGTTCTGGCGGCAACGCGAGCCGGCCGCGTCGATCCTGCTCTTGGACAACCACGATGATTTCGGTGGGCACGCGAAGCGGAACGAGCTGTGGGTGGGCGACCGCCTGCTGATCGGCTACGGCGGCAGCGAGGCCCTGCAGTCTCCCGAGGGGCTCTACAGCGACGCCGCGAAGGGGTTGCTCGCCTCGCTCGGGATCGATGTCGGCCGGTTCCGAACGGCGTTCGATCGCGAGCTGTACCCGGGGCTCGGACTGTCGCGCGCGGTCTTCTTTTCCCGTGAGGCATTCGGTCGCGACGTCCTGGTCTCCGGCGACCCGATGCGGATGGTCGCCGACGACATCGCGCCCGACCGGATGAACGAGCGTCCGGCCGCGGCGTTCATCGCGGACTTCCCGGTGTCGGCCTCCGCGAAGGCAGCGCTCGTCGACCTCTTCACGTCGCCCCGGAACCCGTTGGGCGAGCTCTCCCGGGACGAGGCGGTCGCGCTGCTGCAGACCACGAGCTACCGCGACTTCATCCAACGCTCCTGGGGACTCGACGACCGAGCGGCCGACACCTTCCAGGGTCGCTCGCACGACTTCTTCGCGCTGGGCATCGACCGCATCACGGCCTACGACGCGTACGAGACGGGCTACCCGGGGTTCGCAGGACTGGGGCTCCCGGTGGATCCGGCCGTGGCGGCCGAGATGAACGAGCCCTACATCTATCACTTCCCCGACGGGAACGCGTCGCTGGCTCGCCTGATGGTGCGCTCGATGATCCCGGACGCGGCGCCGGGCACGACGATGGAAGACATCGTGACCGCGCCGTTCGACTACGGCAGGCTCGACGAGGTCGGCTCGTCCACACGGCTGCGACTCGAGAGCACAGTCGTCCACGTTCGCAACCGCGACGGCGGGGTCGACGTCGGCTACGTTCGGAACGGCGAGTTGTCGGTGGTGCGCGCCGCGCGCG
Organism: Actinomycetes bacterium; assembly: GCA_031364965.1. Classification (GTDB taxonomy): domain Bacteria; phylum Actinomycetota; class UBA4738; order UBA4738; family HRBIN12; genus JAOUEA01. The sequence goes on along the minus strand of JANLXF010000110.1, from coordinate 6,034 downwards.
CCGTGCTCGCCGGCTACCACATGATGATCCCCTCGATCATGCCCGAGCTGCCGAAGCGCCAGCGGCAGGCCCTGTCGAAGAACACGAAGGCGCCGCTCGTCTACGTGAAGGTGGCCGTTCGCGACTGGCACCCCTGGGTCCGACTCGGCGTACACGAGATCACGAACCCGATGGGGTTCTTCTCGCGGCTCAAGCTCGACTATCCCGTGAGCCTGGGCTCGTACCGGTGTCCGCGCGCACCCGACGAACCGATGCTGCTCCATCTGGTGCACGTGCCCGCGCAGCCCGACGGCGGCACGGCCAGACAACGCTTCCGCGCGGGGCGCCGGCAACTGTTCGACATGACCTTCGAGGACTTCGAATCGCGGATCCGCGACGAGCTGACCCGCATGCTCGGAGCGGGAGGGTTCGATGCCGACCGTGACATCGCGGGCATCGTCGTGAACCGATGGGGTCACGGTTACTCGTACGGCGGCGACCCGCTGCTCGGTGCCGGCGCCGAGGATCCTGGACCCTACCTCGAGGCCAGATCACGGGCCGGCAACGTGGCGTTCGCGAACGCGGATGCCGCCTGGGCGGCGTTCGCTCACGTGGCGATCGACCAGGCGCACCGGGCGGTCGAGGAGCTCGCCGGCTGAGCGTGGTTTCGGCTGTGCCCCCGGTGGAGATAGCTCTCGCGACGACCCGAAGGGAGGGCACATGCTTGCCGCACTGAATATGGGGATCCTCGGCACCATCATCGTGGTGGTGCTGATCATCGCGGTCGCGATGTACCTGCTCCGCCGCACCTAAGGGTCCACGCGCGTCGGACACCATCCCGCGGCGCGATGATCGCCGCCGCGGGATGGTGTCGCTCACGCGGGCTCGCCCGGGGCTAGCCGTGGGCTAGCCGCCGCCGACCTCGCCCGGGGTTGTCGCGCCGCCCGGCATGTCGTCGGGCCGCTCGACCTCGTCGGGCGTTTCCGGTGACTCACCGGGAGCCTCGTCGGGCTGCTCCTGTGGGAGCTCCGTGGGGTCGCTGCCGAGATCCGGCATGTCGTCGGGCACGCTGCCGGTGTCGGGCATCCCTCCCGTCTCGCGCCCGGGCATCTCGGGCGCCGGCGTCTCCTCGTGCATCGCTGCTCCTTCCGCCACGGCGCCGGTCTCGTGCCGGCGCTCGCACCACCGATACCCCGCCCGCGTCCGATCGAATCGACCGTCGGCACCGCGGTGCGCCCGGTAGGCTTCTCGCCCGATGCGCTTCGACGACGACTCCAGGCCGATGGTCACCGAACGGCTCCGCTTGCGGCGCTCGGTTCCGGCCGACGCCGAGGCGATCTCGGCGTATCGCAGCGACCCCGTCGTCCACCGGTACCAGGGGTGGGAGCGCACGGATCCCGACGGGGTGCGCGAGGAGATCGCCGACATGGCCGCGCGGCGCCCCGGCGAGCCCGGCTGGGTGCAGTTCTCGGTCGAGGTGCTCGAAACTGGCGAGTTCGTGGGGGACGTGGGGCTCAGCCCGGCCGAGGACGAACACGGGGTCATCAAGATCGGCTACACGATCGCGCCCCGCGCGCAGGGGCGCGGCTACGCCACCGAGGCGGTGCGGGCGTTGATCCGCTACGCGTTCGACGTCTTGGAGGCCGAGGTGGTGCGCGCGTATGCGAGCGCCGAGAACACGCCGTCGCTCCGCGTCGCCGAGAAGGCCGGCATGGTCCTGGTCGAGCGGTTCGAGCGCACCTACGAGGGCGAGACGTGGCAGGGCGTGCGCTACGAGCTCGCGCGCGCCGACGCGCAGGATCCTGCCTAGCCGGTGAGGTGCGCGCGCAGCGCGAGGCCGGCGGCCTCGACGGCGCCCGCGTCGACCCCGTGCGCGATCGCGAGCCGGTCGAGGAGTCGGCAGAGGGCTTCGGTCGCGACGTTGCCAGGCGCGCCCGGGGCGAACGGGCACCCCCCCGTGCCCCCCGCCGACGCGTCGTAGGTCGCGATCCCCATCTCGAGCCCCGCCTCGACGTTGTCGAGCGCGCGGCCACGCGTGTCGTGGAGATGCAGCGCGAGCCGCTCGGCGGGGACGCGCGCCAGCAGGGCCGCGCATCGATCGCGCACGTCGTCGGGTCCGGCGATCCCGATCGTGTCGCCGATCGACACCTCGTCGCACCCGAGATCCAGCAACGCCTCGGTGATCCGCACGACGACATCGGTGGCGACGTCGCCCTCGTACGGGCAGCCGAACGCCGTCGACACGTATCCCCGGCGCCACCACCCGAGTGCCCCCGCGCGGGCGAGCACGGGCGCGAACGCCTCGAGCGAGCCGGCGATCGACATCCCGATGTTGCGCTGGGTGAAGGTCTCCGACGCGGCCGTGAAGACGGCGACCGCATCGGCCCCGGCGGCCTCGGCCCGTTCCATGCCCCGCATGTTCGGCACGAGCACGGGATAGCGCACCCCGTCGCGCCGCCGGATCCGCGGCACGACCTCGTCGGCATCTGCGAGCTGCGGCACCGCCGAGGGGGACACGAACGACGTGGCCTCGACGACCGGCAGCCCGGCATCGGCGAGCGCCTCGATGAACGCGAGCTTCGCGTCGGTGCTCACCGACGCCGACTCGTTCTGCAGGCCGTCGCGGGGCCCGACCTCCACGATCGTCACGGACCCGGGCAGCCTCATCGATCCTCCACCTCCACCAGGATCTGACCGGCGGCGACCACGTCTCCATCGGCCACGTGCACGGCCCGCACCACGCCCGCGACCGGGGCGTCGACCCGCAGCTGCATCTTCATCGCCTCGAGCACGACGACGACCTGTCCCGCTTCCACCACCTCGCCGACCGCGACGGCCACACGGGCGACCGCGGCGGGCATCGGCGCGGTCAGCGAGCCGCCGGGCGGCGCGATCGTCACGGGCTCGAGCTCGTCGGGCGCAAGGTCGTAGCCCCACCCCCGGTACAGCGCGTGATGACCGGCTACAGCGACTCCCTTCGGCGCCGCGCCATCGCCGAACGAACGCCAGGGGTCGGCCGGATCGCCCGCCGGGTGCACGCCGGGGGGCAGCGCAGGGACGACGGGCGCCCACGTGTCGGTCACCCAGTCGGTGCCGGCCGTTCCCGCGCGCACGTCGGGGTGCACGAGCGCGTCCAGCAGGAAGCCGAGGTTCGTCCGGACGCCGACGATCTGCAGCTCCGTGAGGGCCGCGCCCAGCCGATCCAGGCAGGCCTCGCGGTCCGGCGCGACGGCGATCACCTTCGCCAGCAAGGGGTCGAATCCCAGGTCGACGACGTCGCCGGCGCGCAGCGCCGCGTCGATGCGAACGCCAGGCCAGTGGGGGAGCGCGAGTAGATCGATACGGCCCGTCGCCGGCAGGAAACCCGTCGCCGGGTCCTCGGCGTACACGCGCGCCTCGATCGCGTGACCCGCCGGGCGGACATCGTCCTGGGTCCACGCAAGGGGCTCGCCGGCGGCCACGCGCAGCTGTGCCCGGACGAGATCGATCCTTGTCACGGCCTCGGTCACGGGGTGCTCGACCTGCAGCCTCGCGTTCATCTCGAGGAAGCACCACGTGCCGTCGGGACTCAGCAGGAACTCGGCGGTGCCCACGCCCTCGTAGCCGGCCTCGCGCGCGATCCCGAGCGCCGCCGCGCCGAGCGCCGCCCGGAGCTCCGCGCCGACCCCGGGCGCGGGCGTCTCCTCGACGATCTTCTGGTGGCGGCGCTGGAGCGAGCAGTCGCGCTCGCCCAGGTGTACGCCGTGCCCGTGAGTATCGACGAGCACCTGGACCTCGACGTGGCGCACGCCGACCATCCGCCGTTCGAGGAACACGCGCTCGTCGCCGAAGGCCGCCCCCGCTTCCCGGCGCGCGCTCGCGAGAGCGTCGGGCAGCTGTGCGAGGTCCTCGACGGCGCGCATCCCGCGTCCGCCGCCCCCGCCCGCGGCCTTCACCAGCAACGGGGTGCCGAGCCTGGCCGCCTCGCGCAGCAGCACGTCCTCGGTGAGGTCCAGGCCCGCGTAGCCGGGCACGACGGGGATGCCCAGAGACTCGGCGATCGCCCGGGCGCCGACCTTGTCGCCGAGCGCCCGCATCGCGGCCGGCGGGGGACCGACCCAGGTGATCCCGGCCTCGATCACGGACTCCGCGAACTCGGCTCGTTCCGAGAGGAAGCCGTAGCCGGGGTGGATCGCGTCGGCGCCGGCCTCGAGCGCCGCCGACACGAGGGCTTCCGCATCGAGGTACGACGGCACGGCGCGCACCTCGTCGGCGAGGGCGGCGTGCGCGGCGTGCTCGTCCCCCGGACTGACGACGGCGACGACGGCGATCCCCGCCTCGCGGCAGGTGCGCACGATCCGTACCGCGATCTCGCCGCGGTTCGCGATCAGGAGTCGGTCGATGGCGCCCATGACGGCGGTCGCTTCTCCAGGAACGCATCGAGGCCTTCGCGGCCTTCATCGGACATGCGGGCGTCGGTGATCCGTCGCGGAAGATCGGGGAGCTGGAGCGACGAGGTGGCGTCGCGGATCAACCGTTTGCACGAGGCGATCGCCTCCGGGCCGGCCTGCAGACTCAGGTCGACGGCCTCTCGCACCGCGGTATCGAGCGACGCCGGCGGCACCACGCGATGCACGAGACCCAGGCGGAGGGCCTCGTCGGCGCCGAAGGCGCGGCCGCTCGTGAACAACGACCGGGCCGCCCCCGGGCCGATCGCGCGGAGCACGTACGGAGCGATCGTGGCGGGCACCAGGCCGAGTCGGACCTCCGCGAACGCGAACCGCGTGTCGTCGGCCGCCACCGCGACGTCGGCGCACGCCACGAGCCCGGCTCCGCCGCCGATCGCCGCGCCGTGCACGCGCGCGATCACGGACTTCGCGCACGTGTCGAGCGCCTCGAATCCGTCGCGCAACGCCTCGGCCTCATGCAGGTTGCGGGCGCCGTCGGCCTCGCGCCCGGCCCGCATCCACTCGATGTCGGCGCCCGCGCAGAAGGCCGGGCCTGCGCCGGCGAGCACAACCACGCGGACGAGCGGATCGGCGTCGGCCTCCCGAACGGCGGCCGCGAGCTCGGTCATCGTGTCGGGGGAGAACGCGTTGCGACGGTCGGGGCGATCGAGCGTCAGGGTCGTCACGGGCCCCTCGCGGGTGACGGCGACGCCGCTCACATCCGGAAGACCCCGAAGGTCGTGGGCTCGATCGGGGCGCGCGAGGCCGCGTCGAGCCCCAGGGCGAGCACCTTGCGCGTCTCCAGCGGGTCGATCACGCCGTCGTCCCACAGGCGTGCGGTCGAATGGTAGGGACTTCCCTCGGCTTCGTACCGCTCTATCGTCGCCGCCTCGTCCGCGGGGTCGCCCCCGACCGTGGTGAGGACCGCCGCGGCCTGACGCCCGCCCATGACCGAGATCCGTGCGTTGGGCCACATCCAGAGCTGGCGGGGGCCGTAGGCCCGTCCGCACATCGCGTAGTTCCCGGCGCCGAACGAACCGCCGATGATCACGGTGAACTTGGGGACGTTCGCGCACGCGACCGCCATGACGAGCTTGGCGCCGTCCTTCGCGATGCCGCCCGCCTCGTACTCGCGCCCCACCATGAAGCCGGTGATGTTCTGGAGGAAGACGAGCGGAACCCCACGCGTGCACGCGAGCTCGATGAAGTGGGCGCCTTTCTGGGCGGACTCCGAGAACAGGATCCCCTGGTTCGCGAGGATCGCCACCGGATGTCCGTGGATCCGCGCGAAGCCGCAGACGAGCGTGTCGCCGTAGAGCGGCTTGAAGGCGTGCAGCACCGAGCCGTCGACGATCCGCCCGATCACCTCGTGCACGTCGTACGTCATCGACGTGTCATGCGAGACCGCCCCGTACAGGTTGCCGACCGGCATCGCGGGTTCGACCGGATCCTCGACCGGCCACGCCCGGGCCGACGGGAGGTTCAGGTTCGCGACGATCTCCCGCACGATCCTGAGTGCGTGGGCGTCGTCGGCCGCCTCGTGGTCGGCCACGCCGCTGCGGCGCGCGTGCACGTCGGCGCCGCCCAGCTCCTCGGCGGTCACGTCCTCGCCGGTCGCGGCCTTCACG
>JANLXF010000076.1:0-10460 GCA_031364965.1 Actinomycetes bacterium | reverse complement strand
GCCGCGCGGGCCCGCGGTGCTGTCGTCCATGGAGTGCATGATACTGCACTTTATGTGCAGTACTCGTGTCCGGCCGGATCAGGCCGGGCCGTCGACGTTGGGATGGCGCCAGCAACCCGGATGTCGCGCGCACGCTGTTCCTGTCGCGCAAGACGGTGGAGCGACACGTCTCGAACATCCTGGCGAAGCTTGAAGTAAAGGATGGTGCCCAGCTCGCGGCCAGGATGGCAACCAGCGATCCCCGCTAGGGGCGCGCGGCCGCGGCGACACGACGCGGTGAGCAGTCAAGTGACGCCGTGATCATGCTCGCTCGCCGGTGTGGCGGGGAATCAGATCGGATAGCCGCCATGCCAGGCAGCCGGACGGCAATGCGCGACATACGAGTCGCGGGCAAGGTCGATCGGAATCTCGAACACGCCATGGGGATGCCGGCCGTGCTCAGCTACGAACCCACTGGATCGGCTGCGCCCAGAAGGAGGGGGCGGGAAGAAAGCCGAGTAGCGGACTCGCCCCCGTGGGTCCAGCACCAAGACGGGGCAGAAGACCACCAGCCGTCGGCCAGGGTTCACGGTGAAGAGCCGGCAGCAACGGTTCGCGTCGTGGGTCGGAAGCAGAGCCAGCCTCACACCCGCAGCCTCAGCGCCAGGTGAGGTCGTCGGTTTGGGCTGCTCGATGGCCGAGCGTGAGCAAGAAGCGAGCTGGATCGACGACAGCACGACGAGCGCGGATGCGAAGATGATCCTGGGCCGCCAAAGGCTCTCACCGACCCTCATGCTTCACTCCGACCGATCAATCGGAGCATCACGGTAGCTCGTCATCAAGCTACCGTAGCTAGCTGTGACCTGCGGTGGTGGACCCAAGGGGATTCGAACCCCTGACCTCTTGGCTGCCAGCCAAGCGCTCTACCAGCTGAGCTATGGGCCCGCGGCGGTGCCGAAGCCCGAGTTTACCGGGCGGTCGAGGCCGCGTCCTCGGAAGAGTCGGCATCCCATCGGACCTTCGGGGAGTCGCTCCAGAGCCGCTCGAGGTCGTAGTACGCGCGCTCTTCGCTCCCGAACACGTGGACCACGACGTCGATGTAGTCCAGGAGCCACCAACCCGCTTCGGGTTCGCCCTCGCGACGCACGGGCTTGACGCCCAGGCCCCGAAGGGCGTCTTCGACGGCGTCGACGACCGAGCGGATCTGGCGCTGCGACTCGGCCGTGCAGATCACGAAGTAGTCGGTGATCACGATCGTCGCATGGACGTCGAGCACCACGATCTCGGTGGACTGCTTGTCGGAGGCGGCCTTCGCGGCGGCCACGGCCACGTCGCGGCTGGCGGGCAGCGCGCCGTCGCCCCCGCCCCGTATGCCCGCCGCCGTCGTCAAGCCGTGAAGTCCTTCCCTACCACGATGGTGATGTCCCCGATGCCCGATGGTACCTGGGATACCCCGACACGCCCGACGCCGAGCGCCTTGCGCGCCGCCCGGGCGGCCTCCAGGCTCTCCTCTCCGTTCGCGATCACGTCGGTGGTCGGCAGGCCGAACGTGGCCGCGTTCTGCGAGAGCACGATCCGGAACCCCGCCGGGATGATGCGCCGCCCGACCTCCTCCCCCACGCCCGGAGCCCCGTTGCCGTTCTGCACGATCGCCGGGATCGGCGCCTCCGTGCCGAAGGCCTCGGTCACCAACTGGTCCAGATCGGGCTGCGCGGCCACCGTCACGGTGCCCGCCACCACCTTCGTGGGGAAGCCGAGCACGGCACCTCCCCGCGCGCCCTCCAAGAGCTGCTGGACGACGTCGAGGCCGTTCGACGCCGCCAGGTCCCCCGTTCGCAGCGACGGCGGCGATGCGAGGAGCCCCTGGAGCACGTGCGCCCAGTACGTGGGGGCGTCGGGTGTGTCGAGCGCGAGCAGCGCGCGGACCTGCGCGCCGGTCAGCGTGGTCGAGCCCGGGCCGAGGACGCCGGCGGCCGTCGTGACCGGCAGGGGCAGCTCGACCTTCAGCCCGGCTCCCCGGTCGACGATCACGGCGAGTTGCCGCAGCGTGATCACGGCGTAGCCCTCGGTCCAAGCGCCCACCGCGTTCGAGAGCGCGACCTGGATCGACGCTCCCGAGAGCTGCGCGACCGCCGCCGTCTGGGCCTCCCCCTGGCCGGGCACGATCGTGACCATCTCCATCGGGATCGGCAGCGCCGAGCCCGATCGTCCCTCGGTCGCGGTGCCGATCACCGCCAGGTGCGGCAGCGCCGCACCCGACACCGAGAGCGCGAGCAACCGGGAGGGACCGGCCGGACCCTGCGGCGACGGCGTCGTGCCGGCGGACCCGCCGTCGGCGCCGCCGCGGCCGAACAGGAACCACCCGGCCACCGCCACCACGGCGATGCCCGCGACGATCTCGAGCGCGATGGCGCGGCGGTGGCGGGTGCGGCGGGCGGCGCGGGAGCCCCGCACCGGGCCGCCCGGGGGCGGGCCCGAGCTCACCGGTACAGCGCCGCCTTCTCGATGTAGCTCTTCACGCCTTCGGGGACGAGGTATCGGATCGGGCGGGCGGCACCGATCCGCGCTCGGATGTCGGTGGACGAGATGGCGAGCGCGGGGACGTTCATCACGGTGATGCCGGGGTGCTTGGTCGGCGCGTGCGCCGAGAACCCCGCGATGTCGTAGCCCGGCCGCGTCGCGGCGATGAAGTGCGCCAGCTCGAACAGCTCGCCGGGATCCTTCCACTGGAAGATCTCGAGCACGGCGTCGGCGCCGGTCACGAAGAACAGCTCGGTCTCGGTTCCCAGCTCGGCCTTCATCCCGCGCAAGGTGTCCACGGTGTAGGTGGGACCGTCGCGGTCGACCTCGAGGCGGGAGACCCGGAACAGCGGGTTCGAGGCGGTCGCGATCACGGTCATCAGGTAGCGATCCTCGGGCGGGGAGACGACCTCGTGCTCCTTCATCCACGGCTGGCCCGTGGGCACGAAGATCATGCCGTCGAGCCCGAACTGCTGGAGGGCTTCCTCGGCGGTCACGAGGTGTCCGTAGTGGATGGGGTCGAACGTGCCACCCATGACCCCGAGGCGGTTTCCCATCGCGGCTATCCTACGCGGCCCGGGTCATCGACCCAGCCAAGCTCGAAGATCCTCGACGTGTTTCGCGTAGTGCAGCGGGCCGGACTCCTCGAACCACTCCCAGGCCGCCGGGGTGACCTCCTCGAGCGCTCGGAACGCCGCGAGCATGCGCTCCCTGGATCGGCGAAAGCCGTCCCGAGCCGCGTCGAGCGGCATCGCGCGCGACCGCCCGAACCCCTCGCGGTTCGCGGTCTCGATCGTGGCGGGGGTCTCGTCGCCGCCACCGTCCCAGTCCCCCGCGGCGATCCGTCCGAGCACGTCGGCGCAGTCGCCCATCCAGAACCCCACGTGGAACATCACGTCCTTGGGAGACCACCCTTCCTCCGTCACGGTCGGCTCCTCGAGCCGGCCGGGGGGGATCGAGGCGAGCACCTCGGCGAGCCGGGTCCAGCCCGCGTCCTCTTCGGCGATCAGGCGATCGAGATCCACGGTCACCGATCCCGGGGCACGGCGTCGGCGTCGATGTCCGGCCCGGGCTCGCTCTCGGGCTCCGGGTCGGGATCGGGGAGGAACTGGAAGACCTTGTCGAGGATCGCGACCTCGTCGCCGTGACGCGCGCCCTCGGTCACGAGCTTGCGTTCCACGCCGTCCTTGACCATCCGCTTCTGCAGGACCTCGACGTCACGGTCGTCGTAGAGATCGGCCTCCATCACCCAGCGTTCCACGCTCCTGCCGGCCACGCGCCAGCGGTGCGGACCTTCGCGGACCACCGTGAACCGCGGCCGCCCCGGCCGGAGCACCACGAATGCCTGCCGCTCGGGCTCGGACTCCTCCGCCTCCCGGGCGAGCAGCCCGAGCCGCGCCAGCAGCTCGTCGATCCCGTCGCCGGTCATCGCGGAGGTCGCGAGCGCTCCCTCGGGCAGCGCGGCCGCGGCCGCCGTGGGGTCGTCGAGGAGATCGGTCTTCGTGCCCACGACGATGGCGGGGCGCTCGGCGAGCTCCTGGTCGTATGCCGCGAGCTCCTCGCGAAGCGTCTCCAGGTCGGCCGAGGGGTCGGCGGCAGCCAGGTCGACGACCAGCACGAGCGCGCGGCACCGCACGATGTGTCGCAGGAACCGGTGTCCGAGTCCGCGCCCTTGACTCGCGCCCTCGACGAGCCCGGGGATGTCGGCGACGACGAACCGATCGGCGTCACCCCCGGCCACGCCCAGGTTGGGCGTCAGGGTCGTGAACGGGTAGTCCGCGATCTTGGGCTTGGCGGCCGTCAGCCGGGAGAGCAGCGTCGACTTGCCGGCGTTGGGGAGCCCCACCAGCCCGACGTCGGCGACCGTGCGGAGCTCGACGGTGAGGCGCTTCTCCTCGCCCTCCTCGCCGGGCTCGGCCGTGCGCGGCACGCGGTTGCGCGCGCTCGCGAAGGCCACGTTGCCCCGGCCTCCGTGCCCGCCGCGCGCGACGATCGCCCGAGAGCCCTCGCCTACCAGGTCCGCCACGAGGCCGTTCCCGTCGAACACCACGGTGCCGTCGGGCACCGCGACCACGAGGTCCTTGCCCCGAGCGCCGTCGCGTTTGGTCGACAGACCCGGGCCGCCACCCTTGGCCCGCAGATGCGGGTGGTCGGCGAGTCCCGACAGGTCGTGGACCCCCCGCGACACCTCGAACACCACCGAGCCGCCGTCGCCCCCGGTCCCGCCGTCGGGACCTCCGTGGGACTTGTAGGGCTCGCTGTGCAGGTGGGCGGAGCCGTTGCCGCCCCGGCCTGCTTGCGCGAACACCGTGCACTCATCGACGAACGCCATCAGGCCTCCAGCCTATCGGTGGTCGCACGCGCCGCGACGGGGGAAGATGACCCCCATGCCGGAGCCGACGACCGTTTGGATGGTGCACCTGCGCCGCAGCGAGGACATGGCCGAGATCGAAGGCCGGATCGCCCTGCGCGAGGACGCCCTGGTCTTCACCACGAACGAGGACGAGACGCCGGTCACGTTCCCGTTCACGCACGTGCGCCGTGCCAAGCGCCTGCGCGGCTCACCGGTGCTGATGCTCGAGTGGGACCACGAGGGCGACCCGCGACGGACCGCCTTCTACTTCAGCCAGCCTCCACCGCTCGAACAGCCGGAGCCCGGACGGACCACGCTGCCGGGCGACCCGTTCACCACGCGGCCGCTGGGCGCCTTCGGTGCGATCCGCCGCTCCTCGAAACGACGCCACCAGAAGACGAACATCCAGTACCTCCAGACCGTGGGGATCGGTCAGAAGGACCTGATCAGGTCATGGGTGGTGGCGATCGTGGAACGTCGAGACGGGCCCTGAGGGGCGCCGGCCTCACTCGGCCGTGACGATCGAGGCGAACTTGCGGCCCCGCGAATCGTGGAACCGGACCTCGCCCTCTCGCAGCGCGAACAGCGAGTCGTCGCTGCCCTTGCCCACGCCCTCACCGGGGTGGATCCGCGTGCCGCGCTGACGCACGATGATCGAGCCGGCCGTGACCGACTCGCCGCCGAACGCCTTCACGCCGAGGCGCTTGGCGTTGGAATCGCGGCCGTTTCGGGACGAGCCGCCGCCCTTCTTGTGTGCCATAGGTCCTCCAGCCTAGCAGCTACTCTGCGGCCGACGCCTCGTCGGCGACGGGCTCCTCGGCCTTCTTCGCCGCCCGCTTCTTGGGGGCGCCCAGGGTCACGTCCTCGATCTCGAGGAGCGTCAGGATCTGGCGGTGCCCGCCGCGCTTGGCGTAGCCGGTCTTGGGCCGGTACTTGAAGATCTTGATCTTCTCGCCCTTCTTCTCCCCGAGCGGCTTGGCCGTGACGGTGGCCTTGGCGGCCTCGCTGCCCACGTGCGTGGTGCCGTCGTCCTCGACCACGAGGATCGGGTGGAAGGTCAGGGTCTCGCCCTCGTGGACGAGCTTTTCGACCTCGATGACGTCGCCGGCTTTGACCTTCTGCTGCTTGCCGCCCGTCTTGATCACCGCGTACATGGTTGGTCCTTCCGTCAGGATCCGTAGTTGAGCAGGATGCCCCTGCCTTCGCAGGTGGGGCAGGTCTCGGAGAACGACTCGACCAGGCCAGAGGATACGCGCTTGCGCGTGACCTGCAGCAGGCCCAGCGGCCCGATCTCGAACACCTGGCTGCGTGTCTTGTCGAGCGCCATCGCCTCTTTCATCGTGGACTCGACCTGCGACTTGTTCTTCTCGAGGAGCATGTCGATGAAGTCGACGACGATGATGCCGCCGATGTCGCGCAGCCTGAGCTGACGCGCCACCTCCTGCGCGGCCTCCAGATTGGTGTTCACCACCGTTTCCTCGAGGTTGGTCTTGCCCACCGACTTGCCCGTGTTCACGTCGACGATCGTCATCGCCTCGGTGCGCTCGATGATCAGGTAGCCGCCGCTCGGCAGCCATACCTTGCGGTCGAGCGCCTTGTGGATCTGCTCTTCGATCCGGTGCTCCTCGAACGCAGGGAGCTTGCCGTCGTGGTACTTGATCTTGGGCGCGAGGTCGGGAGCGATGTCGCCGACGTAGGCCATGATCTTGTCGTAGATTCGGCGGGAGTCGGTGACGAGCTCGCGGTACTCCTCGTCGGTGAACAGGTCGCGCACCACGCGCACCGTGAGCTCGGGCTCTTCGTAGACCACCTCGGGAGCCTTGACCCGCTTCGCCTCTCGCTGGATCTCGTCCCACTGGCGGACGAGGCGCTCGAGGTCGTGGGTAAGCGCTTCATCACTCGCACCCTCGGCCGCCGTGCGCACGATCACGCCGTGCTCGTCGGGCTTGATCTTGCGCATGATCGACTTCAACCGCTTACGTTCGTCGTCACCGAGCCGCCGGCTGATCCCGGACAGGCTCTGGCCGGGCGCGAACACGATGAAGCGCCCCGGCAACGAGATCTGCGCGGTGAGGCGGGCGCCCTTGCCGCCCATCGGGTCCTTCGTGACCTGCACCAGGACCGCCTGGCCGGCCTTCAGGACCTGCTCGATCCGCGGGGCGGGACCTTCGAGGTCCTCGGGTCGATAGTTCACCTCGCCGGCGTACAGCACGCCGTTGCGCCCCCGGCCGATGTCGACGAAGGCTGCCTCCATCCCGGGCAGCACGTTCTGGACGCGCCCCAGGTAGACGTTGCCCACCATCGAGGTCGCGCCGGTGCGGGTGACGTAGTGCTGGACGAGCACGTTCTCCTCGAGCACCGCGATCTGATCGCGCTCGCCGTGCTCGGTGATCACCATCAGCTTGTCGGTGATACGCGGCGGAACGATGAGCGGCTCGCGGCGGCGGCCACGGCCGCCCTCACGAGCACCGCTTCGACCGGTGCGGCTGCGGGTGTTGCGGGTGTTGCGCGTGGGGCCTCCCGCGGCCACCTGCTCCTCGGCCGTCATCGCCTTGGTCTTCGTGCGGCCGCCCGTCCCCTTGTCGGCCGCGGACCGGGACCGAGGCGCTCGATCGGCGTTCGGCGTATCGGAGGACGAAGCGTCGCCATCCGAGCCGGAACCCCGGCCCCCCCGACGGCGGCTGCCCGTGCTCCTGCCCTGGCCCTGGCCGGAAGGGGCATCGGGCGTGGCGTCGTCGCGCTGGGTGGCCGCGGTCTCGCGCACGTCGGCCTCGTCGTCGGCGCCGCGGTCTTCGACATCCCCGGAGTCGGTGAAATGCGCGGCATCCCCGTCGGTGGCGCGCCCGGTACCCCCGTTCGCACCGCTGGCTCCGCCTGAAGACCGGCCTCGGCCACGGCCGCCTCGGCGGCGACGCTTGCGCGGCGCGCCGGATGGGGCGCCGTCCTCGCTCGGTTCGCGGGTGCCATCGCCGGCGGTGTCTGGGGTCGTGGTCGCGACGTCGTCACGCTCGGCCGGGTCGACGATCGTTCGCTCCGTTGCCGTGCTCCGCAAGCCCTGGCCCTGCCCGCCCCGAGTGCGGGGGCGCGGCGGCGTGGCGGACCCGCGCGCAGCCGAGCGCTCGGCGGGCTCGGCGGGCTCCTCGGTGGCCGTGGATCGGTCCCGGCCCTCCTCACTTGCGCTCGGGGCCCGCTGACGCGGGGTTCGGCGCGGGGGGGCGTCGCTGCGGGCACCGCCGTCGGCGGGTGCCGGCACCGCCTCCGCTGAGGCGGGCGACGCGGTCTCGGTCGACGGTTCCTTCGTCGCGCGTCTGGCACGCGGAGCCGCCTTGACCTCGGGGGCCTTGGGGGTCGGGGCGCCCCGCTTGAACGCGGCGAGCCGCTCGTCGGCCTCGCTGGTCGTGGATGCTGCCGGCGGGGCACTCCGCGCGGTCTCGGTGTCTGGGTCTGTCAACGATCGCTCCCTTCACAGGTCGCGAGGGGCGTGCCGTCGAGGACGTCGTGGTGGCAGATCGTGCGCTCCACACGCGTGGAGGACATCGAGCCGTGCTGCGAGCCAGCGCCGCGGGGCTCACCGCCTCCGCGCGCCGGGCTCAGCGCGTGGTCGCGCACCCGGTAACGTCCTTGTCCGGCGCTGGCGTCCCGCGCTCGCGATCCCGTCCAGCGGGCCCGCGTGGGCTGCGGTCGCGCGCCACCTCGGTGTTCACCATCCCGCCTGTGGCTACGCTCGAGCGCGCCCGGCGGGCACATCTAGTGACGAGCATAGCAGCGGGGACCCCGCGAGCACGGAGATCAGGCTCATGACCTGCGGCGATGCCGCTGTAGGGAGAACGGGGACCTCGACCGGCAAGCGGGCTAGACCCATGGGACCAACGGTCCCGGGCCGTGTCCCCCGGCCCGAAACGGGCGGGCGGCCCATACCCCCGTAGTCCCGAAGCGCCGACACTTCTCCTATGACCCCCGTCGGCCCTTCCCCTCGTGCTTCCGAGGTGCGCGTCCTCGTCGTTGACGACAACGCCGGATTCAGGGAATCGCTCATCACCCTGCTCGGCACGAGCGATCTCCTCGTCGTCGGCCAGGCCGGGAACGGAGCCGAGGCGCTCGAGCTGCTCGTCGGAACCGAGCCCGACGTGGTGTTGATGGACGTGCGGATGCCCGGGATGGGGGGCGTCGAGGCGACGCGCCGGCTCAAGGCGGTGCGACCGCACGTCGGGGTGGTGGCCCTGACGGGGAACGAGGACCAGCGCGCCGTGCGGGACATGCTGGTGGCCGGTGCCTCCGGCTACGTCCTCAAAGATTCCGACGGCGACCAGATCCTGCACGCCGTGCGCCAGGCGGCCTCCGGTGGCGGGGTGATCTCTCCCGAGGTGACCCCTACCGTGATCGAGGAGCTCACCGAGGCCCTCGAGCGCGAGCGTCGCCGCACGCGCCAGCTGGAGATCGCCCAGGAGGCGCTCCTGGAACGAGCGGCCCGCCGGCACGATCTCGTCTCGCGTCTCGGCCACGAGCTGCGGTCACCCGTGACAGTGATCCTGGGGATGGCGACCACCCTCAAGAATGGCACGGCGCCGATCGAGCAGCGAGCCGAGCTGCTCGACACCCTCGTTGAGCGGGCCGAGACCCTGTCCCGTCTCGTCCAGCGGTTCGAGGCCGCGGTCGAGGCAGGGCTCACGGAGTGGGCCGACGTCTCGCAGGTCGCCCGCGAGGTCGCCGAAGTTTTCCCGCGGGTCGTCGTGGAGGAAACGCCCGGGCCCGCGATGGCCACCCTGAACCGCACCGCGGCGCGGCGGATCCTGGAGGAGCTCGTGGAGAACGCCCTGGCCTTCTCCCCGAGCGACACGCCCGTCACGATCGCGGTCCGCGTGAACGGACACGGTCCCGAGGTGCGGGTGCGCGACCGCGGCGCCGGGATGTCACAGGAGACGATCGCGCGGATCTTCGACCCGCTGGAACAGGGCGAGGACCTGAACACGCGCCATCATCAAGGCGTCGGGCTCGGCCTGACGCTCGCCCGGATGTCCGCGCGAGCGATGGACGGTGACGTCTCGCTCGAATCGACCGGGCCTGAGGGTTCGACGTTCCTGTGGCAGGTCACGGGCGGCGCGACGCCGGACTGACGCCCTTACTTGAAACGGCGCATGTGGATGCTGAGGAGCATCCCGACCGCGATGAAGTTGACGAGCATCGCCGACCCGCCGTAGCTGAGGAACGGCAGCGGGATCCCCGTGATCGGCATGATCCCGACGACCATCCCAACATTCACGAAGATCTGGATCGCGAACATCGAGGCGATCCCCACGGCGGCATAGGTCCCGAATGGGTCCTTCGACAGGTAGGCGATCCGGATCGCGCGCCACAACAGGAGGGCGAAGAGCCCCAGCACGAACATCGCGCCCATGAAGCCGAACTCCTCCCCCACCACGGTGAAGATGAAGTCCGTGTGCTGCTCGGGCACGTAATCCAGGTTCGTTTGGGTGCCGTTCAGATAACCCCGACCGAACATGCCGCCCGACCCGACCGCGATGAAGTTGACGAGCATCGCCGACCCGCCGTAGCTGAGGAACGGCAGCGGGATCCCCGTGATCGGCATGATCCCGACGACCATCCCAAC
>JANLXF010000050.1:0-11600 GCA_031364965.1 Actinomycetes bacterium | reverse complement strand
GAATGGCGGGGATACGCCCACGTCGACCGTGAGTTCTTCGGACCCGAGGTCACGGGTCTGGGCAGCCCCGGCGGCGGGGCCGTCGAGCGATTCCAGCGCGGGGTGGTCGCCGGGGATCTGGCCGACGTCGGCCGCGCCGCCGGGGCTGCCCAGACCCGTGACCTCGGGTCCGAAGAACTCACGGTCGACGTGGGCGTATCCCCGCCATTCCACGGGGGGATCGATCTCGGCGAAGATCGCGTTGACCGGGCAGACGGGTCGCAGGCGCCGCAGTCGACACATTCGTCGGGCTGGATATACCCCTTGCGGAGCCCGTCGTAGATGCAGTCGACGGGGCATTCGTCGACGCAGGCGCGATCGTGCACGTCCACGCACGGCTCGGCGATCACGAAGGCCATTGATCCCTCCTCGGGGTCGGGGGCGACGCACGTGCGGTGTCTCGTGCACGACGCCACGTGGGGCCGGGGTAGGGGCCGGGCAAGGGGACCCCAATCCGCGGCAAATCTGGTGGCCGGCCCGCGTTCCCGAGCCCCGACTCCGTCACCGAAGGCAGCCCGAAAGACCTATACCGGTCGCGTTCGGGCCGAGGTAGCGTTGCGCTCTTGAGCGGAGGGGATGTGCGATGAGGCTCCGGGCGAAGCCCTGGCGGATGACGATCTCGGTGGTCGCGGGCGCGGCATGGATGGTCGTCGCGGCCGCGTCCCTCGCCGGCGCTACCGCGGGCAATACGCTCGCGTATTGGCAGATGAACGAGCGCTCGGGCGCGAACACGATGGTGGACAGCAGCGGTCACAACATCGACGGTTCGATCGGGAACGACGTCATCGTGGGTGCGACCTACGACGGCGCCACCGGGTACCGGTGGGCCTTCACCAGCCCGACGAACCCGCCCGCCAAACCGGAGCGGTTGGTGCTCGTGTACGACAGCCGGCTGAACCCCGGGAGCGGCGACTTCGCCGTCACGCTGCGATACCGCACGATCCAGCCCTTCGGCAACATCATCCAGAAGGGGCAGGGAGGTGCCGACGGCGGCTACTGGAAGATCGAGAACCCCCGGGGCATCCTCACGTGCGTGTTCCGCGGGCGCGACTCGAACGGGAACTGGCAGCGCAAGGAGGTCACGTCGGGCACCCCGTTGAACGACGGGCAGTGGCACACCGTTCGCTGTGAGCGCACCTCGAGCGCGCTCACGCTCACGGTCGACTCCCGCTTCACGCGGACCTCGAGCGGCCGCACCGGGAACATCTCGAACCCCCGGCCGATCTCGATCGCCGGCAAGTCGAACTGCGACCAGGACCACATCAGCTGCGACTACTTCACCGGCGACATCGACTGGGTGAAGATCGAGACCGGCTGACCCCGGATCAACCCCGGGGGGACGTACGTCGGGTCCATGCATGCCTTCGCTAGACTCCCTCGCATCCCGAGGAGAGGTGCCCGAAGCATGAAGATCCTGGTAGTCGGTTCCGGCGGCGTGGGCGCGGCGTTCGCGCCGATCTCGGCGCGGCGTGACTTCTACGACCACGTCGTGTTCGCCGATCTCGACGCGTCACGGTCCGCACGCGTCGTCGATCGCTACGACGGCGGCGGGAAGTTCAGCGCGACGACCCTCGATGCCTCCAAGGCGGCCAACGTGGCGGCGTGCGTCCGCGAGCACGGGATCACCCACGTCCTGAACGCGGCCGATCCCCGCTTCGTGATGCCGATCTTCGAAGGGGCGCTCGACGCCGGCGTGCACTACCTCGACATGGCGATGTCCCTGGCGGAGCGCCACGTCGACAAGCCGTACGAGCTGGTGGGCAAGAAGCTCGGCGACGAGCAATTCGCGATGGAGCAGCGGTGGAAGGACGCGGGCCTCCTGGCGCTCTGCGGGATCGGGATCGAGCCGGGCGCCGCCGACGTGTTCGCGCGGTACGCGGCCGACCATCTGTTCAGCGAGATCGACGAGGTGGGCGTGCGCGACGGTGCGAACCTCGTGATCGCCGGTCACGACTTCGCCCCGACCTTCAGCATCTGGACCACGATCGAGGAGTGCCTGAACCCGCCGGTGATCTGGGAGAAGGATCGCGGCTGGTACACCACCGCTCCGTTCTCGGAGCCGGAGCTCTTCACGTTCCCCGAGGGGATCGGGGAGGTGGAGTGCGTGAACGTCGAGCACGAGGAGGTGCTGCTCGTGCCGCGGTGGATCGACTGTAACCGCGTGACGTTCAAGTACGGGCTCGGGGACGAGTTCATCCAGGTGCTAGAGACGCTGCACAAGCTCGGTCTCGACAAGGTGGAGAAGGTCAGCGTCCGCGGCGCCGAGGTCAGCCCCCGCGATGTGGTCGCCGCTTGCCTGCCCGACCCGGCGTTCCTCGGCGAGGAGATGACGGGCAAAACCTGCGCGGGCACCTGGGTGAAGGGCACGGGGATCGACGGGACTCCGCGCGAGGTCTACCTGCACCACGTGGTCGACACCGAGGAGACTTGGGCCAAGGACGGCGCGCAGGCTGTGACCTGGCAGACGGCCATAAATCCCGTGATCGCGCTCGAGCTGATCGCGAACGGCACGTGGGACGGCGCCGGGGTCCTGGGCCCCGAGGCGTTCGACGCGGTTCCCTTCATGGACCTGCTGAAGGACTATGGCAGCCCGTGGGGCATGACGGAGATGACGCCGAAGGCGGGCTGACGACGCGGGCGACGCTCAGGCGAGGCGGTCGAGCGCGGACTTGAGGCCGGCCACCGCGTCGTCGCTCATCGAGTCGAGGCGGCCGCGCAGGAAGGGAAGCGCGAGCGCGGCCAGGCCCTTCAAGCCGAGCTCGGCGACGTAGGTCACCAGGGTCCCGCCGCCGCCGGCCGGTGAGAACGAGATCGTGTCGGTGCCTCGGAAGTTCTTCCCGTCGCCCACGAACGTGACCTGGCGTGGCCGGTCGAACTCGGTGATCTCGTAGTGGATGACCTGCTCGGTGCCCCCGAACCGCGACGTCAGCTCGAAGCGCGATCCGATGCCAATCGGCTCGTCGTCGAGGCGGCGGGCGGCCGGGATCCCCGGGTCCCACTCCTGGGCACTCGAGAAGTCCGCGACGTAGTCGAACGCCACCTCGGGGGCGGCCCCGACCTCCAACGTGCGCACGACCCGGTGACCCATGGGCAGAACCTACTTGTCCGCGACCGGTTCGAGGCCCCTGAACCTGTGCATCGGGAGTTGCGTCCGAACGCCTCAGGTGTGCCGGATCGCGGGCCGATGACTTGTCGTGATGATCGACGAGACGCCCACCCCGCCCGAGGGGCTCCGCGAGCTGCCCCGCAGGCTGCAGGACCAGCTGCTTCCCGGACTCGAGGAGCGGCTGACCGCGCTGCGCCACGATACGAGCGGCACGATGGACGCCATCGATATGGCGTGGATCTATCGGCACATGGTGATGAACCTTCCGGGCGTCGTCTACGTCGACCCGGCGTTCGAGGACGCCGCGAGCATCTACGTGAGCCCCCAGGTGGAGGATCTCCTCGGCGTTACGCAAGAGGTGTGGCTCGCGGATCCCTACTGCTGGGCGCGCCACGTACACCCCGACGACTACGACCGCGTGTGGGACGAGTACGTCGAGTCGATCCAGCAGGGCCTGCCGCTGCAGCGCGAGTACCGCATGATCCACGAGGACGGATCGGTGCACACCGTGATAGAGCAGGCCGTGATCATCGACGGCGAGGACGGTCAGCCCTTCTTGGTCCAGGGCGTGCTCCTGGACGTCACCGACCGGCGCAACGCCGACGAGCTGACGTTCCTCGCGTACCACGACCCACTGACCGGGTTGCCGAACCGGGCGCTGTTCGAGGAGATGCTCACGATGGCCATCGCGACCGCCCGTCGCTCGGGCGGGTCCCTCGCGCTGCTCTTCATCGACCTCGACAACTTCAAGCAGGTGAACGACACGATGGGTCATCACGTGGGCGACGTGTTCCTGCGCGATCTCGCCGCCCGGCTCAAACCGTGCCTGCGGGAGTCGGACGTGCTCGCTCGGCGGAGCGGCGACGAGTTCCTGGTCCTGCTGACCGACCTCGACGGCAATCCTCAGCACGGCGTGGCACAGGCCAAGATGGTCGCCGAACGGATCCACACCGCGCTCGAGGATCCGTTCGCGCTGGGCGACGCCGCGTACCGGGCGTCGGCATCGATCGGCATCAGCCTCTATCCGCACGACGCCGACGACGTCGGGGCGTTCATGAAGCACGCCGACGAGGCGATGTACGCCAGCAAGCGGGTCCGGCCCGGCGGCTGGTGCTTCTACACGGGAAGCGCCGAAGACGAGACGGCGCCGAACCGGTCGCTCAGCGAGCGGATCCACGATGCGGTCATCCACGAGGCGTGGACGCTTCACTGGCAGCCGATCGTCCAGCTGTCGACGGGCACGGTCATGGGCGCGGAGGCGCTGATCCGGTGGCGCGACGTGAACGGCGGCATCGTTCCGCCGGGGCAGTTCCTGCCGATCGCCGAGGAGCTCGGCCTGATCGAGTCGATCGGGGAGTGGGTCATCGACGAGCTCGGGCGCCAGGACGCCGCATGGCGCGCCAAGGGCCTCGAGCTGATGCTCTCCTTCAACCTCGCCCCCCGCCAGCTCTGGTCGGCGCACCTGTCGGAGAAGCTGATCGGGCGGCTGCGCGAGAGTGGCGTCGCGCCCGGAAGGGTCGTCCTGGACATCGCCGAGGGGACCGCGATGGCCGACCCTGAGCGCGCGCAGAAGGTCATGGCGGAGCTGCAGTGCTGGGGATTGAAGCTCGCGATCGACGACTTCGGCACGGCGCACTCCTCGTTCGCCCGCCTCGTGAATTTCCCCGTGGACTACCTCAAGATCGATCGACAGTTCGTGCGCGGTGTCGACGTCGACGCGGGCCAGGCGGCGCTCGTGCGCGCGATCGTCTCCCTCGCGGACAGCCTGTCGGTCTCCCCGGTCGCGGTGGGGGTCGAGACCGAGGGCGAGGCGGACTTCCTGCGACGCCTCGGTGTTCCGTTCGCGCAAGGGTTCCTCTTCGGCCGGCCGATGGAGGGCGACGCGATGGTCGCCTCGTTCGCCACCCACGGGGTGTGAGATGCGGACGACCGAAGGATCCGGGAAGCTCGGCCGCGTGATTGACGCGGGCGCCCTCTTCGAGGCGACGCCCGAGTGCCTGGTCGTGGCGGCGGTGGACGGCACGATCGTCTTCGCGAACGGCCGCGCCGCTTCGCTGACCGGGTTCACGATCGAGGAGCTCCTTGGGCGCTCCGTCGAGGATCTGGTCGGTGGCATCGACGACGAGACGCGGGGCGACCGCTTCGAGAGCGAGTGCCGACGAGCCGACGGGTCGTCGGTGCCGATCGAGGTCTGCCTGGGCACGATCGAGGGCCCCGAGCGGTTCCTGGTGGTGACGCTCCGGGACGTCACCGCGTTGCACGAGGGGCGCGAAGCCCGGTTCGAGGCCGAGGCGAAATACCGGACGCTCGTCGAGCAGATCCCCGCGGTCGTGTACCTCGACCCGGTGAGTGAGGATGCGGACTCGATCTACGTGAGTCCCCAGGTAACGAACCTCCTCGGCATCTCGCCCGAGCAATGGCTCGCCGACCCCTACGCCTGGCGGCACCACGTGCACCCCGACGACATCGACCGCGTGTGGGAGGAGTATCAGCAGGCGTACCACGCGCACGTCCCCCTGAATCACGAGTACCGGATGGTGCACGAGGACGGCACCGTGAAATGGGTGCTCGAGCAGGCCTTCCCGGTCCCCGACGAGCAGGGCGACCCCTGGTTGATCCAGGGCGTGATCTTCGACATCAGCGTACGCAAGCGTGCCGAGGAGCAGGTGGCGTTCCTCGCGTACCACGACAAGCTGACCGGCCTTCCGAATCGCGCGCTTTTCGAGGAGATGCTCGAGAGCGCCATCGCCCGTGCGCGCCGGCACGACCTGGGCGTGGGCGTGGTCTTCCTCGATCTCGACAACTTCAAGCTCGTGAACGACTCGCTGGGGCACCAGGCGGGCGACCTGCTCCTCGCCCAGCTCGGCGATCGCCTGCGCGGCTGCACGCGTGAGACCGATCTGGTGGCGCGCCAGGGCGGCGACGAATTCCTG
This sequence comes from Actinomycetes bacterium, assembly GCA_031364965.1. Taxonomy (GTDB): domain Bacteria; phylum Actinomycetota; class UBA4738; order UBA4738; family HRBIN12; genus JAOUEA01. The sequence continues at coordinate 5,522 of JANLXF010000050.1, read as the reverse complement.
ATGCTGCTCTCCGATCTGGAGCGGGGGACCGGCGGGATGCCGGGCGAGACGCCCGGTGACGCCGCGATGCTCGTGGCCGAATCGGTGGCCGAACGGGTGCACGAGGCCTTCCGCGAGCCGTTCGACCTGAATGGGGTGGAGTTCTATGCGAGCGGATCGCTCGGGATCTCGCTGTTCCCGCAGGATGCCCTCGACGCGCAGACGCTCCTCCAGAACGCCGACGCCGCGATGTACCAGTCCAAGCGGCACGATCCCGGCGGGTTCGTGGTGTTCGCGACGGGCGGAGAGAACTCGCTCGAGAAGCTCTCGCTGACGACCCGGCTGCGCCGTGCGGTCGAGCAGGAGAACTGGGTGCTGCACTACCAGCCCGTCGTGAACCTGGCCGACGGGTCGGTCGACGGCGTGGAGGCGTTGGTCCGCTGGCACGACCCGAACGGGGGGATCGTGCCGCCGGGTGAGTTCATCTCTCTCGCCGAAGAGCTCGGCCTGATCGAAGCGATCGGCAACTGGGTGATCGAGGAGATGGCACGCCAGCACACCGCCTGGGCCGCCGAGGGCCTGGATCTCATGGTCGGGTTCAACCTGTCGCCCCGCCAACTCTGGTCGGCGCATCTCGCCGAGACGATGCTCGGCAAGCTAGCGGACGCCGGGGTCGACCCGCACCGGGTCGTGGTCGAGATCACGGAGTCGACCGCGATGACCGATCCTGATCGCACGCAGAAGATCCTGAACGAGCTGCACTCGTGGGGACTGACGCTCGCGATCGACGACTTCGGGACGGGCTACTCATCGCTCGCGCGGCTCAAGCACCTGCCCGTCGACATCTTGAAGATCGATCGATCGTTCATCCGCGACGTCGATCGCGACCCCGACCTCGGGAGCATGGTGAAGGCGATGATCCAGCTCGCGCAGAGCTTGGGCATGACCCCGCTCGCCGAGGGCATCGAGACCAAGGGCGAGCTCGACTTCCTCATCGAGCACGGCTGCCCGATCGGCCAGGGTTTTCACTTCGCGCGTCCCGTGCCGGCGGACGAGATCCCCGCGCTCGTGACGCGGGAAGGCGGCCTGACCCCAGCACAGACCGCTCCGCGCTGACACTTCCTCCCCGGCCGGCGCCGGGCGTTCGGTAGCATCTGCGCCATGACGAGGCGGTACGACGCATCTGAGATCGAGCCCAAGTGGCAGCGGGTCTGGGCCGAGGAGGGCCTGAACCGAGCCTCCGATGACCCCGACGACCCGCGGCCCCGCTTCTACGCGCTCGACATGTTCCCGTACCCCTCGGGCGACCTGCACATGGGGCACGCCGAGGCGTTCAGCGGCGGCGACGCGATCGCCCGGTACAAGGCGATGCGCGGCCACAACGTGCTGCACCCGATCGGCTGGGATGCGTTCGGCCTGCCCGCCGAGAACGCCGCGATCAAGCGAGGGGCGGAGCCACGCGCGTGGACCTATCAGAACATCGAGCAGCAAGCCGCCTCCTTCGATCGGATGGGCATGTCGTTCGACTGGTCGCGGCGGCTGGCGACCTGCGACCCCGAGTACTACCGCTGGACCCAGTGGCTCTTCCTGCGGTTCTTCGAGAAGGGCCTGGCGTACCGGAAGACCGCGCCGGTCAACTGGTGCCCCCAGGACCGGACCGTGCTCGCGAACGAGCAGGTGATCCAGGGGGCGTGCGAGCGCTGCGGCACGATGGTGGAGCGCCTCGAGCTGACCCAGTGGTTCTACAAGATCACCGACTACGCCCAGCGCTTGCTCGACGACATGGACGACATGGTCGAGTGGCCGGATCGCGTGCTCACGATGCAACGGAACTGGATCGGGCGGAGCGAGGGCGCCCGCGTCACGTTCACGATCGCCGAGACGGGCGAGGAGATCGAGATCTTCACGACGCGCCCCGACACGCTGTGGGGCGTCACGTTCTTCGTCTTCTCGGTGGAGCACCCGGCCGTCCGCCGCCTGGCGGAGCTGGGCGGCACGCTCGCGCAGGTCGAGCCGCTGATCGCCCAGGCGCGCACGACGAAGCGGGAGTACGGGGATGCGGCCGACACGAAGGACGGAGTCTTCCTGGGCGTCCACGCGGTAAACCCGGTGAACGGCGAGCAGGTGCCCGTCTATGCAGCGCCCTATGTGCTGATGGAGTACGGCACCGGCGCGATCATGGCGGTGCCCGCGCACGACGAGCGCGACTTCGCGTTCGCGCGCCAGCACGGCGTGCCGGTGCGCCCCGTGATCCAACCCGAGGATGCCGACCCGCTCGTGGGCGACGCGATGACCGAGGCGTACCCGGACGAGGGCGTGATGGTGAACAGCGGCCCGTTCGACGGGCATCGCACGCCCGGGTCGATCGCCGAGGTCGCCGCGTGGCTCGACGACCAGGGGCGCGGCCATGCCACCGTGAACTTCCGGATCCACGATTGGTTGCTGTCGCGCCAGCGGTCCTGGGGCGCGCCGATCCCGATCGTGCACTGCCCGGCCTGCGGCGCGGTCGCCGTGCCCGACGAGGACCTGCCCGTCGAACTGCCCACAGACCTGGACTTCTCGTTGGGTGGGGAGTCGCCGCTGGCCCGCCATCCCACGTGGAAGCAGGTGGCGTGCCCCCGGTGCGGCGGCGGAGCCGAGCGCGACACCGACACGATGGACACCTTCGTCGATTCCAGTTGGTACTTCTTCCGCTACTGCTCGCCCGGCTACGAGGACGGGCCGTTCCGCCCCGAGGACGTCGAGGCGTGGATGCCGGTCGGTCAGTACACCGGCGGCGTCGAGCACGCGATCCTGCACCTGCTCTACGCGCGCTTCTTCACGAAGGTGCTCTACGACATGGGGATGGTCCCGTTCACCGAGCCGTTCCCCAAGCTGATGAACCAGGGCCAGGTGATCTACGACGGTTCCTCGATGAGCAAGTCGAAGGGCAACATCGTCGAGCCGATGCCGCTCGTCGAACGGTGGGGCGCCGACTCGATGCGCCTGATCATGCTGTTCGCGGGACCGTTCGAGGACGACATCGACTGGAAGCTGATCGCGGGCGACGACCCGAACCGGCGTCCGGGCGTGCACTCATGGCTGGGCCGCGTGTTCGGCGTGGTCGACGAGGCCGTCGAACGCGGGACAACGACCGAGGAGCCCGACGCGCTCGTCCGCCTCACGCACCGCACGATCCAGGGCGTCACCGACGACATGGAGCGCTTCCGTTTCAACACGGCGATCTCGAAGCTGCAGGTGCTGACGAACGAGATGCGGACGGCGCTGGACGCCGGCGGGGGCGCGCTGGGTGCGGCGCGTGCGCTCGTGCAGCTGCTTGCCCCCTTCGCCCCGTTCGCGACGGAGGAGCTCTGGCGCGAGGTGCTCGGCGAGGGCTCGTCCGTGCACGTGTCGGCGTGGCCGTCGTTCGACCCCGCCCTCGTGGTCGAGGACACCGTCACGATGGTGGTGCAGGTCGACGGGAAGGTGCGCGACAAGCTGGAGGTCGCCACCGACATCGACGAGGCGGCGGCGCTCGAGCTCGCGCGGGCGAGCGCCGGAGCGCAGCACGCGATCGGCGAGCGCGAGGTCGTGCGGGAGATCGTGAAGGTGCCGCGCCTCGTGAACGTCGTCACGCGCGGCTAGGTCGTCACCGACACTCGTACGCGCTGCACCGCGTCGTGCACGTAGCCACCGGTGTTGAACTCGGCCTCGTCCGGCTGGGTGGCGCCCGCGGCATCGGTGGCGCGACACGCGAGCTCGTGCTCCCCGGGCGTGGCATCCCATGCGAACGCCCAACCTCGCCAGGCGTGGTCGCCGAGCGCGGGCCCGAGATCGGCCTCGCGCCAGCTCGAGCCACCGTCGGTGCTGACCTCGACGCGCGTGATCGCACCACCGCCCGACCACGCCCGGCCCTCGATCGTCACCGCGCCCGGGTGGAGGAACCGTTCGCGTTCCGGAAAGCTGGGGAGCCCGGGCGGGATCATCAGCGCCCGCGGGCGGATCCGCTCCAGGGGCGTTCCCTCGTCGTCCTCGTCTCGCCGGAACCGGTAGGCGGCGGTGTTTTGATAGCCGTCGAACGTCGTGTCGATCGCGTGGATCGACGCGAGCCACTTCACGTGCGCCATGCCGTACCAGCCGGGGACGATCAGCCGCACCGGGGCGCCGTGCTGGGGGAGCAGGGGCTGCCCGTTCATCGCGTAGGCGAGGATCACGTCGCCGCGCCAGGCCTCGGTGACGGGGAGCCCCCGCTGATAGGCGTGCTCCTCCCCGCCCTCGACCCCGCGGTCCAGGCCCGTGAAGACCAGGTCGACCGCGGCGTCGTCGAGCCCCGCCTCCTCGAGCAGCGGTGCGAGGTGCGTGCCGGTCCAACTCGCGGTGCCGACCGCCTCGAGCTGCCACGGCTGGGAGATCGGCCGGTGGTCGTAGAGGGTGCGGCCGTTGCCGGCGCACTCCAGCGTGATGGGCGCGGTCGTCGCCGGGCGTGCGCGGAGGTCGTCGAGCGACAGGCTGAGCGGCGTGGCCACCCGGCCGTCGATCTCGAGGCGCCAGGCATCCGGATCGATCGCCGGGATGTCGAAATGGATCAACAGGTAGTGGAGCCCGGCCGGGGTCAGGTCGTAGCGGAGCGCCTCCAGGGGCATGCCGTGATTGCGGGCCGCCTGGGCGAGCTCCACGAGCCCGATCCCCTCGTCGCGTCGTCGTCGCATCGAGCGAGTCGACCACGGGGGAGGGGTACGTGCAAGGCATCGACTCGCCCGCCGAGTGACCCTCGTCACGGAACGGCGCGCGGCGAGCCCGTAGCGTCGCCGCCATGGCGATCAGGGAACGTCTGGATTCGCTCTCGCGCACGGAGCTGACCGGCCTCGTCATCGTGGTCGCTGTCACCCTCGTGGGCGCCGGGCTTTGGTACATGCGGTCACTCCCCAAGCCGGTGGCGATCGTCGCGTCGTCCCCGGTCGCGGGCACGAGCGGCAGCGCCACCGCGGCGAGCGCCTCGCCTACCGGACCGCCGATCATCGTCGATGTGACCGGCTGGGTCCGCGAGCCCGGGGTGTACGAGTTCGCCCAGGGCGACCGCGTGATCGACGCGGTCGAGCGCGCCGGCGGGGCCAAGCCCAACGCCGACGTGTCCGGGCTGAACCTCGCGGCCCCGCTCACCGACGGCACGCAGGTCGTCGTGCCGAAGACCGGCGCCGCCCCGGCGGGCGCGACGGGTTCCGCGGGGAGCGCCACCGCCGGCGGGCTCATCAACATCAACACCGCGAGCGCGGCCGACTTCGAGAGCCTCTCGGGGATCGGGGAGGTGCTGGCCGCCGCGATCGTCGACTACCGCACCGAGAACGGACCGTTCGCCGCCGTCGACGACCTCGAGGACGTCAGCGGCATCGGTCCGGCCACCCTCGAGGAGATCCGCGACCAGATCACCGTATGAGCGCCTGGGCGCTCCCGGCCGTCGCGGGCTCGTTCTGGGCGGGGCTGCTGCTGTGGGCGCCGCTCGCCGCGTGGCTCCGGCCGTGGATGGCCCTGGTGCTGGGGGCATCCGCCGTCGCCGGCGCGTGGCT
>JANLXF010000028.1:0-12528 GCA_031364965.1 Actinomycetes bacterium | reverse complement strand
GCTGGCATGCGCGGCGGGCCTCCACCAGGCGCTCGCCTTGGCGGGTCGCCTCCGGCGGGAGGCGCCGGACCTCGTTGGATTCGAGGGTCTCCTCGGTACCGTCGAGTCGCTGATGGACCCGCTCGACGCCTTCGCCGCGGCCGCGGAGCGATTCAGGGCGCTCCGCACCTCACGCCCGCCGGCATCTCGACCGGGGTAGGCTCGCGCGATGTCCCGGGACGCACGCGTCGACGACGATCTGCCGGTCGGTCCGCGCGTCGACACGACGCCGGCGATCCCTCCTGTGCGCGAGCCGTTGACCGGGCGTTGGGTCCGGCTGGCCCCGCCGTCCGGGGCGCTCGCCGCTGGGCTCTACTCCGCGACGCACGGTTCGGCGCAGGCGGAGGCGGTCTGGACATACATGCCGTACGGCCCCTTCCCCGGCGAGGGCGCGATGGCCGACTGGCTCGACGGGCTCGCCGGGTCGTCGGACCCGTTGTTCCTGGCTGTGACGCTCGCCGACGGCGCACCGGTCGGGGTGGTGAGCTTCCTGAACGTGGCGACCGCCGACCGGCGGATCGAGATCGGGCACATCTGGTACGTGCCCGGTGCGCAGCGCACGCGCGCGAACACCGAGACGGCGTACCTCCTGCTGCGGCACGCCTTCGAGGACCTCGGATACCGGCGGGTGGAGTGGAAATGCGACGCGCTGAACGCCCGGTCCCGTGCGGCCGCCACGCGGCTGGGCTTCGCGTTCGAAGGGGTGTTCCGCCAGCACATGGTCGTGAAGGGCTGCAACCGCGACACGGCGTGGTTCTCGATGCTCGACGCCGAGTGGCCGCGTGTGCGTGACGCGATGGAGCGCTGGTTCGACGCCGAGCCCGGGTCGCTGTCCCTCGGCACGCTCACCGCCGGCTGAGGATCTCGCCGCCGAGCGGGTCGATCGTTCCGGTCGGTAGAGTTGGGCGGTGTCGGTCGTCACCCTGATCGGGGTCGAGAAGTCCTACGGATCGTGGCCCGTCCTGCGCGGGGCCGAGCTCGAGGTGCCCGCCGACGGCCGGATCGGCATCGTGGGACCCAACGGTGCGGGCAAATCGACGATCCTGAAGATCCTCAATGGCCGGGAGGACGTGACGGCCGGTGAGGTCGTGCGGCGCAAGGGCCTGGTGACGGCCTACCTGGAGCAGAACCCCGAGGGCGACGATCGCACCGCGGAACGCACCGTACTCGCCGCGCGCCCCGACATCGTCGAGCTCGACGCGTCGATGCAGGGGGTCGAGAAGGAGCTGGCTCGGCCCGAGGTTGCCACGGATCTGGACAAGATGGCCCGGGTCCTCGCCCGTCAACAAGACCTGCTCGACCGCTGGGTGGGGGCCGGAGGCGCCGGGCTCGCGGGCGAGGCGCGCAGCCTGCTGACCTCGCTCGGGCTGGACGACGACGCGATCGACCGGCCCACGCGGCTGCTCTCGGGCGGCCAGCGCAAGCTGGTGGCGCTCGCCGCGTGCCTGATCCGTCAGCCCGACCTGCTGCTCCTCGACGAGCCCGAGACCCATCTCGACGCGGGCCGGCGCGAGCTGGTGGAAGACCTCGTGGCCGAGTTCCCGGGCGCGGTGGTGACCGTGTCGCATGATCGGTACCTCCTGGACGACACCGTCACGAAGATCGCCGAGCTCGACGGGGGCACGATCACGATGTGGCCCGGCAACTACTCGGCCTACGCCGTCGCGAAGGAGATCGCGCTCCAGCGTCAGCAGCAGCTGTACGTGACACAGCGCAAGGAGATCGCGCGGCTCGAGGAGGCGATCCGGCGGTTCAAGGACTGGGCCGATCGCGTGGTGAACGAGCGCCACATCAAACAGGCTCGGAACAAGCAGCGGCAGATCGACCGCATGGACAAGGTCGAGCGGCCGGTATTCGAGCGACGGAAGATGGCGCTCGAGATGCGCGCGGCCCAGCGTGGCGGGAACAAGATCATCGAGCTGCGCGGCGTGACGGTCGCCTTCGACGGCGACCCCGTGTTGCTCGACGCGTCGGTCGCCGTCTACCGCGGCGAGCGGGTCGGGGTGATCGGGGCGAACGGCGCCGGGAAGTCGGTGCTCGGCCGGGTGCTCGCGGGCACGATCGAGCCCACCGAGGGATCGCGCTGGGCGGGCCCCGCCGTGGCGTTCGGCTATCTCGCACAGGGGCACAGCGACCAGCCGCCGGATCAGACCCCGATCCAGATCCTGCGCGCGGCAAAGGCGATGTACGAGGAGGACGCCGTCTCCCTCCTCGGGCGGTTCCTCTTCCGGTACGAACAGATGCGGCAGCCGGTCGGGTCGCTCTCCGGTGGAGAGCGCACGCGGCTGGACCTGTGCCTGCTGATGCTCTCGGGCGCGAACTGCCTGCTGCTCGACGAGCCCACGAACCACCTCGACATCGACTCGATGGAGGCGCTCGAGTCGGCCCTGGAGGCCTTCGAGGGAACCGTGATCGTGATCTCGCACGATCGGTATCTGCTCGAGCGGATCCCCGACCGAATCGTGGAGATCCGTGACGGGGGCCTCGAGAGCTTCGTGGGCGGCTACGACGACTGGGCGTCGACGCGACGCTAGCCTAGGGACCATGTGGGAACGGATCGACCTTCGCGCGACGCTCGCGAGCCAGTGCGAGGCGATCGGGGCCGAGGCCGCAGGGCTCGACGAAGCAAGCTTCGATCGCCCCACGAGACTGCCGCGATGGTCGGTGCGCGAGCTCCTCGGGCACGTCTGGCGCGATATGGATCGCCTGCGGTGGTCCCTCGGCCGACCCGCGCCCGAGCGCGCCGACGTCGACGCGATCTCGTATTGGCGAAGTTACGACCCTGTCGAAGGCCCCAAGGCGACCGCCGGGCGGGCGATCGAGGCGGCGCGTGGCTTCGCCGACGGCGCCGAGCTCCTGGCCTCGTTCGACACCAACTGGCGCGCGGGCATCGAGGCGGCATCGGTGGCGCCCGACGGGAGGCTCATGGAGACCTGGGGCCCCGCGATGCGCCTCGACGACTTCCTCGCGACACGCGTGCTGGAGCTGGCGGTCCACCGCCTTGACCTCGCCGACGCCCTGCGGCGACCCGGCGTCCTCGACCATGATGCGGCGATCGTGACCGGACGCATCTTCGTCGGTCTTCTCGGCGTCGCGCCGCACGACGTCGGATGGACACCCACGGCGTTCGCCGAAAAGGCCACGGGCCGCCACCCGCTCTCGCTCGACGAGATCGAGGCGCTCGGCCTTCTCGCCGACCGGTTCCCGCTGATCCGATGACCTACCTGGCCCACGTCGAGGACGAGATCGTCGCGTGCCGCGCCTGCCCACGCCTGGTGGAGTGGCGTGAGCGGGTCGCGCGCGAGAAAGTCGCGCGGTTCGCCGACCAGGACTACTGGGGACGGCCGGTGCCCGGGTTCGGCGATCCGGCCGCCAGCATCGTCGTCCTCGGCCTCGCGCCCGCCGCGCACGGTGGGAACCGCACGGGCCGCGTCTTCACGGGAGACCGGTCCGGCGACTTCCTGTACGCCTCGCTCCATCGAACCGGGTTCGCGAACCAGGCCGAGAGCGTGTCGCGCGACGACGGCTTGCAGCTCGCCGATGTCTTCGTGACGGCGGTGAATCGCTGTGCGCCGCCCGGGAACAAGCCCACGCCGGCCGAGCGCGACTCCTGCCTTCCCTTCTTCGAGCGCGAGCTGGCGGCCCTGCCGTCCGTGCGCGTGATCGTCGCCCTGGGCGCGTACGCGTGGGACGGCGCGCTCCGGGCCATGGCGGGCGTGGGTCACGCCGTGAAGCCCAGGCCGCGCTTCGCGCATGCCGCCGAGGTGCCGCTGGGGCCGGTGACCCTCCTCGGCTGCTACCACACGAGCCAGCAGAACACGTTCACGGGCACCCTCACGCCGGCGATGATCGACCACGTGCTCGTCCGGGCTCGCTCGCTGGCCGGTCTTTGACATCGCCGGCCACGCGGCTAGCGTGGTCATGACGAGTCCCGAGCCCCGAGGAGGTTCCTTCCATGCGCAGATCCTGGCTGGTTGCCGTCGTATCGATCGGGGTGCTGGGACTGACGGGGGTGGCCGGCGCCGGCGTCCACCGCGGCGCCGCCTGCACGATCGAGGGGACGGCCGGCCCCGACGTGCTCGACGGCACGAACGGGCCCGACGTGGTCTGCGGGTTCGGCGGCAACGACGAGCTCCGCGGCTTGGGCGGCGATGACCAGCTGCGTGCGGGCGCGGGCAACGACTTCCTGAGCGGCGGTGGCGGCAACGACCTGCTGCTCGGGGGTGACGGCCGCGACACCTTGATCGGCAACGCGGGCGACGACCGCATGTTCGGCAACGCCGGGTCCGACGACGGGGTGGGCATGGGCGGAGACGACTTCATCAACGGCGGCCCCGGCCCCGATTCGACGCTCGACGGGGGGTCGTCGGGCGCCGACACGGTCAACGGCGGGTTGGGTAACGACCACTGCATCGCCACGACCGACGGCGTCGGCAACGACACGGCGATCGGGGGACCCGGCACCGACACCGGCTTCACCGACCCCGGCGACGACCGGCAGGGCCTCGAGCACGAGCAAGCCTGCTTCGCCGAGTAGCTTCGCGGCGTACCGAACTGGCAGCCGGCCGTATCGTGTAGCGAATGGGCCGCCACCGAAGCTTCTTCGCCGTGCCGACCGAGCAGTCGCGACCCGTCGATCGCGCCACCGTCCGACGGGTCGTCGACACCTTCCGCCCGTACAAGCGGAAGGTGTGGGTCGTCGCGATCCTGATCGTCATCACCGCGATCCTGGGGGTGGCGAACCCCTTGTTGATCGTCAAGGTGTTCGACAACGCGTTGTTCGGATCCGATCCGACGGGTAACTGCGGGGGGGACTCGTGCCCGAACCTTCCGCTGCTGTACCGGTACGTGGCGATGATGATCGCGATCCCGATCATCAGCAGCATCCTGGGGATCGGTCAGACCTACCTCGCCAACCTCGTGGGCCTGCGTGTCATGCAGGACCTGCGCAACGCCCTGTACGCCCACCTGCAGTTCATGCCGCTTCGGTTCTTCACGACCACGCGGACCGGCGAGATCCAGTCACGCCTCGCGAACGACGTGGGCGGGGTCCAGAACGTCGTGACCGACACCGCGTCGAACGTCCTCACGAACGTCGTCGTGATCCTCAGCACCCTGATCGCGATGCTGATCCTCTCCGTGCCCTTGACCCTGCTGTCGGTCGCCCTCTTGCCGCTGTTCCTGTGGCTCACCGTCAAGGTCGGGCGCGCGCGCCGCGTGGTGGCCACGAGCACGCAGAAGACGCTGGCCGACATGACCTCGATCACCGAGGAGACGCTCAGCGTGAGCGGGATCCTGCTGTCGAAGTCGTTCGGCCGGCAGCGCCACGAGATCGGACGCTTCGGCGAAGAGAATCAACGCCTGACGGGCCTGCAGATCCGCCAGACGATGATCGGACGTTCGTTCTTCGCCGTCGTGAGCACGTTCTTCTCGATCACGCCTGCGCTCGTCTATCTGGTGGCGGGCTGGGTGAACAGCGGCAGCCCGGACACGATCAAGGCCGGGATGCTGGTGGGGTTCACCACCCTGCAGTCGCGACTGTTCTTCCCGATCGGCTCGATGCTGCAGGTCTCCACCGAGGTGCAGTCGTCGCTGGCGCTGTTCGACCGGATCTTCGAGTACCTGGACATGCATCACGAGATCCAGGACAAGCCCGATGCGGTGACGCCCGACCTCACGACGATCCGCGGCAAGGTCGTGTTGGACCACGTCCGGTTCCGGTACGAGACCCCTCCCGACCAGCCAGAGCTGTCCACTGAAGACCTCGCGCTCGCGAACGCGGCACCCAGGGAATGGACCCTCGACGACGTGAGCCTCGAGATCGAGCCGGGGCAGCTCGCCGCTCTGGTCGGACCGAGCGGCGCCGGCAAGACGACCGTGACGTACCTCGTGCCGCGGCTCTACGACGTCCAGCATGGGCGGGTCCTGATCGACGATCTCGACGTCCGTGAATACGCGCTCGAGTCGCTCGGCGAGATGATCGGCGTGGTGACGCAGGAGACCTACCTGTTCCACACGACGATCAGACGGAACCTGCTGTACGGCCGGCCGGGGGCGACGCAGGAGGAGATGGAGGCGGCCGCGCGCGCGGCGAACATCCACGAGCGGATCGCCGAGCTCCCCGAGGGCTACGACACGATCGTCGGGGAGCGCGGGTACAAGTTGTCGGGCGGCGAGAAGCAGCGCCTCGCGATCGCCCGCGTCGTGCTGAAGGACCCGCGGATCCTGATCCTGGACGAGGCGACGTCGTCGCTCGACACCACGTCGGAGCGGCTCGTGCAGTCGGCGCTCGAGCCGCTGATGGAGGGGCGCACGACGATCGCGATCGCCCACCGTCTCTCCACGATCTTGAAGGCCGACGTGATCTTCGTGATCGATCGGGGCCGCGTGACCGAGCGGGGAACCCACGACGCGCTGCTGGCCCGGGGCGGCCTGTACGCGACGCTCTACGAGCAGCAGTTCCGCGGCGGGCTCGTCGAGGCCGAGCTCCAGGACGGGGTGCTGCTCGCGACGGGCGAGGTCGTGAAGTCGGTCGGCGACCCGTCCGATGATCCGGGCTGACCGGCGTCGGAGCTGACTGGCGCCGGAGCTGCGGCCGCGCTAGAGCTCGATCCGATAGGTCAGGAGCACGAACCCGTCGGGGAAGACCCGGTCGTCCAAGCGCTGGAACCCCATCGCCTCGTACACCGCCTTCGCGGCGGTCATCCGCTCGGTGGTGTGGAGCGTCACGAAGGTCTTCCCGTTGGCGCGCGCGAGCTCGAGGCAGCGGTCGAGCAAGGCGCGTGCGATCCCGCGCCGACGTGCCGAAGGGTCGACGCCCACCATGCGGACGTGCGCTTCTTCGGGGTGCAGCGTCGGATCGTCCTCGGGCTCCACGCGATCGAGGAGCTCGAGGGTGGCGGTGCCCAAGATCCTGTCGTCCTCGACGGCCACCAGGATCGTGGTGCGGTCGGCGCGACCCTCCACGTCGGCGAGGCGGTCGAGATACCGGCGCCAGTCGTCGTCGCCCTCGCGCACGAACTCCCGGTAGGCGTCGGCCGTGATGCGACCGGCCTCAGAGAACTCGTCGCGCCTCGCTTCCCGGATCTCGAACGTCATCCGGCGACGCGCACGCCGAGCAGCGTGCCGATCAGGTAGGTGACGATCGCGGCACCACCGCCGATCGCCAGCATACGCACCGCGGAAAGCCACGCCGGTCTGGCGGTCAGGACCGAGGTGAGGGCGCCCACACCCGCGAGCGCGATCCCCGTGGCCGCCGCCGCGAGCATCGTCCCGGTCGCGCCGCCGACGAAGAGGAATGGACCCAACGGCACGAGCGCGCCGACGGCGAACATCACGAACGACGAGGAGGCCGCGCCGACGGGCGACCCGAGTCCCTCGTCGGGGTCGATGCCGAGTTCCTCCCGCGCGTGGGTCTCCAGGGCCACCCTCGGGTCCTTCATGACCTCCTCGGCGATCTGGCTCGCCAGCTCGTGCGAGAGACCCTTACGCACGTAGATCTGCGTCAGCTCGGCGACCTCGCCGGAGGGATCCTCCGCCCCCAGCTCGTGCGCCTCGAGATGCAGCATGCGTTCGAGGACCTCCCGCTGGATCCGCATCGAGATGTACTCGCCGGCGGCCATCGAGAAGGCGCCGGCGAGCAGGCCCGAGATGCCCGCCAGCAGGATCACGCTGCGCGGCTGGGCGGCGCCCGCGAAGCCCATGATCAGGGCGGCGTTCGAGACGAGTCCGTCGTTGACGCCGAAGATCGCCGCACGGAGCGTGCCCGCCTTGCCGGCACCGGTGGTCTGCTCGCCGTCGACGGGACCGGGGTGCGGGAGGAGCTGGCCGGGGCGCGTGCGACGCAGGCTCCTTCGGGCGCGCTGCAACTCGGGGAGCTGTTCCTTCGTCCGCAGATCCTCCGGGGTGGGTCCGCCGTCGCTCATGCCACGAGGATAGCCCGGGAGCCCGTCCCGGCACCTCGAGCGCCAGACGAAGCTCGGTCAGGCGCATTGACCATCACGCGTGAACGCGGGAGCATGCCGGGGTGTCGTCCGAACCCGACCTGGGACGTCTGCTCCTCGAGGCGCAACGCGCGCTCGCGGCCGAGCTCACGGCCGCCCTCGAAGAGCGGGGGTACCCCGACCTGCGACCCGGTCACGCCGCGGTGTTCCTCCACGTCGATCGGCGGAGCGGCTCACGGCTCAGCGACCTCGCGGCTCGGGCGCGCGTCAGCAAGCAGTCGATGATGCTGACCGTCGACGAGCTGGAGACACGCGGCTACGTGCGCCGGGCGCCGGATCGCGACGACGCCCGCGCCAAGCTCGTGAAGCTCACGACCCGCGGACGCACGGCGGCCGCGGAGTGCCGCCGAGCGGTGCAGGCGGTCGAGACGCGGGCGCGCCGCCAGCTCGGCGACCGCGGCTACGTCCAGCTGCGGGACGGCCTGTCGGAACTGGGGTCCGGGCAGGAGTGACGGCCCGCCGACCCGGGCGCCGGGTAGCATCGTCGTATGCGTGAGGAAGCCACCGGGAAGACCGGCCGTCCCACCGAAACCCGCGCCAAGCCGGAACGACCTCGGGACCTGCTCGGGCGCCCGCTCGACTGGGATGCAGAGAACCTGCTCGTGCTCGAGGACTACGACGCGCTCACGATCGACCAGAACCACGAGCTGGCGCGGGGTCACGTGCGGGCGGGACGCTATTTCCCGGCGCACGAGGCGTGGGAAACCGCCTGGAAGCAGGCCCGCGACACGCCTGATGCGGAGTTCTTCAAGGGGCTGTCGCAGATGGGCGCGGGCTACGTACACCTCTTGCGGGGCAACGCGCACGGCGCCGTGACGCTCCTCCGCCGGGCCTCGGGCCGGGTGGCCCGCTACGCCGATGGCCACCACGACATCCCGACCACCGCGCTGCACGCCCGGCTCGAGGCGGATGCGGCCTCGGTCGAGTCCGGGGATCTGGTGCCCGGCGCCGACGTGGCCGTCGACCCGCCTCCCGTCTAGCGACGCCCAGCGCCCGGCGTGTAGCCTGAGCGGCCAAGTGGCCCGGCCCCATCCGGCCGGGGCGAGCGAGGAGCGACGGATGGGTCAGGTCGTCAGCGAGGTCGAGTGGAAGGGCCGCACCGGCCCGTTCAGCCTGACCCTTCGCCCCGGCGTGTTCAGCCCCACGAGCACGAGCCGGACGCTGGCCGAGGCGCTCGAGATCGGCCCCGACGACACGGTGATCGACGTCGGCTGCGGGAGCGGCGTGCTGGCCTTCGTGGCGGCGCGCCTCGGGGCGAAGAAGGTCTACGGGTGCGACCTGTCCGCGCCGGCCGTCCAGGCCGCGCGGGAGAACGCGGTTCGCCTTGGCTTGGACGACGTGTGCGAGTTCCGCGAGGGGAACCTGCTCGACCCCGTCCGCGACGTGCGCGCCACGGTCCTGATCGGCGACGTGTCGGGGATCCCCGACGAGCTCGCCGCGCTCTCGGGGTGGTTCGACCGGATCCCGGCCGGGGGCCCGACCGGCGCCGAGCTGCCGAGCGCGCTGCTCGTCTCGATCGGCGAGACACTCGCTCCGGGGGGCCGGCTGTACCTGCCGACCGGGGGCCTCCAGGACGAGCAACGGGTGATCGCCACCGCGCGGGAGATCTTCGGGGACAACATCGAGTCCGTGCTCGCGCGCGAGTTCCCGCTGCCCGATCTCGTGGCGAAGGCGGCCACGACCGCCCGCATGATGAAGGAGGGCCTCCTGAACCTCCACAAGCGTGGCAGCCGCCTCCTGTGGCGCCTGCAGATCTGGCGCTGCATCCGCGGCTGACCGAGCCGCCGGTCAGTCGGTCGGCCTGAGCACCGCCACGGCCTCGACGCGGTACCCGGCCTCGCGCAGGTGATCGGCCCCGCCTCGGTCGATCGCCAGCACGATCTCGACGATCTCGACGCCGGCCGCCTGCAGCACCTCGGCGGCGGCGCGTACCTGGTGGCCGGTCGTGCTCACGTCCTCGATCAGCACGGTGCGGGCGCCCTCGGGTGCGTGGCCCTCGATCTGGGAACGGGTGCCGTACGCCTTGGGTTCCTTGCGCACCACGGCGACCGGCAGCCCCGTTTCCAGCGCGACGGCCGCGACGAGCAGCGTGGCCGCCCCTTCGGGAGCGGCCAGGTGATCGACACCCTGGGGCAGCATCTCCGCAACCTCGTGGGCCAGCTCGCGGAGCAGATCGGGCCGCGTGAGGAACCGGAACTTGTCGAAGTACACGGTCGAGCGCCTGCCGCTGGAGAGCACGAAGTCGCCGTGGAGCTCGGAGGCCGCGACGAGGCGCGCGATCAGGTCGTCGTTCATGGGCGGCATGATGGCATGATGGGACCGCATGGGCCTGTACGCGGCGCTCGGCCGCCCCTTGTTCTTCTCGCTCCCGCCGGAGGCGGCCCATCGGGTCGCCGGGAGCATGCTGGGGCTCCCGCTCCCGTGGCGCCGGATCGGGCACGCGTCAGAGGACCCGGCGCTCGTCACCGACCTCGCGGGGCTCAAGCTCCGGAATCCGATCGGGCTCGCGGCCGGCTTCGACAAGACCTGCGCCCACCTGCACACGCTCGGTGAGCTGGGGTTCGGGTATGTGGTGGGAGGCACGATCACGCGTGGGGCGCGCGCCGGGAACCCGAAACCGCGGATCGTCCGTGACCGTGCGCGACGATCGATGGTCAACGCGATGGGGCTCCCGAACCCGGGCGCCGAGCCCGCCGCCGCCCACCTTCGCCGGCATCCCGGACCGCCGGCGCCACGGATCGTGAGCCTGGCCGACGAGGCGATCGAGGACGCGGTCTCGGCCCTGGATCTCCTCGGGCCGTTGGCCGACGGGATCGAGCTGAACGCCAGCTGCCCGAACGTCTCGTGGGGGCGCGATACCGACAACGAGTCCCATCTGCGCGAGCTCGTCGTCGCGCTCCGCGCCCGCACGGATCGACCGCTCTTCGTGAAGGTCCCGCCGTTCGCGACGACGACCGAGCGCGAGGTGGTCCTTGCCCTCGTGGCGATCGCCCGCGAAGGGGGCGCCGACGGGATCACGGTCGGCAACACCCGTCCCGTCGACGACGTGCGGCTCAGCGTGGGGCGCGGCGGGCTGTCGGGGCGCGATCTGTGGCCCTCAACCGTGCCGGCGGTTGCCGCGGTACGGGAGGTCGTCGGGCCTGACCTGCCGGTAAACGCATGCGGGGGCGTCTCGACGGCCGCGGACGTGATCGCGTGCCTCGAGGCGGGCGCGACGTCGGTCCAGCTCTACTCCGCGCTGATCTACCACGGACCCGGGATCGTCGGGGAGCTGACACGAGGGCTGGTCCGGTCGCTGCGCGATCGGGGCCAAGACGTGGCCGACCTCGCCCGGGCGGCCAGGCCTCGCACCTGACCTAGTCTGGGCGGCGTGTTGCCGCCGCGGGGTTCCCCCGTCACAATCGGCGGGTTCACCGACCCAGGAGTCAGATCCAGCTTGACCGCAGCCGTCACGACAGCCGCCGAACCCGCGTCCGGGTCTTTCGCGGTCCGCTTCGACGGCGTGATCAAGCGCTTCGGCGAATTCACCGCCGTGAACGGCGTCGATCTCGACGTCTTCGAAGGCGAGTTCTTCTCGATGCTCGGGCCCTCCGGGTCGGGAAAGACCACGTGCCTGCGGATGATCGCCGGGTTCGAGCAACCGACCGAGGGGCGGATCCTGTTGGGCGGCCGCGACGTCTCGACGCTGGCGCCCTACGAGCGCGACGTCAACACGGTGTTCCAGGACTACGCGCTGTTCCCGCACATGACCGTGCGCGAGAACGTCGAATACGGGCTTCGGGTGCAAAAGGTGGACAAGACGGAGCGCCGCCGCCGCGCCGAGGCAACGCTCGAGATGGTGCGTCTCGAGTCGTTCGGGGCCCGCAAGCCCGCCGCGCTCTCGGGAGGGCAACGGCAGCGCGTGGCGCTCGCGCGCGCGTTGATCATGCGGCCGAAGGTCCTGCTGTTGGACGAGCCGCTGGGCGCGCTGGACCTCAAGCTCCGCCAGCAGATGCAGGTGGAGCTCAAGCAGATCCAGCAGGAGGTCGGTCTGACCTTCATCTACGTCACGCACGACCAGGAAGAGGCGCTCACGATGAGCGACCGGATGGCGG
Organism: Actinomycetes bacterium; assembly: GCA_031364965.1. GTDB lineage: Bacteria > Actinomycetota > UBA4738 > UBA4738 > HRBIN12 > JAOUEA01. Next base: position 392 of record JANLXF010000028.1, on the reverse strand, counting down.
TGTTCAGCCACGGGAAGATCGAGCAGGTCGGGACCCCCGCGGAGGTCTACGAGCGCCCCGCGACGGGCTTCGTCGCGGGATTCGTGGGCGTGTCCAACGTGCTCGAGGGTGCGCCCGCGGCGGCGGTCGCCGGCGATCCGCACGCCTTCACGATCCGGCCCGAGAAGATCGCGATGGTCGAGCCCGATCGTCGAGCCGACGCGGAGGAGTGCTCGGCAACCGGGCACGTGCGCGAAGTCGTATACCTGGGTGCGGTGACCCGCTACCGCGTCGAGCTCGACGCCGGCGGCGAGCTCGTCGTGATGCAGCAGAACCTGTCGACGTCCTCGATGGAGGCACTGCAGGTGCGCGACAAACCCGTCCGGCTCGTGTGGCGCCGGAGCAACAACCGC
>JANLXF010000020.1:0-22613 GCA_031364965.1 Actinomycetes bacterium | reverse complement strand
GGGTTCGGCTTCTGGAACACCATCCCGACGCGGCGGCGTACTTCGACCGCGTCGACCTGCGGACCGTAGAGATCCACGCCGTGATAGGTGAGGGTACCTTCGACCCGCGCCTCCTCGATCAGGTCGTTCATCCGGTTGAGGCATCGGAGGAACGTGGTCTTGCCGCAGCCCGACGGGCCGATCAGCGCCGTGATCTCGCGGTTGAGGATCGGCAGGGTCACATCGCGGATGGCGCGGAAATCCCCGTAGTAGACGGAGAGATCACGGACGTCGAAGACGGTCTCCCTTGCGGCCCCGTCCTCGGCGGTCTCCCGGGGCATCTTGATCTTCAGGGGTCCGGCCTCCCCCGCGTCGGTCGCCGACGGCGGCACCGGCTCGATCTCGGTCGTCTCCAAGTCATCACCACTTCCGTTCATATCGGTTCCTCAGGATGATCGCGAGCGTGTTGACGACCAGGATGGCGACGAGAAGCACGACGATAGCCGCCGCCGTGTTCTCTTGCCATCCTGGTCCGGGCAGCTTCGACCACGCATAGATCTGCGTCGGCAGCGCCGTGTACTGGCCCTGCAGGATCTCGGCCGGAGTGCGCCCGGAAGGGGACGACAGATACCCGGTAACGGCACCCACGAGCAACAGCGGTGCCGTCTCGCCGAACGCCCGGGCAAGCGAAAGGATCGCGCCGGTGAAGACCCCCGGCGCGGCATAGGGAAGCACATGGCTTCGCACGACCTCCCAGCGTGTGGCACCCACCCCGTAGGCCGCCTCCCGGATCGCGACCGGGACCGCGCGGAGCGCTTCCATCGTGATGAGGATGACGATCGGCATCACGAGCACGGCGAGCGTAAGACCGCCGGAGATGTAGCTGCGGCCGTACACGTCGGGGCCGGTGATGCTCCGCAGCGCCTGCACGAAGACGACGAGCCCAAGGATCCCGTACACGACCGAGGGCACGCCCGCGAGGTTACGGATGTTGGTGATGAACAGCCGGTTCAAGCGGGAATCTCGCGCGTATTCCTGGAGGTAGACGGCCGCCGCCACGCCCAGCGGGATCGCGAACACGGCCACGAACCCGATCAGGATCAGCGAGCCGACCAACCCCTGCCGCACGCCGGCGCGGCTGTCGATCTGCGACGTGTTGCTCGTCACGAAGTCCATCCCCCGGGTGGACAGGACCGGCCACGCCTCCTGGAGGACCGAGACGAGCAGGATGAGCAAGATGAACAGGGAGAGCAGCAGGGCGGACATCATCAGCGCGCTGAACACCTTCCCCCCGATGTCGCGCTTGCGTCCGCTGAGCGCCGCTTCGACGCTCGCGCGGGTGGTGGTCGTCGATGCTCCCAGCGTCGACATCAGTAGTTCTTCCTGACGCGCCGCACGAACCGTTCGCTCACGAGGTTCAGCGAGAACGTGATGATGAACAAGAGCAGCCCCACGAAATAGAGGGCGTCGAACGGATTGACGGCAGTCACATCAGTGGTCTTCACGCTGTCGGAGCCGATCGCGAGCGACGATATCGCGCCCGTCATCGTTTGGCCGGGCAACATCGGATTGAGCCGCAGCGGCGCCTGACCCGTCGCGCCCGCGGCAATCGCCACCACCATCGTCTCGCCCGCGGCCCGTGAGAAGCCGAGGATCAACCCGGCCACGACACCCGAGATCGCAGCAGGGAACACCACGCGGATCGTGACGGTTCGCTGTTTGGCGCCGATGCCGTAGGCGGCCTCGCGCAGCGCGTCAGGAACGGCGTGCATCGCGTCCTCGGCGACCGACGCCACCAATGGGATCGTCAAGATTCCGACACCGATGCCCGCCGCCATGATCGTGAAGGTGTTCGTAGCGCCCATCAGGTTCTGAACGATCTGTGGATTGATCACCTGGAGCGCGAAGTAGCCGAGCACCACGCTCGGGATGCTCGCGAGCGTCTCGATGATCGGCTTGAGCCGGCGACGGACGCGCGGGCTGGCGTACTCCGAGAGGTACATCGCGGCGCCTAGACCGAGCGGCCCCGCGATCGCCATCGCGATCACCGCCACCCAGAGCGTGCCGGCCAGGAGCACCGGTATGCCGAAGTCGCCACGCCGCGGCGACCAGATGCCGCTCCACAGCGTGGAGGGATCGACCCTGCTCAGGAAGATGAGGGCCTCGCCGGCAAGGCTGAGCACGATGGCCAGGCTGACCGCCAAGGAGACGATCGCGGCCGCGATCAGGCCGGCACGAATCAACGCCTCCTTGCGCCGGCGGCGGGGATTCCCGGCGAGGGAGGTGGCGGTCACCTTTGGGTCGATCGGCATCGAGGCCATGCGAACGTCATCCTAGGGAAAAGGGAGCCGGGCGCGCTGCGCCCGGCTCCCTGGGGTAGAGCGGCACGATCAGGAACCGGATGCCGTGCTCCACGCGGCCTGCGTCGCGGAGACGCGGTCGGCCGGAAGCGGGACGTACCCCGTCTCCGTGACGGCCGTGTTCAGCCCGTCGTTGCTGACGTAGTAGTCGACGAACGCCTTCAGCGCCGGGCTGGCAGCCAGCTTGGCGTTGTTCACGTAGATGTACAGGGACCGGCTGAGCGGGTACGAACCGTCCTCGATCGTGGCCGTGGTCGGCGCCACGCATCCGCTCCCACCGTCGACCTGGATCTCCTTCACCTGGTCCGCGGCGTTCTGCGCGTAGGCGAAACCCACGAACCCAAGCGCGCTGTCGGAGCCCTCCGTCGCCGTGATGATGACGTTGTCGTCGGGCGACGCCGTGTAGTCGTTACGGAGCGAGGCCGCCTGGTCCTCGGGCACGCCCTGTGCGAGGGCGGTGTCCTCGATCCCGGCCAGCGAGATGAAGGAGTCGTACGTGCCCGACTCCTCACCGGGCGCTGTGATCTCGAGGGGTGCGTCCGGGAACCCGCCGTTGCCGCCGACCTGCTGGGCGAGGCTGTCGGCGCCCGACCAGGTGTCGATACCCGCAGACTCGGGCCCAAACAGGGCGTAGAGGTCGCCGAGGTTCAGGCACTCGACGCCCGAGTTCGCGGGGTTCGTCATGACGGTGATGCCGTCGAGGCCGACCTCGAGCTCGGTGTAGTCGATGTTGGCCTTCTTGCAGGCCTTCACCTCTTCGGGCTCGATCGGGCGAGACGCGTCGCTGATGTCGGTCTCACCCTTGCAGAACAGGACGAACCCGTCGCCGGTGCCCGGGCCGTCGACGCTGATCGAGACGTCCGGGTTGGTCTGGTTGAAGAGTTCGGCGACGAACGACGAGATGGGCTGAACGGTCGACGAACCGGAGATCACGATCGACCCGGTCACGGGGCTCGCCGCCGACCCGCTGTCGCCACCCGCCGTGGAACTGCTGTCGTTGCTGCTGCACGCGGCCGCGACCACCGCGAGCGCCAACGTGGCGGCGACCCCGCCCAACGTTCTGTGCTTCTTGCGCATTCCGATTCCTCCTCCGTGGGGATACCGAGAGTGAATCTAGGGAGCCAACGTGACCCCCCGGTTACCGCAACATGAACGCCAGGTGAACGCGGTAGAGCTCGTCCTTTCCCGCGCGGCGACCGGGATCACCGCCTCTACACTGCGCGGGATGGACCCCTCCGCCCTGGTCGCCGATGCCGCGCTCGCGCTCGCCGGCCTCGGCGTCGGGATCCTCGTCGGGCGACGCTCTCACACAGCCGCTGTGGAGCGGGCCGCGCGGGTGGCGCGCGCGGCCCAGGAGGCGCTCGATCGCCGTGAACGCCGCGCCCAGGAAGACCGGCGCGTCCAAGACCTGATCCTGTCCACGATGCAGGAGGGTGTACTCCTCTTGGACGGAAAGGAGCGAACGGCATTCGCCAACGACGCACTCCTGCAGCACCTGGGCATGCGGCCCAATGGCCTCTCCCAGGTCTTCCCGCTCCCGGCTCGTCAGGCGATCGAGGAGTCCGCCCGCGAGCGGGTCACCCGCTCGGTCGAGATCGAGCTCGGCACACCGACACGGTGGCTCCGCGTCGTGGCGACCCCGGCGGGCGAGGACGGTTCGGTCCTGGTGGTCGTTACCGACGTGACGGAGCCTCGCGGGCTCGACGCGGTTCGTCGCGACTTCGTCGCGAACGCCTCGCACGAGCTGAAGACGCCTGCAGCGGCGATCCAGGCGGCAGCTGAGACGCTCCGCGACGCCGCCGCCGACGACCCTGATGCGGTCGCCCGGTTCGCCAACCAGCTCGAGCGGGACGCCCGGCGGCTCTCGCGGATCGTCATGGATCTCCTCGACCTCTCTCGCCTCGAGACCGGAAGCGACGCCCGTCACCGCGTGCTGCTGGCAGCGATCGCCACCGAGGAAGTAGAACGCTCGCGTGAGGTCGCAGAAGAGGAGGGCGTGTCGTTGGACCTCATGGTGAGCGGCGAGGCCGCAGGCGTGCTGGGTTCGGTCCGCGATGTCGGGCTTCTGATGCGGAACCTGATCGACAACGCCGTCCGCTACACGCCCAGCGGCGGCCGCGTCGGCGTGTCGGTCACGATCGACGGCACGGATGCCGTGCTCGTCGTCGCCGACAGCGGCGTGGGCATCCCGAGCAAGGACCTGCCGCGGATCTTCGAGCGCTTCTACCGCGTGGACCGCGCGCGCTCCCGTGAGACGGGGGGTACTGGACTCGGCCTCGCGATCGTGAAGCACGTGGCGGAGAACCTGGGCGCTGTCGTCGCGGTAGAGAGCGAGCTGGGATCGGGCACAACGTTCACGGTCCGCGTCCCGCTCGCCACATGACGTGATCGAATCGCCGGCCTCCCTTGGACTCCGGCATCCCACTCCGCGTTCAACGGTTCAGTGAACGGTCCCGCCACGCTGCGTACTCCTGCGGCCGCTCGGAGAACGCACCGAACTAGGCCAAGCATGCGACCCAACCACCCTGCGCGCGCTCCGTTCGAACGGGCACGCCGTCGAGCGGCCCCGTATGCTCCCTCCCCGGATGACCACCCTCTTCCTGATCCGCCACGGCCTCACCGGGCTCACCGGCACCCGCCTGTACGGACGCACCCCCGGCATCGACCTGGATGACCGCGGCCGTGCGCAGGCGGAAGCGCTCGCAGCCCGGTTCGAGCCGGTCAGACTCGCCGCGATCTACTCGAGCCCCCTCGAGCGATGCGTACAGACCGTCGAGCCGCTGGCCACGGCGAAACGTCTCGACGTGCGCCCGAGCGATGCGCTGATCGAGATGGACGCGGGGCGATGGACGAACCGCACGCTGGCCTCACTCCGCAAGGCCCGCGACTGGACGACCGTCCAGCGCACGCCGTCGCAGTTCCGGTTCCCTGACGGAGAGGCGTTCACCGAGGCGCACGAGCGGATCGTGGGCGAGGTGCAGCGCATCGCGGCCCGCCACCCGAAGGGCAACGTGGCGGTCGCGAGCCACGGAGACCTCGTGCGGATCCTGGTCGCGCACTACAGCGGCGCGCACCTCGATCATTTCCAACGCACGTCGATCGACACGGCGTCGGTCTCGGTGATCCAGCTCGGCGGCGGGATCCCTCGGGTCCTGCTGGTCAACGACACGGGCGGGCTCGAGCGGTTCGCGCCGCCGCCCCGCGTCGCCGGGGCGAAGCCCGTCACGAAGACGCCGTCGCGCCGGAACCTGCGAGGATAGTTCGCATGGATTTCGGGCCCGTGGACCGCATCACCGCCGACGCGATCGGCGAGCCGGGCGCCCGCGTGTTCTACCTGCAGGCGCGGACGGGCGACGAGGTGATCTCGATCGTCGTGGAGAAGCAGCAGATCCAGCTGCTGGCGGCCTCGATCATCGAGCTGCTCGCCACGCTCGAGCTCGAGACCGGTATCGGCCCGCCCGACGCGGAGCTCGCGATCGAAGAGCCCGTCGAGCCACGGTTCCGCGCAGGCAAGCTCACGATCGGTTTCGACGAGGACCGCGACATGTTCCTGCTCGAGGCCGAGGAGTTCCAGCCCGAGGTCGAGGACGACGATCCGCGGTCGCTCCTGGTCGACGAGCCTGAAGTGGTGCGGTTCTGGGCCACTCGCGAGCAGATGTTCGCGTGTTCGCGCTACGGGGCGTCGGTCGCCGACCGCGGACGACCGACCTGTCAGTTCTGCGGTAACCCGCTCGACCCGGAAGGGCACGCGTGTCCAGCGATGAACGGGCACTCCGCGCGGGACTGAGCGACCCCGCGGTCCCAGCGGCGATGGCCACCGGGGACCTCGAGATCCTCGGGCTCCTCCCCCGGTCCTCGAACTACACCTTCCTCGCGCGTGCCGGCGCGGGCGAGGACGCCGTGCTCGTCGTGTACAAGCCGCGGCGCGGCGAGATCCCGCTGTGGGACTTTCCCGAGGGCACCCTGTGCCGGCGCGAGGTGGCGGCCTACGTCGTGGCGCGCGCGCTGGGGTGGCCGAACGTCCCCCCGACGATCCTGCGTGACGGACCCGAGGGCATCGGCTCGGTCCAACGGTTCATGGCCTTCGATCCCGAGGCGCACTACTTCACGCTCGAGCCCGAACGCAACGACGACTTCCGCCGGATCGCGCTCTTCGACGTGGTGATCAACAACGCCGACCGCAAGGGCGGCCACTGCCTGCTCGGCGAGGACGGCACGATCTGGGTGATCGACCACGGGGTGTGTTTCAGCGAGGAGCCCGACAAGCTCCGAACGGTGATCTGGGAGCACATCGGCGAACCGATCGCGCCCGCGCTGCTCGGTGACCTCGGCCGGTTCCGCGACGAGCTCGAGGGGGGCGAAGTGGCGGCCGAGCTCGGCGCCCTGCTCGACCCCGAGGAGATCACGGCGATGCGCGATCGCGCCGCCGGCATCCTCGCCGACGGCCGCTTCCCCGAGCCGGGGCCCGGGAGGCCGTACCCGTGGCCGCCCGTGTGAGAGCCGCTCGCGTCACGGCCGCGACCCCGATCGGGGCCTTCACCGCGGTCGTCACCGATCGGGGCGTGGCGACGACCTGGTTCCACGACGACGACTCGGCGGGCGAGGCGGGCGCCGATGCCGCGCTCGCGGAGGCCGAGGCACGGCTGGGCCAGCGCGTCGTCCCCGCGCCGCGGCGCCTCGCGTCCGTGCGGCGGGAGGTCGAGGGGTACTTCGCGGGGACCCGTCGCGCGTTCGAAACCCCGATCGACCTAACGCTCGGCCCAGGGGGATTCGGTCGGCGCGTCCTGGAGATCGTCGCCTCGATCCCCTACGGCGAGCTCTGGACCTACGGCGATGTCGCCCAGATGGCGGGGAGCTCCCGCGGCGGCCGGGCTGCGGGCAACGCGCTCAACCGCTGCCCGATCGAGCTGTTCGTGCCGTGCCACCGTGTGGTGCACGCGGGCGGAACGATCGGCGGCTACGGTCGCCACACCGATCGCAAACGGTTCCTGATCGAGTTCGAGCGCGAGATCATCGGTCGATCGGACGCTCCCGCCGGGGGTCGTTCACCGCGACGCGCGAGATAGTGGGGGCATGATGCGTTCCTCGGTCCGCCGCACCGCGTTCCTGGTCGCCCTCGCTCTGCTCGTCGCGGCATGCTCGTCCGATGGATCCTCGTCGAGTGGAGCGACCAGCGGATCGGTCGGCGCGTCCGGGGCCCAGTCGAACCTCGCAGCCCAGGTGGCGAGCCCGGACCTGTTCGTCGGTGCTCCCCAGGACTTCGAGCTGGGGATCTTCGCCTCCGCCGACGCCGGCGTGAAGCTCGTGAGTTTCGGGAGCGTGAACCTGACCTTCTCCTACTTCGGTGTCGATGGTTCCGCCGCCGCACAGGAGGGTGTGCCAGAGGGCACCTTCGCGGCCACCTACGTGGCCGCTCCGGGCACCGGCGTGGGACGAGACGCCGGTGTCCCGTCGCTCACCGCCCCGGCCGATGCCCGCGGGGTGTACGTGAACCACGAGGTGCGGTTCGCCGAGCCGGGCGTGTACGAGACCCGCGTGACGGCGGACATCGACGGGATCGGAACGCAGTCGCTCACGGCCACCTTCCAGGTGCGCTCCGAGCCCTCCCTCCCGGCTCCGGGCGACCGAGCGCTGAAGACGAAGAACCACGTGATCGGGGACAAGGGGATCGCGCCCGCCGCGCTCGACTCTCAGGCCCAAGACGGCGCGTCGATCCCCGACCCCGAGCTCCACCGAACCACGATCGCGCGGGCGATCGCGTCGGGGACCCCGGCGTTGGTGCTGTTCGCGACGCCCGTCTACTGCCAGAGCCTGTTCTGCGGCCCCACCCTGGAGGCGGTGCAGGCGCTCGCGGCCGATCACGCGGGGCAGGCCGCGTTCATCCACATCGAGATCTGGAAGGAATACGACAAGAGCATCGTGAACGAGGCGGCGGCCGACTGGCTGCTCCGCAACGGCGATCTGACCGAGCCCTGGCTCTACCTGATCGGCGGCGACGGCACGATCCTCGACCGGTGGGGACCGCTGTTCGACCCGAATGAGGTCGCCGCCGCGCTCGACAGCCTGCCGACCTCCTGACGATCGTCCTCGTGTCCCCCGATCAACGCTCGAGCTCGACCGTGGTGGCGATGCCCAGGTGCAGCGCGAACGACGTCAGGAGGGCCCAGAGCATCAGGGCAACCACCGACAGGAGCGGGCCGTAGGTCTGGCTCGCCGAGCTCGACACCGCGAAGTACGCGCCCAGCAGCCCTGTGAACACCGCCCACAAGACGAGGGCCACGGCCGTGCCGACCATCAGGTGTCGCGTCGATCCGAGCCGGCCCGACGGTGCCACTCGAAGAAGCAACAGGAGCCCCGCCCCCACGATCACCAGGCCGAGCGGCCAGCGCACGACGTCCCAGGCCAGCGCCCCCGCACCCGTGAGACCGAGCGCGTCGGTGACGGCCGCTCCTGCCCCGATCATGAGGCCGCCCGTCGCGAGCAGGGCACCCACCGGGATCGCGAGCACGAAGGCGAGCCCGTACCGGCGCGCGGTCGGTCGGTCGGTCTCGATCCCCTGGAGACGATCGGCGCTGCGCTCCACCTGCGCCACCGCGAACATCCCGGTGATCAGGGCGGCGGCCAAACCGAGGATCACGGCGGTCGTCCCGTTCGTGGCCCCCTGGGTCGCGGCCTCCTGGAGCAACCGGCCGGATGGACCCGGCGACACGCTCGACACGATGTGCTGCACGACGCTGCGGACCTCACGCACGCGGAGCAGGCTCGAGACGCCGACGATCGCGATGAACCCCGCGATCACGGCGAGCACGGCCTGGTAGGCGAGCGCTCGGGCGTGACTGGTGCCGTCGGCCGCGCGGAACCGGCGGATCACGTCGGTGATCACGTCTCCTGTGCTTCGGGGAGTTGATGCGAGGTCGGGGCTCGGCCGATGCGTGCGCATTGAGGTATCCATGGGTCATCCCTCCCCCGGAACCGCGGCGGGCAAACGCTCGATCCTCCCTTCGAGCGCAACGATCTTGGTCTCGGATGTTTAGAGAACGCGGCCAGGGTGCACCATTGGGCATGCGCACACACCCGATCGATCGCAGCGCCCCTTCGCATCGAGAACGTCGCCCGGTGCGCTTCGCACTCGGCGTGGGGGCCGCCGGCTACCTGGTGCTCGCGTCCCTCCTGGTCGGAATCGGGCTCTCGCTGACCTACGGGTTGTTGCAGGGACCGCTCGGTCGCTGGGACGAATCGGTCAACGATTGGTTCCTCGCCCGGCGCACGCCCACGCTGAACGACTGGTCGCACGCCGGATCCTTGATCGCGATGACCGGGACGGTGGTGGCGATCGCCGCGGTGGTCGTCATCGGCCTCGCGCTCGCCCGGCGGTGGCGGGATGCCGGATTCCTGGTGCTCGCGCTCGCGATCGAAGTGAGCGTCTTCCTGACGACCACACTCGTCGTGGACCGATCGAGGCCCACGGTCCCCCGGCTCGAGCCGTCGCCGCCCACCTCGAGCTTTCCCTCGGGGCACACGGCCGCCTCCGTCGCGCTCTACGTGGGGCTCGCCCTATTGCTCAGTCCTCACCTGCAGCGCCCGGCCCTCAGGGCGCTGCTCTGGGCCGTCGCGGTAGCGATCCCCGTGTGCGTGGCGCTTGCACGCGTCTACGCGGGCATGCACCACGCGACCGATGTGATCGCCGGCGGACTGCTGGGAGTGGGCGCGCTCATGGTTGCGACCTACGCGGTCGGCCCGGGAGCGGCGCAAGATGACGGCAACGAACAGGGCCGCACGTCGCTCGGTACCCACCGGCCGGCCGAGTCGGTCGCACCGGGTGCCGCGTCGTGACGACGGTCGCGGTCATCGTGCACACCGGCAAGACCCTCGGAGGAGGGCCCGCCGAACTCCGCCGGGCCCTTGCGGCGCACGCCGTCACCGACCCGCTCTGGGCCGAGGTACCGAAGAGCAAGAAGGCGCCCGCTCGCGTGAAGAAGCTGGTGGACCGCGGCGCCGACCTGGTGTTCGTCTGGGGCGGCGACGGGATGGTGCAGCGCTGCATCGACACCCTGGCGGGCTCCGACGTGTCGATCGCCATCGTCCCGGCGGGCACGGCCAACCTGCTCGCCACGAACCTCGGGATCCCCCAGGACATCGAGCAGGCCGTGGACGTGGGGCTGCGTGGCGATCGCCGCCCGATCGATGTCGGCCGCATCAACGGCGAGCGATTCGCGGTCATGGCCGGCACCGGGCTCGATGCCTTCATGATCCGAGACGCCGACGCGGGGATGAAGGACAAGATCGGCAGCCTCGCGTACGTGATCACGAGCGCGAAGCATCTGCGGGAGCGCCAGATGCGCACGCGGATCGAGGTCGACGGCATGCGCTGGTACAAGGGGAAGGCCAGCTGCGTGTTGTTCGGCAACGTCGGCCAGATCCTCGGAGGCATCCGCGCGTTCGAGGACGCGAGCCCGGACGACGGGCGGCTCGAGATCGGCGTCGTGACCGCCAAGGGCATCGTCGAGTGGGCCAGGACGATAGGGCGGACCGCGGTGGGGCAGACCGAACGGTCGCCCTTCGTGCACAGCACGACCGGCCGCACGATCAAGGTCAAGCTCGACCGCAAGATCCCGTACGAGCTGGACGGCGGCGATCGCCCGGCGGTCCGCAAGCTCAAGGTGAAGATCGAGCCGGGCGCGATCACGATCTGCGTGCCGGGAGCCGGGAGCGCACCGCCCCCAGGCTGAGGCCGTCGGCCGTCGACTATCGACCCAGGTGCATGTGCATCCGCACGACCGAGCCGCCGGACGAGGTGCGCACCTGCACGAGATCGCACAGCTGATTAACGAGCCACAGACCGAATCCCGACGTCTGCTCTGAGGTCGGGATCTCGCGACCCACGAGCGGATCGGCGATCAGCCCTGCGTCACGGATCTCGCACCGCACTGCGTCGTCGCCCCGCCACACCCGGATGGTGCCGCGGCCTCCTCCGTGGCGCAGGCTGTTGCTGGCGACCTCGTTCGCCGCGAGCACGAGATCGGCGGTCCTCGCGGCGTCGAGTCCTGCCGCCGACGCTGCGCGGCGGACCACTTCACGGACCTGATCGAGCGAGTCGCCCCCGAAGATCAGCACGGGGGTCGAGCCGGGTGGCTCGGGCAGCGGACGGTCGAACGGGATCGACGCGTCGGGCCACGCGAAGGTCGGACTCTCCCTACCGACACCGTCCTCGGTGACGATCGGGTGGTTGCGCTCGGCTTCCCGCAGCACCTCGGGCGCGAGCGCGCCGACGTCGTACGGACAGGCGAGCGTCCAGGCGGGACCGTCGGCGAAGGCCAGGTTGAGCAGCGCCTCGTGGCGCTCACATTCGACGAGCTCGTCGGCGGTCCGGCCGGCCCAGATCGGTTCTCCGACCCCGCGGAACGCCCGGCCGGCCTCGACCTGTTCGGTTCGGAACGCACTCCACGCGGGGATGATGCGCGCGGGGTTGCGACCGACCTCAGCCATATCGGCGAAGCGAACGAGGCGGGCGTCCTCGCCCAGACCGTCGCGGAGCAGGTCGGCCTTGGCGGCGGCCACCACGATCAGGATGACCTCGTCTGCGCGCAGCCCGTCGCGGATGAACGCGCCCGTGCGCTCGGCGAAGCCGTCGTCGCCGTCATAGAACAACGCCTCATGGCGCAGTGCGGTCGTGGTGCCGGACACGCTGCTACTCCTCGCCGATCTGGGCCGATGATAGACCCCGATCGAGTCGCCACCGGGGAACGTTTCCCCGTGTCTACCCCCACACACCCTTCGCAAACGTCGGAACCCGCGATCGGAGCGGGCGGGTCCCTCCCGTCGCCCGGGCGGCTCGCCCGTACGATGGTGCGATGGATATCGACCCCACGTTGCCGCCGCCGCCATCCTCGGTGGAACGGTGCTACCGCCACCCCGATATCTCGACCGGGGTGCACTGCACGAGGTGTGGACGTCCGATCTGCCCCGACTGCATGCGGTCGGCCCCCGTCGGACACCACTGTCCGACGTGCGTGGACGAGGCGCGCCGAGAGTTCCGGCAAGGCCCCGGACGCCGGATCGCCGTCGCGAACGCCAAGGCCACCTCCGTGACGGTCGTGCTGCTCGTCGCGATCGCGGCGGCCTATGTCCTCGAAGTGATCCAAGGGGGCGCCGCGGCGCTCCTGGAGGGGCCGCTCCCGCCGGTGCTGATCAAGATGGGTGGGGCGGTCGGCCTCGCCCAGCTCTCCGCCGACAGCCCGGTGATCGGGATCGCCACCGGGCAGACGTGGAGGCTGTTCACGGCGATGTTCCTGCACGCGGGCCTGCTGCACCTCGCCTTCAACGCCTACGCGCTCTGGATCTTCGGCACGGTCGTCGAGCAAGAGCTCGGCCGGGTGCGGTTCGCGACCGTCTATCTGCTGACCGGGCTCGCCGCGAGCGCCGCCTCGTACGCGTTCATGCCCGGGGTGACCACCGTCGCGGTGGGGGCCTCGGGGGCCGTGTTCGGGGTGTTCGGCGCGCTGGTGGCGTGCAACTGGAAGCGACGCCACACCGCGCTGGGCGCCGCGCGCCTCCGGAGCGCGCTCTTCATCCTGCTGATCAACGCCTTCATCGGGTTCTCCTCGGGCGGCGCGATCGACTGGCGCGCGCACGCCGGCGGGTTCGTCGCGGGATTGCTGATGGGGTTCGCTGCCGAGGGATACGGCAGGCCCTCGGTCCGACGCTTCACGTTCGCGCTCGGTTCGCTCGCGGTGATCGGCGTGACGGTGGCCCTGGTCCTGTGGCGGACGGCGGAGATCAAGCAGCTCTTCCCCCAGGTGTTCTGACCCCCGTCACCGGTCGAACCCGGGCATGCCGTTTCCCGCGGCGCGGGCTCAGGGTTCCGCGTCGGCGAACCCGTACAGGTACCCCTGACGGGTCCCGAAGTAGAGCCATCCCTTCCAGACGGCCGGGGTCGACTCCACGCACCCGTCGAGATGGATCTTCCACAGAAGGGTGGGCTCGACGCTCACGTCCGCGACGTCCCACGCATACACGTCGCCGGTGCAGTCGCCCAGGATCAGCACGCCGTCGACGACGACCGGCGAGGCGATCGACGGGGCGCTCACCGCCCACTCGTGCACGATCTGTCCGGTCTCCCGCGAGACCTGCAGCACGCGGCCGGCCGCCGTGGAGAAGTAGACGACCGGGCCGTAGAGCGCCGGGGTGGACCAGCTCCCACCCGCCCCTTCGAAGCCGATCTCGCGCGCGGCGATCGACCACACGAGCGGATGATCGGGCGATGACGGATCGAGCTTCAGCAGCTGACCGACCTCGCGCGACCGATCGTTGAATCGCTGGTACTCGGCCGCCGCGTAGATGAACCCCTGGCCGTCGAGCACGAGCGACGCGTCGATGTCGTCGCCCGCCCAGAAGCGGAACACCTGCTCGAACCCCGTGCCGCCGGCGAGCAGATCCGAGATGTCCCACCCCTGGATCAGACCGCCCGAGTTCGCGAAGTACACGACCCCGTCGCGGAACGCGACCGAGTTCTCTATCGAGACCTCGCGGTCCCCGATATCGTTGAGGAGCTGCTGGTCGAAGCCGGGTATCGTAGCCACCACCACCGGGTCGACCGTCACGAGGCCCTTCGCGTCGTAGCCGCGGTTGAGCCGGACCACGTAACACCAGCCGTTCTCGCCTCCTTCGATCAGGTAGTCGTCCACCACGAGGGCCGCCCCGTCCCAGTCGTTGTTGCGGAGCGGGTTGGGCGCCGAGATGTCGGCGTTGAGTTGCCACAGCACGGTGGGCTCGGCCCGGTCGAGCGCCACCACGCGGAGGTAGTTGTCGCGCGAACCCGCGTAGTACAGCGGGAACCCGTCGGGGTCGGAGGTGGCCGACCCCTTCGCGAGATCGCGCGTCTGCAGCGAGGGACGCACGGGCAGGCCCGTGAGCCCGTCGACGAAGTGATAGGCGCCGTCATAGGCACCCTCGCGCACCTCGACGGAGCCGTCATCGTGCTCGATCACGTTCGGTTGTCCGGTCCAGCCCGTGCCGCACCACTCGTCGCGCTGGATCCCGACCATCGAGGTCATGCACATCTTGGCCGCCGGCTCGCGCCAGCGAACCACCGGGGCGCGCGGGACCGGGCCTTCGCCGTAGTAGGACCGGGAGTCGTTGCCGCGGAACGTCGTCAGCCCCGCGAAGCCACGGTTGGCCGGGCCGGGCATCCGGAACTCGGCCGGCGACGGCATCGTCCCGTTCGGCGCGCCCCCGCCCTGACCGCCCCGCACCACGGCGACCCCGAACACCGCCACCACGAGCGCGGCGGCGACGGCCAGCACGACCGCGGTGCGTGGCGTGATCGACGGAAGGGCAGAGGACATCGGCTCATGCTAACCGCGAGTTCAGGGCGACCGGCGAGCCGTGCCGACGTCAGACCGGGTCGCCGGCCGAGGCGTAGGAGCCGAGCACGCGCAGCAGCGACGTGTGCGCGGCCACCTCGGTGAGCGCATCGCGGACATCGTCGTCATCGGCAGCCGCCATCAGGTCGACGTAGAACACGTATTCGAAAGGCTTGCCCCGGCGGGGGCGAGATTCCAACTTGTGCAGGTTGATGCCTCGCGCGGCGAACGGGGCGAGGGACGCAAGCAGGGAGCCCGGCTCGTCGAGCACGGCCATCACGAGCGAGGTCTTGTCGGCTTCGGCCAGCCGCGGGTCGCTCATGCCGATCGCCGCGAACTTCGTGAAGTTCTCCTTCTCGGTCTGGATCCGCTCGGCGAGGACGGCGAGACCCATCCGCGTTCCGGCGTCGACGCTCGCGATCGCGGCGTCCTCGTGATTGCCTCGCTCGGCGATCATCCGGGCCGCGCCCGCCGTGTCGTGCACGGGGACCGGGTCGATGCGCATCGACGACAGGAACTCCTCGCATTGCGCGAGTGCCTGCCAATGCGAGTACGCGCGCCGGATCCCCTCGAGCCGGCTGCCCGGGCTCGCGAGCAACGCGTGATCGACCCTCACGACGGCCTCACCGACGATATGCAACAAGCTGGTGTGCTGCAGGAGGTCGTAGACCTCGTTCACCGAGCCCGCCTGCGAGTTCTCGAGCGGCACCACGCCGAAACCGGCCTCGCCGCTCGTCACGCGGGAGAACACGAGACGCACCGTGTCGCACGGCATCGGCGTGGCGTCGGGGAACAGCGAACGCACGGCGCGCTCGCTGTACGCGCCCGGCTCCCCTTGATACGCGACCTCCATGGCGCGAGAGCCTAGCAGCGGCCCCTCGGCGCACCGGTCGACGCGCACGTGGCCTAGGGCGATCGGCCCAAGGGCCATCACCTGTCGCCCGATGCGGTTCGCGCAACGGGTCCATAGGCTGGGCAGGCCGGTGATACCCTCCCCTCGACCTGCGGGAACGCTCCGCCGCTGAGCGCAGCCCGTGACGGAATGCAACCCATGCAGACACCTTCCTGGACCACCCCGTCGCAGACGGACAGCGCCTTCCTCGACCTTCGCGACTACGCTGGCGTGCTCCGCCGGCGTAAAAAGCTGGTGGGGGTGGTCGCGCTCGTCGCCGTCGGCTGCGCGGTGGCGTGGACCGCTGTGCAACCACGCATCTACTCGGCCACCGCCGAGGTCCTGGTCCGCCCGCCGATCCTGGCCGTCGGCGATACCACGTCGCCCCAGACCCTGAACGTGGAGAACGAACGGCAGATCGCGATGTCGGTTCCCGTCGCGGCGCTCGCCGCTGATGGCATGGGCGGGGGGCTCACGCCCCGCGAGATGGTCGCCGCGACCGACGTCACCGTCACCAAGGATGCCGATGTGCTCCAGGTCCGGTTCAGCGATCGAGACGCGCGGCTCGCCGGCCGCGGCGCGAACGCGATCGCGCAGGCTTACCTCGAGTACAAGACCCAACAAGCACGAGCGACGATCGACGGGAAGGTCGCCGTGCTCAAGGAACGCCTCGCGGCCCTCGCCGGCAGCAAGGGGAGCTCCGCGTCGATCGCCCTGCTGAACCAGCAGCTGGCCCAGGTGCAGTCGACCACGATCGACGCGGGCGAGGTTCTCGCGGCGGCCGAGACCCCAGGGTCCCCGGGCAGCCCCAACCTGCCGATGAACGTCGCCCTCGCGCTGTTCGCCGGCATGCTCGTCGGGGTGCTCGTCGCGTTCGCGCGGGAGCGCATGGACGATCACCTGCATGGGCGCATCGATCTCGAGAGCACGATCGGGGCTCCCGTCATGACGATGATCCCGACCGTGCCCGGCTGGCGCGACCGCGGAGAGACCCACCTGGTGACGCTCGAATCGCCGCGCAGCCCCGCCGCCGAGGCATATCGGACCTTGCGCACCAGCATGTTCGTCGCGGCCGCCGAGCACGGGATCAAGAGCGTGATGGTGGTGTCGGCCCTCGCCGGCGAGGGCAAGAGCACCACGGCCGCGAACCTGGCGGTGACGCTCGCGCAGGCCGACAAGAAGGTCGTGCTCGTCTCGGCCGACCTTCGCCGCCCGCGGGTCCACGAGTTCTTCGGTCTGGCCGGCGACCGGGGCCTGTCTGAGGTGCTCGAGGGCGATCGGCGTGCATGGGAGTCCCTGCGCAGCGGACGCATCGACAACCTCTGGGTGATGTCGAGCGGCAAGATCTCGAGTCACCCCACCGAGCTGCTGCAGTCGCACGACATGCAGGAACTGATCGCCGAGCAGCGCGAGGTCGTCGACTTCATCGTGATCGACTGTCCGCCGGTGCTCGCGGTGGCCGACGCGCTCGTCCTGGCGCCGCTCGTAGATTGCGTGCTGTACGTCGCCGACGCCGGCGCCACACCGCGGGGAGCGGTCGTTCAGGCGCGGGCGCAGCTCGACCAGGTCGGAGCACGGGTCCTGGGGGCCGTCCTGAACAACGTCGACGCCGGCTCGACCGGCTACGCCTACTACGGCGCGCAGTACGGATACGGCGAAGGCCCGGCTCCCGTCGCGCTCGCCGGGGACACGTGGAGCGCCGGGAACAAGGCCGGCAGGCTGGGCGGCCGGCTCGAGGCGCTCCGCCGCCGCTCCGCCAGCTGACATGGCGACAGCCGTCGAGCAGCCTCGCAGACGGCATTGGCTCGGGCGGATCATCGCGGCGGCAGGCGTCATCGCTCTGTGCGCCGTGGCCCTGGTCGCCTTCGCGATCGTCGCGACGACCGGCCTGCGGCACGACCTCGAAGGGGGAGCTGCCGCGCTCCGCAAAGGGCGCCAGGCGGTGAGCTACGGCAACCTCAGCGACGCCCGCGCGTCGTTCGAAGACGCGGGGCGGCGGTTCGACGACGCCGCCGCCGCAAGTCACGCAGGCGCGTCGGGCATGCTCGCGGCGCTCCCGATCCTGGGCCGCAACGTCGACGTGGCCGAGGGGGTGGCGCTCGCGGGACAGGACCTCGCCGACGCGGGCACCCAGCTCGTGGACGTCGTCGCGCAGCTGCCCGACGGACTGGGCTCGCTCGCCCCGCAGAACGGGGTGATCCCGCTGGAAGCCATCGCCGGCCTGGGCGACGACATCGCCGGCGCAGCCCAGCACGCGCATCACGCGGTGGAGCTGATCGACGGCACCCCGTCGACCTTGCTCGTCGGAGCGGTCGAGCAGGCGCGGTTCGAGGCCGCCCGCGACGTGCGGCGCGTCGCCGACGCGCTGGATGCGACCTCCTCTCTCCTCGATGGCCTGCCTTCGTTCGCGGGCGCCCAGGGGCCCCGCCACTACTTCTTCGTGGCCGAGAGCCCCGCGGAAGCGCGCGGCACAGGCGGGATCTGGGGTGCCTGGGCGATCCTCACGGTGGAGCGGGGGCGATTCTCGTTCTCGGAGTTCCAGCCGATCCAGCGGCTCCCCGACCTCCCGCCGGGTCAGGTGCCCGCGCCGAACCCCGACTATCGCCGCAACTACGACCAGTACGGCGGGGCCGGTTTCTGGCGGAACATGAACCTGACGCCCGACTTCCCCTCGGCGGCTCGCGCGGTGCTCGCGGCCTACGAGATCGTGGAGGGCCGCTCGCTCGACGGGGTGCTCAGCGCCGATCCCTTCGCGCTCGCAGAGCTCCTCGACGTGACCGGTCCGACGAAGATCCCGAGCCTCGGTGTGACGCTCGGGGCCGGCAACGTCGTCGACTTCATGACGAACGAGGCCTACATCCGCTTCCCGGGCGCGTCCCTCGAGCGCAAGGGACTGCTCGGCGCGGTGGCGGGCGGCGCGTTCGAACGCTTCCTCGGGATGGACGGCCACGGGGTGGCGCGGCTGCGCGCCGTCGCCGACGCGGTGGCCGGAGGGCACCTGAAGATCTACACCACGGACACGACGATGCAGGAGGGCCTCGCCCTCGCCCATGCGGACGGCGCCTTCGCCGCTCCCCCGGGCGACATGGTCGCCGTCGTGCTGAACAGCCGCTCGGGCAGCAAGGTGGACTTCTATGCCCATCGAACGGTCGACTACGACGTGGTGCTGGGTGGCACGGGCGAAGCGATCGGAACGACGTCCGTGGCGATCCGCAACGACGCGCCCGATCGGGGGCTGCCGGGCTTCGTGATCGATCCGCTAGCCGCCGGTGGCGATCCCGGCGACAACATCGCGCTCCTCACGGTGAGCTGCCCCGATCCGTGCGACCTCGTCGAGGCCCAGCGTGACGGACGCGACCAGGGCATGCGCGTGGGCTCCGAGCTCGGCTTCCCCTGGTACCAGGACTTCTTCACGATCCCCTCGGGGGACACCGGCACGTTGCGCCTCGTCACCAAGCGCGACGGAGTGTGGACGGGGAACTCGTCGGGCGGGAGCTACCGCCTCACGGTGCTCACGCAGACCTCGATCGAGCCCACCGAGGTCTCGGTCACGATCCATGCCCCGGAGGGGACGCGGATCACGTGGACGAGCGAGGAGATGGCGGTAGACGGCGCGACCGCGGTGTGGCGCGGCACGCCGGGGCCCCGGCTCGAGCTGGAGGTCCGGTTCTCGGCGCCGGTCCCGCTGCGGTGGTGGCGCGATCTCGCGCGCGACCTCCCGTTCTAGCGCTCCGCTCCCGACGAACACGTCGACGACACGCAGGAACGCCCCGGGGCTACCCCGAGGCGTTCCGAAAGCGATCGTGATGGTTAGGCGGCGTGGGCCGCGCGACGGCGGGCCACGAACAACGCCACGAGCCCGACGACCACAAGGATCGCCGCCACCAGGAGCGGGGTGGAGACGTTGCCACCCGTGAAGGCGGTGCCTCCGCCGCTGCCGCTCACCACTGTGGTCGGGCTGGGGCTGTTCGTGTAGTCCGCGAGCGCGGTACCCGCCAGCGTGAGAACCATGACGACGGCCCCCACGAGGATTCCGGCCATCCGCTTCATGCTGGTGGATCCCTTCTGTCGCCTGTACGGCCCTCGGACGAGGGCCTCGATACGGGACCGATGATAGGCCGTTCGGGCTAACCGTCGCAACCACCGAAGGCCTATTCATACAGGTCCGAACGGCTTATACCCATAGGCGGGCCTCAAGAAACGCGGTTGCGCCGGTCGATACCACCGGTGTGAAGTTCAGGGCCTCTACCCTCGATCGAGTCGCCACGGCGTATGCCGAGGCCGTGGCCGCGGGCGACCTCGAGGCCGCCGAAGGATGGTTCGCGACCGCCCGGTACGTGGCTGATCGCGAGGCCGAGCGCCAACGCCCGCCCCGGGCGTCGTGGCCCGCCGCGCGGGCCCATCGCCTCTCGCTCCGCTGAGGGCATCCACCGCCGTTCGGACGAGGTCGTTCGGCTGTTCCCGCAGGCCAGGCCCACTGCTAGGCTCGCGCTACGGCGCTTCCCCCGACCCTCGCCGCCCTCGTCGATGCCCCTGCCGTCGTTCGACCCCGTGAGCCTTGCTGCTCGCCCCCCGTGGGCGGCCACCGGGTCTGCGGGCTCGCGGGCTCGCGTACGGCGCCACGCGGCCTGGCCGCTCGTCGTCCTCTTCCCCCTGCTGCCGCTGTGGTGGCTGCTGGGCGTCGCGGGGTTCATCCTGCCGCTGATGGCGGTGCCGCTCATCGCGTCGCTGCTCGTCGGCCGTCGGATCGCGGCGCCCAAGGGCGTCGGGCTCTATCTGATGTTCCTGGTCTGGTGCGCGTTCTCGGCGACCCAGCTGAGCGACCCCAAGCAGGCGCTGTCCCTCGCCTACCGCGGGGGCATCTACGT
Source organism: Actinomycetes bacterium (assembly GCA_031364965.1). Taxonomy (GTDB): domain Bacteria; phylum Actinomycetota; class UBA4738; order UBA4738; family HRBIN12; genus JAOUEA01. Next base: position 2,152 of record JANLXF010000020.1, on the reverse strand, counting down.
GGCGGCCGGCGCGCTCTTCCTCTATGTCTTGAACCGCACGCGGCAGGAGTTGCCGACGGCCACCGTCGTCCGCTGCCTCGCCGCCTTCTTCGTGATCACGGTGGTCGGCGGCATCGTCGGGATGGTCATGCCTGCCGTCACGATCCCCACCCCGGCGCAAGCGATGGTGCCGGCGCAGCTCCTGAACGAACGCTTCGTGAGCGACCTGGTGAGGGCCTCGACGTCGTCGGCCCGTGCGTTCGGCGCGTATCCGATCCACCGACCCCAGGCGCCGTTCACGTACACGAACCAGTGGGGGGCGGCGTTCGCGATGACGCTGCCCTTCGCGATCTGCGGGCTGGCCTTCGTACGGCGGCGACTCCATCGCGACCTGCTGTTGCTCGTGATCGTGCTCTCGGTCTTCCCGCTGGTCTTCTCGCTGAACCGCGGCGCATGGCTCTCGGTCGCCGCGGGCCTCGCGTACGCGACGCTCCGCTCAGCCCGCGGCCGAAACGCCCAACTGCTGAAGATCGCGGCACTCGGGTCGCTCGTGATCGGCGCGCTGCTGTTCCTCACGCCACTGGGCGAGATCATCATGATCCGTCTCACGAACGGGTACGGCGATGCTCACCGGGCGGAGCTCTACGCGCAATCGATCGAGCTCGTGCGTGCGTCGCCGATCCTCGGGCACGGGGCGCCGGTGATGGTGTCGGGAAACCTGTCGGCGGGTACCCACGGCCAGCTCTGGAACATCCTCGTGTCCCAGGGGATCCCCGGGCTCATCCTGTTCGTCGGGTGGCTCGGGTGGGCATGGTGGAAGGCCGCGAGACCACTGGCGCCAACCGCCGCGGGCGACCGGTGGGTCCGGCTCTGGTGCGAGGTCGCGATCTTCGTCGCGGTCGTACAGCTGCCGTTCTACGACCTGCTGCCGTGGGGCCTGCCGATCGCCATGGTGGCGGCGGCGCTCGCGTGGCGCGAAGGGGATCAGCTCGCAGGTCCCGCACGGCGGGCAGCCTCCGCGGCCACGGCCGCGGCACCTTCGGCGGCGAATCGCGGATTCGCGGGGGCGCCGCGAGCGGCGGCGCCCAGGTAGCGAAGGCCCACCTCCGCGGCATGCACCCCGAGCGTGAGCTCGATCTGCTCGGGGTCGCAACCGAACGCCCGAAGGAGGGCCGTCCCCGTCTCGCGCGCCAGCTCGAACGCCTCGGCCACGGAACGACGCGCACCGATGAAGGCCCGCTGGAAGCAGAAGTGCGGCAGATCGAGCCCGGCGGGCACGTCGTAGCCCGCGTGCTCCCAGTCCCATGCGACGACCCGGCCGTCATCGATCCCGAGGTTCCAGGACGACCAGTCGCCGTGCCAGCCGCCGTGCTCGAGCTCGATCCCCGATGCCCGGTCGAGCGCATCGAGGAGATCGCCGATCGCGAGGGCGAGGGCGGGATCGGCCCCGGTCCCGGCCGCATCCTCCCAGGCGGCGCGGAGCCGCTCGCGCACCGGCGACGCGGCGTAGGTCGACGAGCCGGTACGCCCCAGGCGTTCGACGACGTCTCGGGTCGCGGCAACGGGGGGCAACGACGCGGCCGGCCACCGTCGAAGCGTCGCGGGCAGCGGTTCGGTGACGACGAGTCGATGATCCCCCCAGGGGCGCGCCTGCCTCAACCGCGGTGCCACGACGGCCCCCGTCGATCGCGCCAGGATCGACAACGCGGTCCCTTCGGCGTCCAAGCGCTCGTCGGTCGCCGCGTTCCATCCCACCTTGGCGTATCCCAGGGTGGCGCCATCGCCGTCGACGATCTGTACGACGGGCTTGCGCGAGGGAGACGGCGGGCGCACGTTCACCACCAGGGAAACCGGGACGCCGAGGAGCTCCCCGAGTACGGCGGCGAGGCGCTGACCGGTCGGCGCCATCGGCACCGTCGCGGCCACCGGCGCCGTACGCGCTTCCGGCACCCCGAACACCACCAGCTGGTCGCGGAAGACCGTGCCGCCCAGGCCCGCCCCGATCACCGCGGCCGCCGCCCTGCGTCCCAGTCGCGCCCCGGCCGACCATGTCTTCGTCGGACAGATGCGCGACGATCTCCTTCAGCTCCGGATACTTGTTGAAGAAATGCTCGCGATTGAAGCGCCCGTCGGTCGCGGCGTATTTCTGGAATTCGCCGTCGACGGTCTCGTG
>JANLXF010000278.1:0-6624 GCA_031364965.1 Actinomycetes bacterium | reverse complement strand
CGCTGTGCGGCCGGCGGGTCGAGCTCCTCGGCCGCGCTTTCGTCCATCGTGATCTCGTGCAGGTTGTCGAACGCGATCTCCCGGATCCGCGCGCCGGCCGGGTCCTCGGTTCCCAGGGGCGCCCAGATCTCGAGCCGGAGGTCCTCGGCGCGCTCGAGATCGCCTTCGGCGACGGCCGCCTCGATCGGCCCGCTCACCGACTCCCACCACTCGATCTCTTCGTCGAGGGGCTCGACGCCTGCGAGGCCCGCCGCGACCGGCACGAGCGCCCAGACACGGTCCGGCGCGACCAGCGTGGCATCGATGGCGAGGCCCCCGCCCATCGAGCAGCCGACGAGTGCCGTGGTCTCCGTCCCGGTTGCGTCGAGCACCGCCAGCAGATCTCGGACGCCCGAGTACGGTTCGCCCGTGAGCCGGCTCGAGCGCCCGTACCCACGCTGGTCGTAGCGTAGGACCCGATAGCCCTCATCGGCGTACCGCTCGAACTCGCGATCCCAGGTCCGCATATCCCACAGCCCCGGGTGCAGGAAGGTCACGGTCGGACCCTCCCCGGCGACCTCGTAGACGAGGTGCCCGCCCTCGACCTCGATCCGTCCCTCGGTCATCGGTCCTCCTCCTGCCCGGCCCCTGGTGCGAATCGCGGCGCGAGCCTTCGGTACGTGTCGGCGAGCAGCTCGGGGAGCACACGGGTCTTCCCGATCACGGGCATGTAGTTCGTGTCGCCGCTCCACCGGGGCACCACATGCCAGTGGAGGTGATCGGGGATGCCGGCCCCCGCGATCCTCCCCAGGTTCATCCCGATGTTGAAGCCGTGGGGGTCGGACTCGGCGCGCAGCGCCCGGATCGACCGTCGGAGGAGCGACTGCATCTCGGCGTTCTCACCATCCGCGAGCGCCTCGAGGTCGCCCTCGTGCCGGTTCGGCACGACCAGCAGATGGCCCGGGTTGTACGGGAACTTGTTCAGCACCACGTAGGAGAGGTCGCCGCGCGCGAGCACCCGGTCGGACTCTTCCCCCGCCCCGATCGCGCAGAAGACGCAGCCGGCGTCATCCTTGGCTTCCTCCGTCGCCGCCTCGATGTACTGCATCCGCCAGGGGCTCCAGAGGTGATCGGTCACCTCAGTCCCCGAAGCTCGTCTGCTCGGGCGCGCGCGTGCGGGCCTCCTCGGCCAGCGCCTCCACCAGCCGCTCGAACGCGACGCCGGCCACCTCGACGCCGGCGCGGTCACGCACCGTGTAGGTCCCGGACTCGAGCTCCTGGTCGCCGACCACGAGCGTGTACGGCACCTTCATCAGCTGGGCCGCACGGATCTTCTTGCCGACGCTTTCCTTCGAGTCGTCAACGACCGCGCGCAAGTCGGCCGCCCTCGCCGCGATCGCGAGCTCGTGACACCGATCGGCATGACGGTCCGCGACCGGCACGAAGCGCAGCTGCTCGGGCGCGAGCCATAGCGGGAACGCCCCCGCGTAGTGCTCGGTCAGCACGCCGAAGAACCGCTCGACCGAGCCGAAGAGCGCGCGGTGGATCATGATCGGCCGGTGGCGCTCGCCGTCGGCCCCGGCGTAATGGAGGTCGAAACGCTGCGGCATCTGGAAGTCGACCTGGATCGTCGACATCTGCCAGGTTCGGCCGATCGCATCGCGGGCCTGCACGCTGATCTTCGGCCCGTAGAAGGCGCCGCCACCCTCGTCCATCACGAGCTCGAGGTCCATCGACTGTGCCGCCTCGCGAAGGACCTCGATCCCCTCGGCCCATTCCTCGTCGGTGCCCACGGCCTTGCCCTCGGGCTTGGTCGAGAGCTCGAGGTAGAAGTCGTCGAGACCGTAGTCGCGCAGGAGGTCGAGCACGAACACGAGGAGCGACTTCAACTCTTCACCCATCTGCCCCTTCGTCGTGAAGATGTGCGCGTCGTCCATCGTGAGACCACGCACCCGCGTGAGGCCGTGGATCACGCCCGACTTCTCGTAGCGGTACACGGTCCCGAACTCGAAGAGGCGCAGCGGGAGCTCGCGGTAGCTCCGGGTGCGGCTCCGGAAGATCAGGATGTGCATCGGGCAGTTCATCGGCTTCAGGTAGTACTCGGTGCCGCCGTCGAGCTCCATCGGCGGGAACATGCCGTCGGCGAACCACTCGAGGTGGCCGCTGGTCTTGAACAGATCCGACTTCGTGATGTGCGGCGTGTTCACGAACTCGTAGCCGGCCTCCTCGTGGCGACGGCGCGAGTAGTCCTCCATGAGTCGGCGGATCAGCCCGCCGCGCGGATGGAACACGGCCAGGCCCGAGCCGATCTCGTCGGGGAACGAGAACAGGTCGAGCTCGACGCCGAGCCGCCGGTGGTCGCGACGTTCGGCCTCCTCGAGGCGATGCAAATGCGCGTCGAGGTCCTCCTGGCTCGCCCAGGCCGTGCCGTAGATCCGGGTGAGCATCGGGCGGCTGTCGTCACCGCGCCAGTAGGCGCCGGCCAGGCTCGTCAGCTTGAACGCGCCGAGCTTGCCGGTGTGGGGAACGTGCGGCCCCATGCACAGGTCGGCCCACTCGCCGTTGCGATACAGGCTCACGGTGTCGCCCACGCCCGCCTCGCCCCCGGCCGCCTCCTCCTCGAGGCCGTCGATGATCTCCACCTTGAAGGGCTGGCCGGCCAGGCGCGTCCGTGCCTCGTCGCGCGAGACCTTTTCGCGCACGAAGGGCTGATTCTGCTTGCCGATCTGGCGCATGCGGCGATCGATCTTCGGGAGGTCCGCCGCGTGCAACGGCTCGGGCAGCTCGAAGTCGTAGTAGAAGCCGTCCTCGATCGCGGGACCGATCGCGTACTTCGCCCCCGGGAACAGGTCGCACACCGCCTGCGCCATCACGTGCGCCGTCGAATGACGCAGCACGTGCAGGCCGTCGTCGGAATCAGGCGCGATCGGCTCGACCTGCGCGTCGGCCGATGGCACGAACGAGAGATCGCGGAGCTCCCCGTCGACGCGCGCGGCGATCGTGCCCTTGGGCATCGCGGCCCCGACCGGTTCCCCCTCGGGGAGCTCGATCACCTTCTCGTCGGGCAGGGTCAGCCGTGGCATGGCCGCCATCATAGTGGCCGGTGCTTCCGCATCCCGCCTCGGGGGCGACGCGCGCCTACTCGTACGAGATCGCGTCGAGCACGTTCAGCTTCGCAGCGCGCCGCGCCGGCAGGATGGCCGCGAGCACGCCTGCGAGCCCCGCGAAGACCACGTACACGACGAGCTGCGCGACGGGGATCTTGAGCGCCGTGACTCCCTCGTCGGCGAGCGCCTGCTGCAGCGCCCAGCCGAACAGAACCCCGATCGCGATGCCGAGCACGGCGCCGAAGATCGCGATGATCACCGCTTCCCACCGGATCATCCGCTTGACCTGGCGCCGGCTCATCCCGACCGCGCGAAGCAACCCGAGCTCCCTCGTGCGTTCGTAGATCGAGAGGCCCAGCGTGTTCACGATCCCGAACAGCGCGATCAGGATCGACATCAAGAGCAGCGCGGTCACGAGCCCGAGCAGCTGATCGATGAACCCCGCCTGCTGCTCGCGGAACGCCGCCTGGTCCTGGACCTGCACGTTCGGGAAGCCCCTCACCGCACCTTCGATCGCCACCTTAGCTTGGTCGAGCGAGACGTCAGGCGAGGCCTTCACCAGCACGAACGAGTCGAGCTGCTCGGTGTAGTACGTCGCGTACGTGTCGGTCGAGATCAGGTAGTCGCCGGCGAGCCGGTTGTCGCCGTAGATGCCCACGAGTGTCAGCGGGGCGTCGCCCACCGTCGCGAACTGCGCTGGGATCTCGTCGCCCACGGCCCAGCCGTTCGACGCGGCGACGTCCTCGTGCACCATGATCGTGTCGGGTCGCGAGAGCTCCGCGAGATCTCCCTGGAGGAGGTCGATCGACACTACGGTGTCCAGCGTCGCCGGCTCCGCCGCGGTCAGGAACGCGGTGTTCCCGTCGATCCGGAACCCGTTCTGACGGAACTCCGAGACCGCCTGGACCTCGGGCAGGTCGCGCACCTTGTTCGCCGCCTCGGATCCGAACGACGTGAACGAGCTCGTGGTGAGCATGTAGTCGGCCTTCAGGGTCTCGGTGAGCGCCGTGTCGAACGACGCCTTCAACGAGGCCGACAGGATCGCCACCATCGAGACGAGCCCCAGCCCGATCATCAGGGCGGCCGCCGTCGAGGCGGTCCGCCGCGGGTTCCTCATCGCGTTCTCCCGGCCGAGCTTGCCCTGCATCGAAAGGCGCCGCGCGGGCGCGCCGAGGATGCCCGCGATCGGACGCGCCGCGAGCGGCGAGAGCATCGCGACGCCGATGAAGATCACCGCGGCGCCCAGGCCAACCATCGCGCCCGCCCTCGAGCCGCCTCCGAACAGGCCGGTGGCCAGCGCGCCCGCGCCCGCTGCGGTCACGACCACGCCGACGATCAGCCGCCGCCGCAGGGTTCCGGAGGGTGCCACGGTGTCGCCCGATTCACGGAGCGCCTGGATCGGGGCCACGCGCGCGGCCCGTCGCGCCGGCAGGACCGAGGCCACGACCGTCACCACGGTCCCCACCAACAGCGACACGACGATCGTGCGGGGCAACAGCTGGATCGAGGTGCTCGGCAGATCGATCCCGAACGCGCCCAGCAGGCCCTTGAGCCCGATCGCGATCCCGATCCCGGCCACGATCCCGACGACGGCGGCGAACAGACCCACCAGGAGGGCCTCCACCACGACCGACGCCATCACCTGCGCCCGCGAGGCGCCCAGGGCGCGCAGCAGCGCGAGCTCGCGCGTGCGCTGCGCCACGATGATCGAGAACGTGTTGAAGATGATGAACGCGCCCACGAACAGCGCGATGCACGCGAAGACCAAGAGCGCGATACGGAAGAACCCGAGCCCCTCCTTCAGGGCCTGCGACTGTTCGTCGGCCACGGTCGCCGAGGTGACGGCCTCCACACCCTCGGGGAGCACCTCCTGGATGTCGGCGCGAAGCTTGCTCGCCGCCACCCTGTCGTCACCGACCACGCTGATCGAGTCGAACACCCCTTCCTTGCCGAGCACCGTCTGCGCGGTGGCGGTGTCGAAGATCGCGAGCGTCGCCCCGGCGAGGTTGTCGGCATCGCCGAACGAGAGGATGCCCGAGATCGTGAACGTGCGGGAGTCGCCTGCCGCGAACAGGATCTGGACCTGCTGCCCCACCTCGAATCCGTACTTCTTCGCCGTCGCGGCATCGATCGCGACGTCGTCGGGGCCGGTCGGCTCGGCGCCCTCGCGGATCGTCACCGTGCCGCTGCTGACGTCGTTCCAGTTCGACCCGATCGTGGGCGGGCCGAAGCCGCCGATCGGCTCGTCGGTGGCAGGATCGACCATCTGGGCGGTGCCCTGCAGGTCGCCGCCGACGAGGGCGACCCCCGTGACGGACTTCACGAGCGGGAGCACCGATGCCGGGATCGGCTCACGGTCGGCCGAGGCGCCCCCACCGGGGCCGGCCTGCTCCGTGGTGAACGCCGACTGCGACCGCACGATCACATCGGACGTCCCGGCGGCTTGATCGAACAGCTGGTCGAACGCCGCGTTCATCGTGTCGGTCAGCACGAAGGTGCCGGCGACGAACCCGACGCCGAGCACCACGGAGAGCGCGGTGAGGGCGAAGCGCAGCTTCTTGGCCAGGAGGCTCTTGAACGTCGCGCGCCACACGGCGTCAGCTCTCCAGGGACTTGAGCCGGTCGAACACGCTCTCGGTCGTGGGGCCGCGCATCTCGTCCACCACGTTCCCGTCGGCGAGGAACACCACACGGTCGGCGTAACTCGCCGCGTGGGCGTCGTGCGTGACCATGACGATCGTCTGCTGATGGTCGGTGACCGCCTCGCGCAGGAACCCGAGCAGCTCGGCGCCGGATCGGGAGTCGAGGTTCCCGGTGGGCTCGTCGGCGAAGACGATCTGGGGTCGGCTCACCAGCGCCCGCGCGCCGGCCACCCGCTGCTGCTGCCCGCCGGAGAGCTGGTTCGGCCGGTGGCCGAGCCGGTCGCGGAGCTTCACGGTGTCGACGACCTGATCGAACCACGCTTGGTCGACGTCGCGACCGGCGATGTCGAGCGGCAACGTGATGTTCTCCGACGCGGTCAGCGTGGGCACGAGGTTGAACGACTGGAAGACGAAGCCCACGGCGTCGCGACGCAGCCGCGTGAGGTCGGACTCCGAGAGCGTGGTCAGGTCGACGTCGCCGATGTAGACCTGGCCGCTGGTCGGGGTGTCCAGTCCCGCGAGGCAGTGCAACAGGGTGGATTTGCCCGACCCCGAGGGCCCCATGATCGCCGAGAACTCACCGGCCGCGAACTCGACGGAGATCCCGCTGAGGGCCTCTACGCTGGCGTCGCCCTCCCCGTAGATCTTGTGCAGGTCGACCGCTCGGGCGGCCGCGCCGCTCGCCGGCGGGATCGGTTCCTGGGACATCGCGGGCACGCCTCTCACTCGGGATACCCCTACCGTATCGCGAGCGCCGACCCGCTCCCACCTGCGGACACGGCAACGCCCGGGGCCGGACAGGCGACCCCGGGCGTCCCGTAGTGCGGGTGGTGCTACTTCTTGTTCGCGACGCCGCTGAGGGCGCGACGTCCACCGACCACGAGCAGCGTGCCGAG
>JANLXF010000245.1:0-3784 GCA_031364965.1 Actinomycetes bacterium | reverse complement strand
TGGTCCACACCTTCTTCCAGAACGCGACCACGTACACGCGCGGCGCGCTCGGCCTGGCCGGCATCCCGGTCCGCACCACGCTCGAGGTCGCGGCCGTGGCCGCAACGGTGTTCGTACTGATCAGCCGTCTCTACAAGGAGTCGGGCCCGGGGCTGCGGCTGCGAGCCACGCGCGAGGACCCGCTGTCGGCGGCGTCGGTGGGCACGAACGTCATCCGCACCCGGTACGGGGTGTGGCTGTTGAGCGCGGCGATGATGGGAGCGGCCGGGTCGCTGTGGGCCCAGAGCGTGATCGCGTTCAACGCGAACCAGTTCTACTTCACGATCACGTTCGCCCTGCTCGCGATGCTCGTGATCGGCGGCCGGACGTCGCTCACGGGCGCGGTGGCAGGGGCGGCGATCATCACGTTCCTGACCGATACGCTCGCGCGCGTCGAGCAGGGCGTCGCGATCGGTCCCTGGGAGCTCCCCAAGATCACCGGGACGGTGCAGTTCGTGGTGGCGTTCCTGATCATCATCACCCTGATCCTTCGCCCCGAAGGGCTCTTCGACCGCTGGGAGATCGACGACCTCGTGCGCAGGATCGGCCCGCTCGCGCGGCGGGGGCGGCGCTCGGACGTGGTGGCCGAGGAGACGCAGGCGATCGCCGAGGTCACTGCGTCGTCGAGCGAGCCGGCCGTTCTCGACACGGCCGCGCCCGCGCTCCGAGGCGACGCGGTCGCGAAGCACTTCCAAGGGGTCGCGGCGCTCGCCGGCGTGGACATCGAGGTCCGGCGGGGCGAGATCCTGGGCCTGATCGGGCCGAACGGCTCGGGCAAGACCACGCTGCTGAACGAGATCTCGGGCGTGTACGTGCCCACGGACGGACGCATCGTCTTCGACGGCGGGGAGATCGGGGGCAAGAAGCCGCACCAGGTGGCGGACCTCGGACTCTCGCGCACGTTCCAGAACATCCGGCTCTTCACGCAACTGACGGTGCGCGAGAACGTGGAGGCCGCGGCCCCGCCGGGCACCGACGCGACGCGGGTCGACGAAGTGCTCACGTGGTTCGGCCTGGATGCCGCCGAGCGCGAGAAGGCCGTGAACCTCCCCTACGGGATGCAGCGACGGCTCGAGATCGCGCGCGCGGTGGTTCGGCGCCCCTCGCTGCTCCTCCTCGACGAGCCGGCGGCCGGGATGAACGAGGCCGAGTCCGACGAGCTGCTCGAGAACATCCGGCTGATCCGATCGAGCCTCGGGTGCGCCGTCGTGGTCGTCGATCACGACCTGCGGCTGATCATGAAGCTCTGCGACCGGATCCAGGTGCTCGATCAGGGGCGGACGATCGCGCTCGGACTCCCGCGGGAGATCGCCGAAGACCCCGTCGTGATCGAGGCGTACCTGGGCGGCCCGTCGACCAAGAGCGCGTAAGCGAACCTCGCGACGCGGGGACCAGTCGATGGCAGGGTGTGCCGGTGAGCGAGGAGGTGGCAACTGAGAAGGCGCGTGGCATCCGCGCGCCGTTGCCCCATCCGGATCTCCGCGGGCTCGCGGTGGGGCTCGCGATCAGACCCCGGGTATCGAGACCCATTCGTCGGGCGAGTGGAAGTTCCCCCCAGCGGGCCGAACACTACGGTGGGCCCACCCGGGGCCCCCTGCGACAGGCCGGCTTCGGCCTCCAGGATGTCCCCGTCCGGAACCCGGAGCGGTTCACGCATCGGTCCAGCCTAGACGCGCGCTCCAGCGGCCGCGGGACGACTCATGGGCTTGATGCGGGCCGCTCGACGTCCGCTTTGGGATGCTTGCTCGATGGAGCGATTCGACGTCTTCGTGATCGGCGGCGGTGGGACGGGGTCCGAGGTGGCCTTCCGACTCGGCGGCGACCACGGCATGCTTGTCGCGATCGCCGAGCGCGACAAGCTCGGAGGCGAGTGCAATCATTACGGGTGCGTCCCCACGAAGGTGATGCTGCGCTCGGCGCAGCTCGCCGCCGACGCTCGAGACGGGGCCCGCTTCGGTGTACGGATCCCCTCGGTAACGGTCGACTTCGCGGCCGTGCGACAGCGCATCCGCGACGTGATCGACGCGAGCTCGGGTGGGGGAGCCAGGCCCTTCGAGGAGGCGGGCATCACGGTGCTGATGCAGGAAGCGCGTCTCGTGGGACCCCACGCGGTTGAGCTCGCGGACGGCACCCTGGTCGAGGCCGACCGGATCGTCCTGACGACCGGCAGCGAGGCCACGCTCCCGCCGATCCCGGGGCTGGAGGACGGCCCGTACTGGACGAACCGGGAGGCGATCTGGACGCCCGACGCCCCGCCGGCCTCGCTCGCGGTCGTGGGAGCGGGTGCGATCGGCGTCGAGTTCGCTCAGATCTACGCCCGGTTCGGGAGCCGCGTCACGCTGCTCGAGGCAGCACCCCACATCCTCCCGAACGAGGATGATGATGCCGCGGCGGCGCTCCTGCCCGCCCTCGAGCGCGACGGCATCGAGGTGCTCGAGGGCGTCACGATCGAACACGCCGACCACGCCGACGGCTCGTGGGCCCTGCGCGTCGCAGGGCGCGCGGACGTCCAGGCCGACGACCTTCTCGTCGCGACGGGCCGGCGGGCGGTCTTCGACGGTCACGCCCTGGCCGCCGCCGGGGTGGAGCTGGACGATCGCGAGCGGCCCGTGCTCGACGAGCACCTGCGAACCACCGCGGAAGGGATCTGGGCAGCGGGCGACGCGACCGGCGAGCTGCTGTTCACCCACGTGGGGGGGTACGAGGCCGGGCTGGTGGTCGACGATATCCTGGGGCGCCCGCGCGCGCGCGACTACCGGGTCGTGCCGCGCGTGACGTATTGCGAGCCCGAGGTCGCCAGCGTGGGGCTCACGGAGCGAGCGGCGCGCGAGGCCGGTGCCAACGTGCGGGTCGGCGTCGCGTCGATCGCCGACAACGAGCGCTCGACGATCGACGGCCGCCGCGACGGCCTCGTGAAGGTCGTTGCCGACGACGACGGGCAGATCCTGGGCGCCCACATCGTGGCCGAGGGCGCGTCCGGGCTCCTCCACGAACTTGTGGCGATGATGGCGGGACGGGTTCCCGCCCACGAGGTCGGCGAGGCGATCCACGCCTACCCGACGCTGTCGGAGAGCGTGAAAGGCGCGCTGCTCGATGTCGGAGGACACTGACCGCTCCGCCGGTCGAGCACACGAAGCCTGCGCCCGGAAGAGACCGTCGCGGAGAACGCATCGGTTCGCGTGTTCGGAGGATCTCGCGCAAGCTAGATAATCGCTTCATGGAGAACGAAGCGAATCCAGTGACCGAGAGCGACGGCAGCGACGCCATCGCGACCGGCGTGACCCAAGGGCGGCTCGCGAGGCTCCGCAGCTGGAACCTGGGCCTCACCGCCCTGCATCTGGGGCAGGCGATGTTGGTCCTGTTCCTCGCAAGCGACTTCGCCATCGACCTACGCGGGGGCATCAACCGCTTCCGGTGGGTGGAGTACTCCTTCAGCGCGACGATCATGGTCGTCCTGATCGCGCTCTATGCCGGCATCGTGGACGTCGCCGCGCTGATCGGGATCATCGGGGCCAACGTCGCGATGATCCTCTTCGGCTGGCTCCAGGAGTCGGCCAACCCGCCGGGCAGCACGACCCTGACCATGAAGCCCTTCTGGTTCGGCTGCGTCGCGGGCGCCACTCCCTGGGTCGCCATCGGCTACCAGCTGATCGCAGCCGACGAGGTCCCCGGGTTCGTGGTCGGGATCTTCGTGTCGCTCTTCATCTTCTTCAACAGCTTCGCCCTCAACCAGTGGCTGCAGTAC
>JANLXF010000237.1:0-10802 GCA_031364965.1 Actinomycetes bacterium | reverse complement strand
GTCTCCTCGCCGTGCGGGCACGTCTTGGGAGACGCCATGCCCTCGCACGCGTTGCACCAGAAGGAGTGCTCGAAGTTCAGCGTGGTGATGCCCAGTTCCCCGGGCTCGTACTCCTCGAAGATCTGCTGCGCGTCGTAGGTGCCGTAATAGCTGCCCACGCCCGCGTGGTCGCGTCCCACGATGAAGTGCGTGCACCCGTAGTTCTTGCGGGCGATCGCATGCCAGATGGCCTCGCGCGGACCCGCGTAGCGCATGGCCGCCGGGAAGACGCTCACCATCGCGCGGTCCTTGGGGTAATAGCCCTCGAACAGCGCCTCGTAGCACCGCATGCGCACGTCGGCGGGCACGTCGTCGCCCTTGGTGGCGCCCACCAACGGGTGCACGAGCAGGCCGTCCACGATCTCCAGCGCGCACTTCTGGATGTACTCGTGGGCGCGGTGGATCGGGTTGCGGGTCTGGAACCCCACGACCGTCTTCCAACCGCGCTTCTCGAATTCGGCGCGGGTTTGGGCCGGGGTCAGGCGGTACTGCTGGAAGTCGTCGTGCACCGGGAGGGAGATCACCTCGAGGTCACCGGCCACGCAGTAGTCGCCGGAGTCGTACACGGCCTTCACACCCGGGTGCGCCTCTTCGTCGGTGCGGTAGACGGACACGGCCTCCTTGGCCTTGTCGCGCTTGAAGGTGCCGCTCACGCGGAGCACCGCGAGCGGCGCCGCGCCCTCGGCGGGGAGCAGCCCGACGCTGCCGCCGCCACCCAGCTGATGGGCTTGCTCCTCGTCGACGCCCAGGACGACCGGGATCGCCCACGGGAGGCCGTTCGCGAGGTGCATCGAGTCGAGGACCGCGTGGTAGTCGGCCTCGCCCTGGAACCCGGTCAGCGGGCTCAGCGCGCCCACGGCCAGCATCTCGAGGTCGGACAGCTCCCTCTCGTTCGGGACGATCTTGGGCAGATTCGCGGCCTCCTGGACCAGCGCGGCCGCCTTCGCTTCGTCGGCGAGCAGGTCGATGAGCGTGCCGCCGTGCGGCGCGATCGGGTAGGACTCGGACATGGTCCAGCTCCTCTAGGTCGGTCGTCGGAGCCCCCGAGACCGGGGGGAACGTCGTTGGCAGTGTACGGAAACCGCACGGCGACCGGCCCCGGCGGTATCATCCGCGCACCCCGACAGGAGACGTCTGCCACCGGTGCCCACCACACTTTCCAGCGACGAGATCGTCGCCTTGAACCTGGCGTTCGAGGACGCACATCCCCGGGAGATCGTGGCGTGGGCGCTCGAGAGCTCGGGCTTCGAGCGCATCGCGATCGCCTCGGCGTTCCAAGCCGACGGCTCGTGCGTGATGCACATGGCCTCGTCGATCCGGCCCGACGTCCCGATCATGTTCCTCGAGACGGGCTACCAGTTCGCCGAGACGCTGGCGTTCAAGGAGCGTCTCGCGGAACAGCTGGGCCTCAACGTGATCGATCTCTACGGCGAGTACACGGTCCAGAGCCAGGCCGAGGCCTTCGGACCGCGACTCTACGAGCGCGACCCCGATCTGTGCTGCGAGCTGAACAAGGTGCGCCCGATGATGGAGGCCCTCAAGGACCTCGACGCTTGGGTGACCGCCTACCGCCGCGACTCCTCGCCGACGCGCGCGACCGCGCCGTTCGTGGACCGCTACGAGGTGGCACCCGGTCACTCCATCGTGAAGATCAACCCGATGGCCGCCTGGACCCGGGAGCAGGTCTGGGCCTACCTCGAGGAGCACGACATCCCCCACAACCCGCTCTACGACCTGGGCTACGCGTCGATCGGATGCGCCCCGTGCACGCGCCCCCGGTTCGCCGGAGAACCGGAGCGGGCCGGACGGTGGGCTGGCCTGTCGAAGTGGGAGTGCGGGATCCAGGCGCCCCAGACCGTCACGCCCGAGTGACCCCGTCCGGCCTCGGCCGACCGGGCAGCTAGGCCACGACCCAGAGCGCTTCTCGGGCCAGTTCGACCTCGAGCCGCACCTGGTCGCCGAGCGCGTCGCCGTCGACCTGCACGGGGAAGGGATCGTCGGCGGTGACGAGCACCCGGGTGGCGTCGTGGCGGTAATCCACGTCACGCGTCCGCACATGGCGCGCCGACCCGAAGACCTGCCAGGCGATCCTCGGCACGCTCCGCCGATTGAGCCGGCGCATGCTCAAGACGTCGAGCCCGGTGTCCAGCGAGGCCTCGGGGGTCATCCGCATCCCGCGGTCCTTGTAATAGGTGTACGGGTCGGTGCGGCCGACCATCACCGAGAGCGAGGGCTCGGGCGCTCCTCCGTCGACGCTCACCGACATGCCGGGCGCCTTGCCGGCGTACCCGACCATCAGCTCCCAGGCGACCGCGCGGAACGCCACCCGGTCGAACTTCGCCTTGGTCTTGGGGAACTTCTCGTCCATGCGATGCATCGCCGCCGCATCGACGCCCGCGCCGCAGTTCACGGCGAAGTACCGGCCGTCCGCCCGGCCCAGGTGCAGCTTGAAAGCCTCCTCGTCGAGGGCCTTCCCGATGAGCACACCGGTGGCCTCCACCGGGTCGGTGGGCAGGCCCAGCGACCGCACGAGGATGTTCGTCGCCCCGCCCGGGATCACCCCGAGCGCGGTCTCGCTGCCCGCGAGCGCGTTCACCGCCTCGTTGATCGTGCCGTCGCCGCTGAAGACCACGACCAGATCGATGCCTTCGTGGATCGCCTGGGCCGCGATCTCGTTCGCGTGGCCCCGCTCCTTGGTTTCGATCACCTCGAGCCGGAAGTCGGCCGACAGCGCTTTCTCGATGACCGCGAGCGTGGGCTTGGACACCGTGCGGGCGACGGGGTTCACGACGAGGAGGACACGATGGAATCGCATGCGAGGCGGTCAGTATCGCAGGGTGGTCCCCCGGGCGCGAGGTCTAGCCTCGCCCGCCGCTCACCGGGGGGAGCAACGCCACCTCGTCACCCTCGGCCACGGGGGTGTCGCGCGACGCGCGCTCGCCGTTCACGACGAAGGTCCCCACCGCCACGATCGAGGCGAACCGCTCGCCGAAGCGCTCGCCGAGGAGATCCACGACCTCGCCCACCGATGTCCCGGTCGCATCGACGTGCGTGTCGCCTGCGAGCTCTCGGAGCACCGCGAAGAGCCTCACTCGGACCACGGCAGCCCCGCCTCCCGGTGGATCACTCGTGCGAGCCGGCGCGCGAATCCCGGCGTGAGCCCGTCCTCGGCATGGCCGAACCGGTCCCCGATCATCAGGTGCTTGGGGTCGCCGGCCGCCGCGAACAGACGGCGCGCGTGGTCGACCGAGAAGAGCATGTCGTTCTCGCCGTGCACGATCACGATCGGGGTCGGGGCGATCTTCGCGATCACGTCCTCGGGTGATTCGGGCTCCTGCCACTCCTCGGGCAGCCGCACCCCCCACGCGCGGAGCGCAGCTCGACCGGGCGCCGTGTTCACGCGGGCCTGGAAGGTGCGGCGCGCCGCGGGGTCGGCTCCCGCGTGCCAGTCCCACGAGGCCAACGACGAGATCGCCACCACCAGATCCGGCGGGCCGATCAGCGCGGCATGCCGGATCACTGCGATGGCCCCCATCGACGTGCCGACCGTCACGACATGCGCGTGGCCCGCTCCCCGCGCGAGGCCCACCACCGCGTCGACGTCGTGGATCTCCGCCCCCCCGAAGTCCGAGACGCCGTCGCTCCCGCCGTGGCCACGCGCGTCGAACGCGTACACCGTGAACCACGGTGTGAGGTGTTCGGCGAACACCGCGAACCTGGGTTTGCGGTGCCACCCGATCAGGCCATGCGCGAGCACCACGGCGGGGAGGTCTGCGCCTGCGCCACCGAGCCGGGTGCCCTCGATGCGGACGCCGTCGCCGGTGGTCACGGTGAACGGCTCGGCGAGCACCCGCCAGTGGTGAGAGGTGACCTGCTGGACGGTCGTCATCGCAGGTCAAGCGTACCGTCGCCGAGGCCGACCCGTTATCGTGGAGCCACCGATGCCGTTCCTCGCGCTGCTCACCGATCGCACCCTGCCGACCGCCCTGCCCGGCCTGCCGGAGCTGCACCTGGACGTCAAGCTCGAACCCCTTTCGGTGGCCTCGCTCGATCACCTGCTCGCGATCGAGCCCGAGGCGGTGTTCGTCGACGCGGGTGAGCATCCGGCGCAGGCGTGGTCGGTGCTGCAGGCGCTCCGAGCGCGCGACGCCCGGATGCCCGCCGTCCTGATCATCGAGCGCGACCAGCTCGAGCGCTACCCCTGGCACGAGCTGGCCGACGAGTTCGTGTATCCGGGCGCACCGGCAGCCGAGCTTGGGGTACGTCTCGCCATGCTCCGGCACCGCTCCGGCGCCGGAGACGGCACCGTGATCCGCCACGGTCCGCTCGCGCTCGACACCGAGACCTATCGGGTGACGGCGAGCGGTCGGTCGCTCGAGCTGACCTTCAAGGAATTCGAGCTGCTGCGGTTCCTGGCCTCGCGCCCGGGACGGGTCTTCACGCGGCCCGCACTCCTGCGAGAGGTGTGGGGGTACGACTTCTACGGCGGCACCCGCACGGTCGACGTGCACGTCCGGCGGCTTCGCGCCAAGCTCGGCCCCGAACACGAGCACCTGATCGAGACGGTACGCGGCGTTGGGTACCGGGCCGGCGACCCGGAGCAGCGGTCCTAGGTCCCCCGCCGCACACCACGCCAACCCGGACCACGAGAGATGACTCGGCCGGGCTCTGCGCCGACGGGGGTCGGCCGGTCGATGACCGATCAATGAACGGAGCGATCAGGACCGCGATGCTCGTCCCCTCGGTGGGACTCCTTCCCCTCATCGTGATCGTCCTGAGCCCGTTCCGCCGGCTCGTGCCGGTGCGCGCGACGGACGACCCGGCGCGCGCATCCGGCTCGGGCCGGTAAACGTCGCCCCCTCGACGGCCCCGACGCCCCCGCCTCCCCCCTCGAGCGGGGGCGTCGACGTGTCCGGACGTGGGGGTTCCCGTGGCCCCGGGGTCGGCGTAGGCTCGAGGGAGCGGATGCCCGCACGACCTGGGGAGGCGAGGTGCGATGGCAGGTGCGCTGACCGACACCGTCCAGCGGATGTTCGACGCGCTGGACAAGGCCGACGTGGAGACGGCGCTCTCGACGATCGGCACGCACGCGCAGGGGATCGACGAGATCTCCCGTCGATGGGTCCGGGGTGACGAGATGACCGGCTACGTCCGGGAGATGTTGGCGAGCGTGTCCGACGTGCACTCCGAGATCCATGACGCGCACGAGACCGACTGGGGCGACACCGGCGCGGTCACGTTCTGGCTCGAGCAGGACTACACGCTGGCCGGCGAGCGGGGGCATGTGTCGGCCCCGACGACCGCGGTGCTTCGCCGCGAGGACGGCGACTGGAAGCTCGTGCTGTTCCACTCGACTCCGTTGCCGGAGGCCTGAGCCGGACGGCGTGAGCCGACGACATCGCCGCTCGTAACGCAGAGTTAACGCCCGGGTAACCGTGATCTCGATCTCGCCGCCTACCCTTTGATGGACCCGTTGACCAGCAAGGGGGAAGCAGCCGTGGCCACGCCCAAGGACGTCATCGCGATGGCGAAGGAGCAGGGGGCCCAGATCGTGGACTTCCGCTTCACCGACCTGCCGGGACAGGTGCAGCACCTGTCGGTGCCGGTGCACGAGCTGACGCAGGACAAGTTCGACGAAGGCCAGCCCTTCGACGGGTCGTCGGTGCGTGGGTTCCAGGAGATCCAGGAATCGGACATGCTCCTGTCGCTGGACCCGGGCACCGCGTACATGGACCCGTTCACGAAGCACCCGACGCTGAACATCACCTGCTTCGTGAAGGACCCGGTGACGGGCGAGGACTACAGCCGCGACCCGCGCAACATCGCGAAGAAAGCCGAGCTGTACCTGAAGCAGACCGGGATCGCCGATCGCTCGTACTGGGGACCCGAGGCGGAGTTCTACATCTTCGACTCGATCCGCTACGACCAGAACGAGTTCGAGGGCTACTACCACGTGGACTCCGTGGCAGGCGCTTGGGCGAGCGGACGCGAGGAGGTCGGCGGGAACCTCGGGTACAAGCCTCGGTACAAGGGCGGCTACTTCGCGCTTCCTCCGCTGGACAAGTACCAGGACCTGCGCACCGACATGGTGCTGAACCTCGAGAAGGTGGGCCTCACGATCGAGGTGCACCACCACGAGGTGGGCACGGCCGGCCAGGCCGAGATCGACATGCGCTACGACACGCTGCTCACCACCGCGGACAACGTCATGAAGTACAAGTACGTCGTCAAGAACACGGCGTACCAGGCCGGCAAGACCGTGACGTTCATGCCGAAGCCGCTGTTCATGGACAACGGGTCGGGCATGCACACGCACCAGTCGCTGTGGACGGGCGAGGAGAACCTGTTCTGGGACGAGGTGGGCTACGGCGGGATCAGCGACATGGCCCGCTGGTACATCGGCGGGCTGCTCGCGCACGCTCCGGCGCTCCTCGCGTTCACGAACCCCACGACGAACAGCTACCGCCGGCTGGTGCCCGGCTACGAGGCGCCGATCAAGCTCGTGTACAGCCAGCGCAACCGCAGCGCGTGCGTGCGGATCCCGCTCGGCTCAAAGAGCCCGGCGGCCAAGCGCCTCGAGTTCCGCACCCCGGACCCCAGCTGCAACCCCTACCTGGCGTTCAGCGCGATGCTGATGGCCGGCATCGACGGGATCAAGAACAAGATCGAACCGCCGGACCCGATCGACAAGGACCTCTACGACCTGCCGCCCGAGGAGCACGCCGCGGTCAAGCAGGTTCCCGGCTCACTCCTGGAGGTTCTCGGAGAACTCGAGAAGGACCACCAGTGGCTGCTCGAGGGCGGAGTCTTCACACAGGACGTGATCGACATGTGGATCGACTACAAGCGGGTCGAAGAGCACGACGCGGTGGCGCTCCGACCGCACCCGCACGAGTTCCAGCTGTATTACGACGTGTAGTCCGGCGCAGGACGAGCCGTGACGCGAGAGGCCGGGCCCGACGGGCCCGGCCTCGTGCGTGCAGGTGCTCGTGGATCAGACGCTGCGCGCCGCGAGCGAGTCGCGGATCTCCGTCAGCAGCTCGACCTCGGTCGGGCCCGCCGCGACTTCCTCGACCGGCTTCTGCATCCGGGTCACGGCCTTGACGATCATGAACAGCACCGCCGCGACGAGCAGGAAGTTGACCACCGCGGTGATGAACGTCCCGATCAGGATGTTCGTCCCGGGGTCGCCCGGGGTACCGTTCCCGCCGATCGTCCACACGATGGCGTCGAAGCTGGGCTTGCCGACGATCGCGGCGACCAGCGGCATCACGATGCCGTCGATGAACGCGGCGACGACCGCCGAGAACGCGAGGGCCAGGATCAACCCCACGGCAATGTCGATCAGGTTCCCCTTGATGGCGAACGCTTTGAACTCCTTGAGCATGTTCCCCCCTGATTTGGTCCGGGAGAGGATAAGGGGAATCTCAGCCGATGCGGCGCTGGGAAGAGCCGGCGATCCGCGCCATCGTGGTGCGCGGCAGGAACCGGCTCCCGAAGGCGAACGCCCTGCTGGAGGCCCCCGTGACCAGGTAGGGGCGACCTCGCGTCATCGCGTCGTAGCCCGCGTCGGCCACCTCGACCGCCCCGGGAAGGTTCTTGCCCGCCATCAGAACCGAATCGGCCATCTCCGCCCGCGCCTGGAACCCGGTTGCGGTGGGGCCGGGGCACAGCGCCGTGACGGTCACTCCGGTCCCGACCAGCTCCTCGCGCAGCGCGAGCGAGAGCGAGAGCACGTAGGCTTTGGTCGCTGCGTAGGCGGCGGTCATCGGCGCCGGCCCGAACGACCCGACGGACCCCAGGTTCAACACCCGGCCCCAGCCGCGTTCGATCATGCCGGGCAGGCATCGCCGGGTCAGCTCCGTGAGCGCGAGCACGTTCACGCGGAGCATCTCGATCGTGACGTCGAGATCGGTCTCGGCCAGCGGCCCATAGGTGGAGAAGCCCGCGTTGTTCACCAGGGCGTCGACGCGCACACCTCGCTCGCCGAGGTTCGCCATCACGTCGGCCGCCGCGCCGGGCTCGGCGAGGTCTTTGGGCAGCACGACCGTCGCGACGCCGTGGCGTTCCTCCATCTCGGCCGCCAGCTCTTCCATCGGGGCGCCGCGGCGCGCCACCAGCACGACGTCGAACCTGTCGGCCGCGAAGCGACGGACGAACTGCAGTCCGAACCCGCTCGAGGCGCCCGTGATCAGCGCGGTACGTCGGATCGGATCACTCACGCGGCCTCCCTCACAAAGATCCCTCCGCGAAGACGCGATCCATCGCGCGGCGGGCACGGCGGGTCACACGCAGGTAATCGTCGATAAAGCTCTGGCGAGGGTACTCCTCGTAGCCGAGCCGCCGGGCGAGGGCGGTCTGGTCGGCGGGCTCGGGGGGCACGGCCTCCGCGTGGAGCCGCCGGTCCATCTCGAGGGCGTTCTTCACGTCGGTGCAGAACACGAACGCCTCCCCGAGATCGCGGGCGACGTTGCCCGGCAGGAGCTTCGCGGCGGCGAGCCGGTCGATCGCCGCGAGCGTGCGCCGGGAGCGGACCTCGGGATGCGCCCCGCCGTGCCGCATCAGCGAGAGCTCCACGGCGAACTGCACGTCGGCGAGCGAGCCGATGCCGAGCTTGAAGTGGAACTTGGCCGCTTCCGGCGGCTTCACGCGCTCGCGTTCGATCCGCTCACGCATGTGCCTGATCTCGGCGACGCGGTCGATCGAGATGCCGTGCGCCGGGTAGGCGAAGTCCGCGGCGTTCAGCCCGAACCGTCGGCCCAGCTCGACGTCGCCCGCGATCGCGCGCGTCCGCAACAGCGCCTGGAACTCCCAGGTCTCGGCGTAGCGCTGCCAGTACTCGAGATAGCCCGCGATCGATCGGGCGAGCGGGCCGTTGCGGCCCTCGGGGCGTAGGTCGGCGTCGGGCTCCCAGCCGGCGTCGCGGACCCCGCGGAGCACGCGCTCGGCCACCGCCCCCGCGCGCTTCATCGAGGCCGCGCCCTCACCCTCGTAGACGAAGAGCAGGTCGAGGTCGCTCGCGACGTTCAGCTCGCGGGCCCCGAGCTTGCCCATGCCGATCACCGCGAACGGGAGGTCAGGCTCGGCGGCGGCGACGGCCTCACGGATCACCCGGACGGCCACCGCGCTCAGCGCCTCGCCCGTCTCGCGTGGCGTCAGCTCGCGGCCCGCCGTTCGCGCCACCGCGTCGACGAGATCGCCGGCGGGGTCGGTCTCGGCGCCGAGCAGGGAGTCCGAGAGGCCGCGGATCCGCGAGGGGTCGGCTACGAGCAGGTCGGTCGCGAACGAGCTGGCGCCGGCGACGTGCGCCAGGCGGCGCGCCGCGACGGGGTCGCTCGCCAGCAGGTCAGCGATCGAGCGTTCGTCGCCTACGGCGTCGACCATCCGCTCCAGCCGCACGAGCGCCACGTCGGGGTCGGGCGCGAGCGCGAGCGCCGGCGCCATCACGGGGAACAGGTGCGCGAGCACCTTCCCGATCCGGCGCGACGGTTCGACCAGCCTGCCCAGCACGTCGTAGGAGCGCGCCGGCTCGGCGAACCCGAGGCCGCCGAGCAGCTCCTCGGTCGCCGCCCGGTCGGTCCCGTGGGTGGGCTGCGCGGGACCCGCGAACGCCTCGAGCATCGGCCGGTAGAACAGGCGCTCGTGGATCGAGCGCACGAGCCCCGTGGTGGACTCGTAGCGTGCGGCGAGCTCATCGGCGTCGGCGAGACCGAGCGAGCGCGCCAGCGTGGTGCGCTCGTGGCGACTCGGGGGCAGGTCGTGGGTCTGGAGGTCGCGCACGATCTGGAGTCGGTGCTCGACCCTGCGCAGGAACCGATAGGCGTCGGCGAGCGCCTCGGCGTCGGCATCGGCGACGTAGCCCTCGATCGCGAGCGCCCGGAGCGCCGCGAGAGTGGTGGGCGTGCGCAGGCGCGGGTCACGGCGGCCGTGCACGATCTGCAGGAGCTGCACGGCGAACTCCACGTCACGGATGCCGCCGCGCCCCCGCTTGACCTCGATGAACTCCTTGCCGCGCTGCCGGATGTACTCCTCGAGCCGGACCTTGGTGCGCCGGACGTCGTCGATCGCCGCGGGTGCGAGCTCGGGCGGGTAGACGAACCGCTCGACTCCGGCGACGAACCCGGCCCCGAGCTCGTGGACGCCCGCGACCGGCCGCGCCTTGATCATCGCCTGGCGTTCCCAGGTCGCCGACTCGCGTTCGTAGTAGGCCAGGGTGGCCTCGAGCGACCGGCTGAGCGCGCCGGCACGGCCGCCGGGACGCAGCGCGATGTCGACGCGAAGGGCGATGCCCTCGGCGGTGGGCTCGGCGAGCAGCGCCGTGAATGCGGCGACCGCGTGCTCTGCGGCCTCCAGCGCGCCGGGGCCGGGGTCGCGGTGCACGAACAGCAGGTCCACGTCGCTCGCGTAGTTCAGCTCGAACCCGCCGAGCTTGCCCAGGGCGATGACCGCCAGGAGATCGCCTCCCGGCGTGAGGACGAGGGCCTCGCCGATGCAGGCATCGGCTATCGCGCTGATCTCGGCCACCACCTCGTCGAGCGGCGCCCCGTCCAGGTCGCGAGCCGCGACGCGCAGCATCGCCCGTCGGCGGAACCGTCGCAGCCCGGCGGTGGGACCGAGGCGATCGACGTCGCCGGCGAGCTCGGCGCGCAGCGCCCCGCTCTCTCGTGCCGCGACGTCGGCGAGGGTGCCGACCTCATCGGGGTGTGCCACGAAGAAGTCCGCGGCCCCCCACGAGAACCCGAGCCCCCCCGCGCCGCCCTCGG
>JANLXF010000060.1:0-26781 GCA_031364965.1 Actinomycetes bacterium | reverse complement strand
AGCCCGTAGCCGATCACGAATCGATCGGGGCAGTCGAACCCCACGTACCGCGGCGCGAGCGGGACGATCCTGCGGACCGACTTGTCCAGCAAGGTGACGACCTCGAGCGAGGCCGGTCCCCGCGCACGGAGCACACCGAGCAGGGTTCGCAGGGTGAGGCCCGTGTCGACGATGTCCTCGACGAGCAGCACGTCGCGGCCCTCGAGGTCGACCTCGAGGTCGAGCAGGATGCGGACCCGGCCCTTGGATTCCGCGGCATCGTCGTACCGGCTGATGGCCCTGAAGTGGGGTTCGGCCGGCAGGTCGATGGCACGGACGAGGTCGGCGAGGAAGATCGCGCCGCCTTTGAGCACCGTGACGAGCACGGGCTCCCGCCCCACGTAGTCCCCGGTGATCGTGCGGCCGAGCTCTGCCACCCGGCGGCGGATGTCCTCGCGCCCGAACAGGACGCGCGCAACCTCCGTCATGACCGCGGAGCCTAGCAGGCCTCCGCGGCGCGACGATCAGCCGACGAGACCCGCGGCGACCTCGAGCACGGCGCCTCCCACCGCCGACGCGGCGCGCGACCACCAGGAACCCCCATCGGGCGGCGGCGGAAGCGCAACCCTGGTGGCGAGCAGCGGTGCGCTCCCGAAGGTCACGCCGTGGGCGGAGACCGCGACGGTGCCGATCCGCGCGCCCACGGGCGGTGGATACGCGGCCTTCGAGGCCACCGAGAGCGTGGGCGCGATCTCGTCGAGGAGCCGGGTCGGCACGAGGGCGGCGACGTCGGCGCCCGCAACCACCGGCACCGTTCCGCCACGGATCGCGACGTCACCGACGAGGTCTCCCTCGCGCAGGAACACGTGCTCCGTGAACCCGTCGAACCCGTAGTCGAGCAAGGTGGCCGCATCGGAGAACGGCTCCCCTCCCCCGTCGAGCACGATGCTGACGAGCCGTCGCCCCTCCCGCTCCGCCACGGCGATCACGCAGAACCCGGCTCCGAAGGTCAGCCCCGTCTTCGCCCCGATCGCGCCTGGGTACAACCACAGGAGCACGTTCCGGTTCTGCACGATGCGAGCCGGGCCTGAGGGGGCGGGGATCCGGTGAAACTTCGTCGCGACGATCGGCGCGAACCCGGGGGTGTCGTACGCCGCCGCGATCAGTGTGAGGAGGTCACGCGCCGTCGAGTGTCCCCGGTCGTCGAGCCCGTGCGGCGAGAAGAACCGCGTGTCGCGCATGCCGAGGGCGTGCGCCCGACGGTTCATCAGCGCGACGAAGGAGTCGACGGAGCCGCTCACCTCTATCGACAGCGCCTCGGCGGCGTCGTTGCTCGATTGCAGCAGGAGCGCGTAGAGCAGGTCGCGCACCGTCCGCCGCTCGCCCGCGCGCAGCCCGAGGCTCGACGAAGATCCGTAGTCCTCGCCCGCGAAGACGGCGGCGGGAGCGATCACGACGACGACGTCGAGTTGCAGCCGTTCGAGGACGAGCAGCGCGGTCATCACCTTGGTCAGACTCGCGATGGGGCGCCGCACCTCGGGGCTCTTCGCGAACATCGCCTGCCCGGTGTCGAGGTCGGCCAGGAGCGCCTCGGCTGCGCCGATCGTCGGGCGCTCAAGGTGGTCGTGGGGGGTGCGCAGCTGCGTGACGAACGGCGAAGGTGACCCCTTGGGGGGTACCGGGGTCGGCGGCGGGGTTGACCCGCCTCCCGCCGCGAAGGACACGAGGGTCGCCTGCGCGGCGACCGTGAAGCCCAGCGCTGCGGCGACGACGATCCGGCGGCGGCGGGCCGGGTTCACGCGCCCTGCAGGTGATCCCGCAGGTTCGTGCGCAGCAGAGCCTGCTTGAACTTGCGGGAGGTCGCCGAGAGGTCGGCGAGCGTCTCGCCCGCGGCACGGCGGGCGTCGGGGTTCTTCTGTCGGAGCGTGGGCGCCACCAGCGCCTCGAAGAACGAGGCCTCCCGGTTCACGAAGTGCGTGTACATCGTGAGATGGCGGGGCTCGATCCCGTACCGGAAGAAGTCCTTCACGATCGACAGGATGATGTAGTCGTCGCCGTCGTAGTACTTCGACCCATCGGGACCGTGCGAGCACACGATCCCGTACGACTCGAGTTCGCGGATGCGGTCGCGCTCGACGCCGGTCGCGGCCGACATCTCCTCGATCGACATCTGCAGCCCGGTGGGCGCATCGGCGACCTCCTCGCTGGCCGTCGCGGCCTTGGCCTCCGCCGCAGCGGCCGCCACCTCACCGTCGAGATCGCCGGCTCCCGCCGCCTCGTCGTCGTCTTGCTTGAGGAGGCGCTCCTTGATCACTTTCAGCGGCAGGTACTCGTCGCGCTGCATCCGCAGGATCGACTTCAGGCGGTCCACGTCGTCCACGTAGAATTTCCGATAGCCCGACGGCGTGCGCTCCGGCTCGATCAGACCCTCGGCTTCCAGGAATCGGATCTTCGAGATCGTGATGTCGGGGAACTCCGTCTTGACCGACACCAGCACCTCGCCGATCGACTGGTAGTTGCGCGTGCCCGCCATCAGCTCCATCACTCCCCTGCTGCGAAGAACGTCAGTTTGAACTTGCCGATCTGGACCTCGTCGCTCGACGCGAGCTTCGTCTCGTCGACCTGCTCGCCGTTCACGTACGTCCCGTTCAGGCTGCCAACGTCGCGCACGAACCAGGACCCATCGCTCCGCCGATCGAAGACCGCGTGGGTGCGGGAGACCGTGATGTCGTCGAGGAACACGGCGCTCTCCGTGCCCCGGCCGACGGTGGTGGATTCGGAGGCCAGCAGGAACGTCGACCCCGCGTTCGGGCCACGCTTGACGAGAAGGAGAGCTTGGCCCGCTTCGAGTTCGTCGTGAGGGAAGGGGAACTCATCGTGTCCCTCATCTTCGCCCTCGACGGGTGTCAGGGTGAGCGTGGCGTCGCTCTGCAGTGGAGCCCCGCACTCCGCGCAGAATCGCGCGTCGTCGCGGTTGGGATGTCCACAATGGGTACAGAACACCGTCAGGTCCTCACTCGGGTTGGCCTCTGGGCGAGCGTCGAGGTCGAAGGTGGACCCTCGACCATGAACACGTAGGAGACCCTATCGCAGCAGGTCAGAACCTTCAACTGGATACGGGCGCAACCCTCGACCCTGGAGAGGGATACACCTCGATGAATGGTGGAGGGGGTCAAGTCTCGATGTGCCGGCGCAGAGACGGGCCGCAGGAGCCTACATCCGCCGCGGGGCAGCCTGGTTCAGCTCGATGCCTCGATGAAGGCCCGGTATCCCGCGGCGTCCATCAGCGCGTCCACGGCGGCCGGGGCGGAGGGCTCGATCACGACCAACCATCCGTCGCCGTACGGCTGCTCATTGACGAGCTCGGGGCGCTCGTCGATCAGCGGGTTCCGCTCGACGACCGTGCCGCCGATCGGGCTGTACACGTCGGAGACCGACTTCGTGGACTCCACTTCGCCCAGTGGTTGGTCGGCCTGCACGCTCGCCCCCACGTCGGGAAGATCGACGTAGACCACGTCGCCGAGCGCATCTTGCGCGAAGTCCGTGATGCCGATCCGCACGCGGCCTCCTTCGCGCCTCGCCCACTCGTGCTCTTTCGTGTAGCGAAGGTCCTCGGGGAACTCCACGTCGCGCCTCCCTCTCTCTCGCCGCCGGCCGCGCCGGCCGGCGACCGAGCACACGATAGCGCCCTGCGCCGTCCGTCGATCAGGGACGCGGGCGCGCTCGCAGCTCGACGAGGTAGGCCCCCGCGGCCACGTAGTACTCGACGATGCCGACCGCGAAGGCGACCCACCCGACCACGAGCGCGGCGTCGGCGAAGGCGAAGCCGAGCGCGCCCCAGGAGATCGCCGGGACCGCGGTCATCAGCGAGAACGTCGCGACCTTGCCGAGGAAGGTGACATCGAGGCGCGCGCGGCGCCGTCCGAGAAGGAGCACGGCGCCGCCGACCAGCACGGCTGCGTCTCGGAGCAGGATCGCCGTGCCCGCCCACACCGGGAACGCCCCCCGGACCATCAGCGAGACCAGCCCCGCGCCGATCGCGAGACGGTCGGCGACCGGATCCAGGATCTTCCCCAGGTCGGACACCTGTCCCGTGCGTCTCGCGATCGTGCCGTCGACCCAGTCGGTCGCGACGACCGCGCCGAAGAGCACGATCCCGGCCATCGTCGAGTCCTCGTCGGCGATCAACCGACAGAAGACCGGGATCAGGGCGATCCGGAGGAACGAGATGACGTTCGGGGCGGTGAGGATCGCGGACGATCCCGGCGAGGACTCCCCGGTCCCACTCATGGGTCGGGCCGGCGGGATTCGAACCCGCGACCTTCTGACCCCCAGTCAGACGCGCTAACCAAGCTGCGCCACGGCCCGCGAGCGCTGATTGTACCGGGAACGCGAACGGCCGCCGGCACGACGGGGTTAGTAGTCCGCAGCAGACTAGCCTCCCCGGCTCGTGCGCGGCTTCCGCGGCCGGAACACCAGGCGGATCGGGATCCCGTTCAGATCGAACTCGCGGCGGAGGCGATTCTCGATGTAGCGCCCGTAGCCGGCGTCGGGCTCCCTGGCCCCGCCGAAGATCACGAAGGAAGGCGGCCCGGTGCCCGTCTGGGTGGCGTAGTGGAGGTTGCCCGTGACACGCGGTGTCGGGCGTTCCCGCTGGGCCTGCTGGATGACCTCGTTGACCCTCGAGGTGGGTACGCGCGTGGTCCACCTCGCATGGAGGTCGAGGAGCACCGGTGGAAGTCGGTTGACGCCGCGGCCGCTCGCGGCCGACGTGCGCAAGACCGTCGCATGGGCGAAGGGCTGCAGCGTCTCGGTGAGGATCTTGTACGTGCGGTCCTTCTCCTCGACCAGATCCCACTTGTTCGCGACGAGCATGAACGCCCGTCCCGCCTCGACCACCCGGTTCGCGATCTTCTTGTCCTCGACCGTGAACCCTTCGGCTGCGTCGATCACCAACACGGCCACGTGCGCGCGCTCGATCGCCTCGGTCGCGCGCACGAAGCTGAAGTACTCGACGCCCTTGACCTTCACCTGACGGCGCATCCCCGCCGTGTCGACGAAGCGGACGGGGCCGCGAGACCACTCGACCACCGCGTCGACGGAATCGCGCGTCGTCCCGGCCTCCTCGAACACCACCGACCGCTCGTGGCCGACCAGGCGGTTGAACAGGCTGGACTTGCCGACGTTGGGGCGACCCACGATCGCGAATCTCGGCTCGGGGTCAGGACCGCCCGCGACCTGTGCGAGCGTCTGCGGCAACAGCGAGAGGATGCGGTCCAACAGGTCGCCGGTGGCCCGCCCGTGCATGCTCGACACGGCGAACGGCTCCCCCAGACCCAGCGCGTTGAAGGCGGTCGCGTCGGCTTCCTCCCGGTCGGTGTCGACCTTGTTCGCGACGAGTAGAACCGGCACCGGCGACCGTCGGAGACGGCGCGCCAAAGCGGCGTCCTCCTCGGTAACACCCGCGGTCACGTCGACGACGAGCAGGATCAGGTCCGCCTCGGCGATCGCCCGATCGGCCTGCACGCGGGCGAGGGCTTCGACACCCGTGGCCTCCGCGAGGTACCCGGCCGTGTCGACCAGGCCGAATCGCCTCCCCCGCCACGTGGCCTCGACCTGCACGCGATCACGGGTGACGCCGGGTGTGTCGTGGGCGATCGCCTCGCGCTGGCCGAAGAGGCGGTTCACGAGCGTGGACTTGCCGACGTTCTGACGCCCGACCACCGCGACACGAGGAAGACCGGTGGGAGACATCAGGAGAAGACTCTCGGTGCCAGGCGTCGTACGGCGTCGAGGGCCGCAGCGAGCGTCGAGGAGACGTCGAGTGCGCTGGTATCGATCACGACGGCGCCCTCGGGAGGCTCGAACGGGTTCACGGTCGCGTCGCGCTCGTCCCGGGTCTCGAGCGCCTCCCCCACGTGGTGGGCGGGCGCGGCGCGCTCCCGTGCACGCCGGTGCGCGCGCACACCCGGATCGGCGACCAGGTAGAGCTTCACCGGGGCCTCGGGGAAGACCACGCTCCCCGTGTCGCGCCCCTCGATCACCCCGCCTGACCGACCGAGCGCTCGCTGAGCGTCGCGCATCAGGGCCCTGACCTGGGGATGGGCGGCCACCTGCGAGACGTGCGACTCCACCTCGGGGCCTTCGAGCTCGGCGCCCGGAGGCGAACCCTCGACCTCCAGCTCCGGCGGATCACCATGCCCGAGGCTGAACCTCAACGTGCCCATGAGCGCGGCCAGCGTCTCCCCGTCGTCCAGCTCGACCTCGCGCCGGATCGCTTCGAGGGTCAGGGCGCGATACATGATCCCCGTGTTGAGGTACGGCAGACCCAGAGCGCGCGCGAGCCCTCGGGCCAGCGTGCTCTTCCCGCTCCCCGCCGCCCCGTCGATCGCCACCACGCGCACGCTCACGGTCCCATCACCTCGATCGATGCCCCGAGCGTCCGCAAGAGCGGCAGGAACCCCGGGAAGGAGACGTCGGCGGCTCCCACGTCGTCGACCTCCACTGGTGTGCCGGCCGCGAGCCCCGCGATCACCAGCGCCATCGCTATGCGGTGGTCGCCTCCGGCGTGCGCGGCCCCACCGAGCGGCGCCCCGCCCGCCACCACTAGATCGTCGTGCTCGACCTGGCACGATCCACCGAGCGAGCCGATCTGTCGCACCAGCGCGCCGAGGCGGTCCGACTCCTTGACGCGCAGCTCACCCGCGCCGGCGAATCTGGTCTCGCCGTGCGCCAGGCTCGCCATGATCGCGAGGATCGGCACTTCGTCGATCACCAGGGGAAGCTCCTCCCCGTGGACCTGGGTCGCCCGCACGCCATCGGCCGCGGCCACCCAGATCTCTCCCACAGGCTCGCCCATCTCGAGCCGGTCGACCCGGCTCTGGGTGCGCACCCCCATTCGGGCCATCACCTCGAGGAAGTGGGTCCGGCTCGGGTTGAGTCCGACCCCCGTGATCGTGAGCTCGGAGCCCGTGAGCGCCGCGGCCGCCACGAGGAAGGCGGCCGATGACGGGTCGCCGGGCACGCGCCCTTCGATCCCCCCGTGCTGAAACGGACGGATCGTGACGGCCAGGGCCTCGCGGTCGATCGGCACGCCGATCGCCTCGAGCGCGATCTCGGTGTGATCGCGGGTCGGCGCCGGCTCCCGAACGGTGGTCGGCCCTGCGGCCGTGAGCCCCGCGAGCAGGATCGCGCCCTTGACCTGCGCCGTGGGGACCGGCGTGTCGTAGGCGATCCCCTGCAGGTCGCCGCCGTCGACCCTCAAGGGCGCGTGGCCCTCTCGCGTGGCCACGGAGGCGCCCATCTGTCGAAGCGGCGCCGCGACACGCTCCATCGGCCGTGATGACAGGCTCGCGTCACCCGTGAGCACGCTGCGGAATGGCGAGGCCGCGGCCACGCCGGCGAGCAACCGCATCGCGGTGCCCGAGTTCCCGCAGTCGAGGTCGCGCTCGGATGGACGCAGCCCCGACCAGCCCTCACCCTCGACCTCAACCGGGGTGTCGGGCCGACCGGCGGTGCTCGCGTTCCACGTGGAACCATGACCTTGAGCCGTGGCGGCATCGTTCCGAGACCACGCCTCCAGTCCAGGTCGAGCCCTCTCGGCGAGCGAGGACAAGCACGAAGCCGTCGAGCGGACGTCGAGAGAAGACGGAACCCCGAGTAGACGGCTGGACCCCTGCGCCGTCGCCGCGAGGATCAACCACCGGTGGGCGATCGACTTGTCCCCCGGGACGGCCGCGCTCCCGCGCAGTCGGCTCCCCGGGGTGATGCGGACGCGCACGGGTGTCCTCCTAGGCGAGGCGGGTCGGATCGAAGTCGTTGGCCGCGAGCACGGCGGCCGCGGATTCGGCCGCATCGGTCGCGACCATCAGATGCACCGTACCGCGCCCGCCCTCGGGCGAGTGGACGATCTGGAGGTCCTCGATGTTCACGCCCCCTTCGCCGAGCGCCGCCGTAAGCGACGCGAGGGCTCCCGGGCGGTCGGGCACCGGCACCTGCAGCACCGCGACCCCGGCGCGCACGGTCGCCTTCGTGGCGAGCCGGAGCCGCGCCACCTTCGCACGCTCGAACGTGGTCTCGACGCCCGCACCGTCGCCCTCCAGGATCTGGCTGCGGAGCGAATGGAGCCGCGCGGCGTAGATCTCGAGCGCCTCCGCGATCGCCTCACGGTTGGACAGGAGGATGTCGCTCCACAGCGCGGGATTCGACGAAGCCAGCCGGGTGAGGTCGCGGAACCCTCCGGCGGCCAGCAGCAAGAGCTCGGGCTCGTCGGCCTCCTCGGTCGCGGCCAGGTCCATGAGCGCGGTCGAGGCGACCTGCGGAAGATGGCTCACGAACGCCACGAGCCGATCGTGCCGGCCGGGGTCCATCCGGACGACCCGCGCCCCGATGCGGGCGATCCAGGCCTCGAGGCCTTCGACCCGCGCGAGGTCGGCCTGTGCGGGAGGCGAGACGACCCACACGATGCCGTCCACGATCGAGGCGGACGCGTGCTCGGGACCCGACCGCTCGCTGCCGCCCATCGGGTGGCCTGGCACGTACCGGCGCAGGTGCTCGAGGGGCACGGCGGAGGTGACGTCGGCCAGCACATGCGACTTCACGCTCCCTACATCGGTAACGACCGCCCCCTGCGCTGAGCCCAGGACGCTGACGACCAGCCCGGCGATCGCAGGGATCGGCGTCGCGACGACCACGATATCGGCCTCTCGGACTGCGTCGTCCATGCTTACCGCCACCCGGAACCCCCCGATCTGCGCAGCGCGGAGCGCGATCGACGGCTCGGCGTCCCACCCGGTCACCGTGCAGCCCACGCGCGCGGCGGCGAGCCCGATCGAGGTGCCGATCAGGCCCGTGCCGACGATGGCGACGCGGTCAGGTGTCGAGGTCATCCCGGAGCGACTCCGCGCCGTCGAGGTACACGTGCGCCACGTCCGCGAGTGCGCGCTCAGAGTGGAAATGCATCAGGGCGCGCACGACCGACGGCATCGAGCCCTCGACCGGGATCTCCTGCGCGCACATCAGCGGCACCAGGCCCAGGCCCATCCGCCGGGCGGCCTCCGCCGGGAAGGCCGACCTGAGGTCGGCGGTCACGGTGAACAGGATGCTGACGAGGTCCTCGGGCTCGATGGCGTTGCGATCGAGCATCGCGCGCACGAGACGCTCGCTGGCGGCGAGCAGCCGTTCGGCTTCGTCCGTGCCGACCACGATGGCCCCGCGAGCCGCACGCACCTTCATCGTCCGATCCTTCCCGCCGGGCCGGGCCCGCGCGGGACAAGGCTACCCGCCGGGGAGGCCCCGCAGCGCCAGGACCTCGTCGAGCGTGAGCTCGCGCAGGGCCCCCGGCGCGAGCCGGTCGAGCCGGACACCGCCGATCCGCAGGCGCACGAGGCGCGTGACGGGCAGCCCCACGGCCTCGAGCAACCGCCGCACCTCGCGCTTGCGTCCCTCTGTCATCACCAGCTGCACGGCGCCTCGCCCGCCGCTCTGCGCGACGAGCTTCGCCCGCACGGCGCGAGCGGGTCCGTCCTCGAGCTCGACCCCGGCGCGCAGACGCGCCAGATGCCGGGGACCCGGCGAGCCCTCGACCTCGGCGAGGTACTCCTTCTCGACGCCGAAGCTGGGGTGCATCAGCCGGTTCGCCAGATCACCGTCGTTCGTGAGCAGCAGCAAGCCCTCCGAATCGAGGTCGAGCCTGCCGACAGGGAACACGCGCGGGCCCTCCGGCGGCAAGAACCCGCGGATATCGGGCCGGCCCTGCGGATCCTGCATCGTCGTAACGACGCCCGGCGGCTTGTGGAGCGCGTAGTACCTGATGTTGGGGTCGAGGTTGACGGTCACACCGTCGACCTCGACGGCCTGGGTCGCGACGTCGACCTTGTCGCCCAGTGTCACGACCCTTCCCTCGAGGGTGACGCGTTCCTGCACGATCAGCTCCTCGCACGCTCGACGGGAGCCGAAGCCCGCACGGGCGAGCGCCTTCTGGATCCGCTCCTGGCCCATCAGGCGGGGTCGGACGCGGAGGTCGGATCCTCGAGCTCGCCTGCGTCCTCGAGACCCACCTCGATCTCCGCGTCGACCTCGGGCTCGATGTCTGGCCCGCCGGGGTCTTCGATGCCCGCGTCGACGACGGCGTCGGCATGGGCGCCCTCATCACCGGCCAGCTCCTCAACCCCGAGCAACGGCGCGAGCGAGGGCAGGGAGGCCAGCGAGGGAAGGCCAAGGCGCTCCAGGAACGCCGGCGTGGTCGCGTAGAGCACTGGCCGGCCGGGGGCCTCGTCGCGCCCCGCCTCCTCGATCAGTCCGCGGTCGACGAGCGCGCGGAGCACCCCGTCGGAGTTCACGCCACGGATCCCGGTGACCTGATGCCGTGTGACCGGCTGCTTGTAGGCCACGATCGACAGCGTCTCCAGCGCCGCCTTCGTGAGCCTGGCCTGGCGCGAGGAGAGCACGAACTGCTCCACGACCGGCGCGACGTCAGGGTGGGTGTACAGCCGCCAGCCTCCGGCGATCGCGCGGAGGACGAGCCCCGAGCCCCGGGCATCGAGATCGGCGGCGAGCCGATCGCACAGCGCTTCGACGGTCCGACGATCGAGGTCGAGCGCCTGCGCGAGCACCGAGGCCGCCAGGGGCTCGTCGGAGACGAAAAAGAGCGCCTCGAGCGCGCGTGTGTCGTGCAGCTGCGCCTCTTCCGTCACCTGAGCTTCACCCCGTCCATTCGATCTCGATCTCCCCGAACGTGGCCGCCTGGGCTAGCTCGACCTTGCCTTCACGGTACAGCTCGAGCACCGCGAGGAAACGGACCACCACGTGGATCCGGTCCTCGCAATCCGCCACGAGGTCGCGGAAGCTCGCGGCGCGTCCCGTGAGCGCAGTGATGCGGTCCTGCAAGGCCGACATCGCGTCTGCCACGGTGTAGCGCACCGGGGTCACGTGGGAGAGGTCCAGCGTCGGCGGCGGCCGGAGGAGCTGCGCGGCAGCCTTCGCGAGGTCGGCCGCCGCGAGCTTCGCCATAGGGTCGGGATACAGGTGCGCGAACTCGGGCCCGGGGCCCACGTCGCGCGCGAAGTACCCCGCCTCGTCCTCCAGCCGACGAGCGAGCTCGACGGCCACCTTGCGGAAGGCCGCGAGTTCGAGCGAGCGCGCGTACAGCAGGTCGGGCGAACGCCCGAGGATGTCCTCCTCGTCGAGCTCGGCGTGCTTGGGCATCAGCCGCCCGACCTTGAGCTCGAGCAGCACCGCGCAGATCGCGAGGAACCACGTCGCCTCCTCGAGGTTCCACCCCTCGGCGTCCTTCGCGTGGGCGAGGTAGCCGTCGGTCACCGAGGCGACACTCAGGTCGCAGACGTCGACCTTGCGCTCCAAGATCAGATCGGCGAGGAGGCGGAACGGGCCCGTGTAGACGGGCAGGTCGACGGCGAAGCTGCCGGCGGTGTGCGTGCTCTCGGCGCCCGCGCTCGGTCCGCTCATGTGAAGTGCATCGCCGCCCGCACGGCCCCGAGGGTCGCCTGCGCCACCGGCCGCGCCTGCTCGGCGCCCCGGGCCAACACGCCGGCGACGAGTCCCGGCTCGGCCTCCAGCTCGGCACGCCGCTCCCGATAGGGCCGGAAGTACTCGATGATGTGGTCGGCGAGGAGGGTCTTGCAGTCGACGCAGCCGAGCGCGCCGCTGCGACACTCGACCTCGACCCGCTCCACGTCGTCGGGCGAGAATCGACGATGTAGAGCGAACACGGGACAGATCTCCGGCCGCCCAGGATCGCCGCGCCGGACCTTCTGTGGGTCGGTCACGAACGAGCGGACCTTGGCCCGCACCGTGTCGGGGTCGTCCCGCACGCCGATCGCGTTGTCGAGCGACTTCGACATCTTGCGTCCGTCGCTGCCCGGGATCAGCGGGGTGTTCGACAGGAGCGGCTGGGGCTCGACGAGGACCTCGCCGTAGAGCCGGTTGAACCGGCGGACGATCTCGCGGCTGATCTCGAGGTGGGCGACCTGGTCCTCCCCCACCGGGACAAGCTCTCCGCCCATGATCGCGATGTCGACCGTCTGCAGGAGCGGGTAGCCGAGCAGGCCGAAGTTCGCGACCTCGCGCTCGGCCATGTCGCGCAGCCGCTCCTTGAACGACGGCACGCGCTCGAGCCAGCCCAAGGGGGTGATCATGCCGAGCAGCAGGGCCATCTCGGCGACCTCCGGGATGTCGGACTGCCGGTAGATCGTCGCCTTCGATGGGTCAAGGCCGGCGGCGAGCCAATCGATCACGAGCTCCTCGACGAACCCGGGGAGCTCGTCGGTCCGATCGTAGTGGGTGGTGAGCATGTGCCAGTCGGCGATGAAGAAGAACGCTTCGTGCTCGTCCTGAAGCCGAAGCATGTTCTCGATGTTGCCCGCCCAGTGCCCGACGTGGAGCGGGCCGGTGGGCCGGTAGCCGGTCAGGACACGGCGGCGGCGAGACGGGTCGGGGGTTGGGCTCACGATGCCGGGGATGATAGCGCGGCCCTGCACGCCGGCCCGGGAGCCCGACGCGGGGCGGACCGACCGCGCCGCCGCGCCGTCACACGCACGCGAACCCGGAGAACGCCGAACAGAGGCCACCCACGAGCGAGTAGACGATCGAGTTCACCGGACCCGCGAAGACGAACAGCACGACCAGGACGATCAGCGGGAGGTATTGGTCGGCGTTGCGGTAGACCTCGGCCGGCCGTGGGGGCAGGAGCAGCGCCACGATGCGGGCGCCGTCGAGCCCGGGGATCGGCAACAGGTGGAAGATCGCCAGGCACAGGTTCGCGAACATGAGGGCGTTCACGCCCAGGGCGAGCTCGGTCGCCCCCGCCCCGAGGCCGCTGTTGCCGACGCCCAGCGATCGGAGCCCGAGACCGGCGACCGCCCCCAGGGCGAGATTCGCAGCCGGGCCCGCGAGCGCGCTCAGCACGGAATCGCGCGTGCGCCGCTTGAAGTAGTTGGGGTCGATCGGCGCCGGCTTGGCGTACGCGAACGGTGGCGGCAGGAACGAGCCGGACACCGCCCACAACACGATGATGAGCGCCGGCAGCAACCCGCTGCCGAACGGATCGAACCACGATCTCGGGTTGAGCGAGCGCCGGCCCCACAGCCGCGGCGTGGGGTCACCGAGCCGCGACGCGGCGGCCGCGCGCGCATACTCACGCACGATCATGCCGATCAGGAGCGAGACGGCTAGGTACCCCGCGTAGCGGAGGCTCAGCGGCGTGAAGTTTCCCACCTGGCTCCCCTCACTCGACCCAGCCGTACACGAGCGGCGGTGGCGGAACGGCTCCGTCACCGATCGTCAGCGCCGCGCCCACGCGTGCCGCGGCCTCCTCGGCCGCCCCGGCGTCACGGGCGTGCACCTCGCCGATCGGATCTCCCGCCGCGAGGCGGACGCCGATCTTGGCACGCACCACGATACCCACCGCGGGGTCGATCGGGTCGCCCTTGTGGAGCCGGCCGGCGCCCAGCGCCCCGCTCGCGAGCCCGATCGCCTCGGCGTCCACGGCCTGGACGACCCCCGTCGTGGCCGCGAGGAGCGGGTGTACGACCGGTGCCGCGGGCAGGACCGCCCACGGATCATCGGCGACGCGCGGGTCTCCCCCTTGCGCCTGCACCATCGCTCGGAACCGCTCGAGCGCGGCGCCGTCGTCGAGCGCCCCCTCTGCGCGCGCGGTGGCCTCGGCGGGCGCGACGCCTGCCGTGTGCGACAGGGCTGAGGCCGCGAACGCCACCGCGAGATCGCGCATCCGGCCCCTGAACTCCCCCCGTAGGAGCGCCACCGCCTCCGCGATGTCGAGGGCGTTGCCGACCGCGTCGCCGAGCGGCTGCGACATGTCGGTCACCGCCACCCGCGCGGGCCTGCCCCAGCCCCTCGCCAACGCGAGGCAGGCGGCGGCAAGCTGCCTGGCGTCGGCCGGGGTCTTCATGAAGGCTCCCGACCCCGCCTTCACATCGAGCAGGATCAGGTCGGTGGCCACCGCGAGCTTCTTCGACATCACGCTGGCCGCGATCAGCGGGATCGAGGGGACGGTGGCGGTCGCGTCGCGAAGCGCGTAGAGGGCCCCGTCGGCGGGCACCAGCGTCGGCGACTGCGCGCCTACGGCGCAGCCGACCTCAGCCACCTGAGCCTCGATCTCGGCGGGCGAGAGATCGGTGCGCAGCCCCGGGATCGACTCGAGCTTGTCGAGCGTGCCCCCGGTATGGCCGAGCCCGCGCCCCGACAGCTTGGCGACCGCCAGACCCAAGGCGGCGGCCAGTGGCGCGAACACGAGGGTGACCCCGTCGGCGACGCCACCGGTCGAGTGCTTGTCAACGGTGGGCCGGTCGAGCCCAGGGAACGCGATCGTCTCCCCCGAGTCGATCATCGCCCTGGTCATCGCGAGCGTTTCGTCCGCGTCCAAGCCGTTCAACACGCATGCCATCAGGAACGACGCCGCGAGGGCGTCGCCGACGTCGCCCGCGACATAACCCTCGACGAACCCCTCGACCTGAGCCGCAGTCAGGGTCTTCCCGTCGCGCTTGGCGGCCACGACCGCCCGGTGATCGGTGACGCTCATCGGGCGCGTGCCCCCTGTCTAACCTGCGCCATCAGCCTTGCCTCGAGTCGAGGTCGAAGCTTGGCACCACGAGCCGTCGCGGACACCCTCGACCTCGACTCAAGGCAAGGGGTGCCGGTCCTCACTGGCCGAGCCTGTCTGCGAAGCTTCGACCTTTGAGCCCCTCGACCTCGACCCCGAGGAGATCCGCGACCGTGTGCCCGAGATCGCCGAACGAGTCCCTCGTGCCGATGTCGAAGGGGCCGCCGTCGAGGCCCGCCGCCAGCAGCGGCGTTCGCTCCCGCGTGTGGTCGGTCGATGCGGGCGTGGTCGGGTCGCACCCGTGGTCGCCGGTGATCAGCAGCACGCCGCCGTCGAGCGCGTCGATCAGCTCGGGAAGACGACGGTCGAACGCTTCGATCGCGCGACCGTAGCCCACCGCGTCGTTGCGATGGCCGTACTTCGAATCGAAGTCGACGAGGTTCGTGAACACGAACGCCGGTCCGGGACGGGCGAGATACCGAAGGGTGAGGTCGACCCCGTGCTCGTTCGAGTCCGAGTAGCGCGCTTCCGTGATCCCCTGGCCACAGAAGATGTCCTGGATCTTGCCGACGCCGTAGACCGCGACCCCGGCTTCCGTGAGGTGGTCGAGCACGGTCGGCC
The DNA here is from genome assembly GCA_031364965.1 of Actinomycetes bacterium. Classification (GTDB taxonomy): domain Bacteria; phylum Actinomycetota; class UBA4738; order UBA4738; family HRBIN12; genus JAOUEA01. Next base: position 11,603 of record JANLXF010000060.1, on the reverse strand, counting down.
CGGGAGGTGGCACCGAGAAGTCGCGACGTTCGGAGCTTCGCACGAAGGCTCCGGGCGGCCCTTCGAAGGGACGCGCGATGACCCGGCCGACCCGATGCGGACCCGTGAGGAGGCGACGCGCCACCCGGCACCACTCGTAGAGGGCCTGGAGGGACACCACGTCCTTGTGCGTGGCGATCTGGAAGACGGAGTCCCCACTCGTGTAGACGATCGGCTTCCCCGTGGCCAGATGCTCTTCACCCAGCCGCGCGATGATCTCGGTGCCCGACGCCGGCTCGTTCCCGAGCGCCTCACGTCCCACCGCAGCTTCGAAAGGCTCCATGATCTCGGGCGGGAACCCATGGGGATAGAGGGGAAACGGATCGTCGAGCTGGATCCCCATCATCTCCCAATGCCCCGTGGTCGTGTCCTTGCCCGCCGACCGCTCGGTGGCGCGACCGTGCGCCGTCCCCCCGGCCGCACGCGGCTCCACGCCGTCGATCGCCGTGAGGAGGCCGAGGCCGAGACCCTCGAGCGTGGGTGCGGCCAGGCCCCCGACCGCGCGGGCGGTTTTGCCCAGGGTGTTCGCCTCGGTATCGCCGTAGGCGTCGGCGTCGGGCGCGTCACCCACGCCCCAGGAATCGCAGACTACGGCCAGCACGCGCGGCACCTTGGCCTCGCTCACCCGCCCACGCCCTTCTGTTTGCAGACCATGCACAGGAGCGCCCACGGCAGGGCCTCCAGCCGCTCGGGAGCGATCGCCCCGCCACAGCGTTCGCAGGTGCCGTACGTCCCGGCGTCCATCTTCGCGAGCGCTCGCTCCACGTCGCGTAGGTTCGAACGGAGCGCTCGCACCACCGAGATCAGCTTGGATCGCTCCTCGGTCGAATGCGAGCGGTCCGAGAAGCCGGCGTCGTCGACGAACGTCAGCTCGTCTGAATCTGCGTCGGCGCCCTGGCCCTCGATCTCGTCTCGGAGGTTGGCGCGCTGCTCCGTCAACGCCCCGCGCAGTGTGTCCGGCCCGGTCATGATCGTCACCTCCCGGTGCCCCCGCGGCGGGCCCGCGGGTGCGACGTGTAGTACACCTCACGCAGGTGCTCCTCGGTCACGAGCGTGTAGATCTGCGTCGTCGCCACGCTCGCATGTCCGAGCAGCTCCTGCACGACCCGGACGTCGGCTCCCCCTTCGAGCAGATGCGTCGCGAACGAATGGCGAAGCGAGTGCGGGGTCACGCGTCCCTCGATCGCTGCCCGGCGTGCGTACATCGCGATCAGGCGGTTCCCGCTCTGGCGCGTCAGCCGCCCGCCCCGGGTGTTGAGGAAGAGCGCCCCTCGGCTCATGGCCGATGCGAGCGCCGGCCGTCCTCGGGCGAGATACGCCTCGACCGCGTCGCGGGCGAAGCTTCCAAGTGGGACCTCTCGCTCCTTGCCGCCCTTGCCCATCACGCGGACCGATCCCGCGTCGAGGTCGAGGTCGTCGACGTCGAGCGCGGTGAGCTCGGAGATCCGCATGCCGGCGCCGTACAGGAGCTCCAAGATCGCGGCGTCCCGCAGCCCTGCCGTGCTCGCGGTATCCGGCGCCGCGAGCAAGCGCCGCGTGTCGTCGATCGAAAGCGGGTGCGGCAGCTGCCGTGGGAGCTTCGGCTGGGCCACCGTGCTCGCGGGATCCCGGGAGGTGACCCCGTCCCGCACCAGGAACCGATGGAACGAGCGGACGGAGGAGAGCATCCGGGCGACGCTCGTGGCGTGGTACGGCCGTTCGCCGTCGCCGTGGGTCGACGCCGACACCGACGCGACGTAGGACCGGATCGACGACTCGTCGACGTCGGCCGGGTCGGTGATGTCGCGTGCTTCCAGGAACCCTACGTAGCGACGCAGATCACGCCGGTACGCGGCGAGGGTGTTCGAGGCGAGCCCACGTTCGACCGCGAGGTGGTCCAGGTACCGCCCCGCCTCGAGCGCCAATGTCTCGGTCACCGTGACCGTCCTCTCCGCTCACCCTCGTCCCGCCACCATCGCGGCCAGCGGGACGGCGGTGAGATCGTGCGCCTCGGCGACGCCGGCGTTCGTGATCTCGCCGTCCCAGACGTTCACGCCGAGCGCGAGCGCGGGGTCCGCGGCGACGGCGGTCTCCAGTCCCTTCGAAGCGATCGCCAGCACGTAGGGCCAGGTCACGTTCGTGAGCGCGTACGTCGAGGTTCTGGGGACGGCACCGGGCATGTTGCCGACGCAGTAGTGCACGACCCCGTCGATGACGTACGTGGGGTCCGAGTGCGTCGTGACGTGCGAGGTCTCGAAGCATCCGCCCTGATCGATCGAGATGTCCACCAGCACGGCCCCGGGCTGCATCCGTGCGACCATCTCGGCGGTCACGAGCCGGGGTGCTTTCGCGCCGGGCACCAACACCGCGCCGATGACGAGGTCGGCCGCGAGCACGAGGCGCTCGACGGCGAGCGTTGAGCTCATCACCGTGTGGATCCGCCCGTGCCACACACGGTCGATGTCGCGGAGCCGGTCGACGTTGCGGTCCACCACGGTCACGTCGGCTTCCATGCCCGCCGCGATCTGCGCGGCGTTGCCGCCGGCGATCCCCGCGCCGAGCACGACCACGCTGGCCGGGGCGACCCCCGAGGCGCCGCCCATCAGGACCCCGCGACCGCCCCGGGGGCGCTCCAGGGCAGCCGCGCCCTCCTGGGGCGCCATCCGTCCCGCGATCTCCGACATCGGCGCCAGCAACGGCAGGCGGCCGTCGGGGAGCATCACCGTCTCGTAGGCAACCGCCCGCACACGTCGCTCGGCGAGGGATCGCGTGAGCGTGGCGTCCGCGGCAAGGTGCAGATAGGTGAAGAGCAGCTGGCCCTCGCGGAACCGCTCGTACTCCGCGGCCTGAGGCTCCTTGACCTTCACGATCAGGTCGGCGCCGGCGAACACGGCGTCGGCGTCGGGGAGGACCTCGGCGCCCGCGGAGACGAAGTCCTCGTCCGAGATCGCCGAGCCGGAGCCCGCGCCCGTCTCCACGAGCACGCGGTGCCCGGCACCGACCGCCTCGCGCACCCCTTCGGGGGTCGCGGCGACGCGGTACTCGTGGTTCTTCACTTCCTTCGGGATGCCGATGATCACGGGCTCAGCGCCTCCTGCAGCGTGGGATGGGTCCTCTGCGGCAAGCGTACTGAACACCGGCTCCGCGTGGCTTACGGGAGCGGAGGTCGCCCTGCGGCCATCAACAGCGCGAGCGCGGTCATGGCATCACGGACCCGGCCGCCGCGCGCCGCCGCGACCATCCGATCGAACGGCTCGGTCGTCAGCTCGATCCCGGCCTCGACGGTCCCCGTCGGCTCGGCCTCGACCCTCGCCCAGAACAGGTGCACGTATTGGTCGGTGCTGCCGGCCGAGGCGTAGTGGCCGCCCAGGAACTCGATGTGGGTGTGCCGATACCCCGTCTCTTCGAACAGCTCACGGCCGGCCGCGGTCAGGGCGTCCTCCCCGTCGACATCGAGGATGCCGGCGGGGATCTCGGTGAGCACCTGGCGCACGGCCGGGCGGAACTGCCTGACGAGCAGCACGCGGTCATCGGGCAAGAGCGGCAGCACCGCGCTCGCCGCATGGAGTCGGACGACCTCCCACGGCTCGAGCCCGGGCCATTCCTCGACGTCGACCTGGACGAAGGCTCCGTCGAACGCGCGTCGGGTCGCCCGGGGCTCGGGCATCGGGTCAGCCGACGGAGAGCGACTCGTCGGCCTGGGCCCGACGGTGGATCTGTGCCGCGCCGACGAACTCGCGGAAGAGCGGGTGCGGCCTCGTCGGCCTCGAGCGCAGCTCGGGGTGGAACTGCCCGGCCACGAAGAAGGGGTGGTCGGGGAGCTCGATGATCTCGGTGAGCCGCCCGTTGTGCGAGTTCCCCGAGAGCACCAGGCCGGCCCGCTCGAGTACTTCGTGATAGGCGGGATTGACCTCCCACCGATGGCGGTGCCGTTCGTACACGACCTCCTCGCCGTACGCACCGGCAGCCACCGTGCCGGGCACGAGGTGGCACGGTTGGGCGCCCAGGCGCATCGATCCCCCGAGATCCGTCACGTGCTTCTGCTCGGGCAGCAGGTCGATCACGGGGTGCGGCGAGGCCGGGTCGAACTCGCTCGAGTTCGCGCCCTCGAGCCCGCAGACATGCCGCGCGAAATCGATCACCGCGCACTGGAGTCCCAGGCAGATGCCGAGGAACGGGATGCGCCGCTCGCGCGCGTGGCGGACGGCGGCGACCTTGCCTTCCACCCCGCGGATGCCGAACCCGCCCGGGATCAACACCCCGTCGACACCCCGGAGCGCCTCCTCGGTCGCGATCCCACCCAGGTCGTCGGAGGCCACCCAGCGGATCTGGACGTCGGCGCGGTGATGGAACCCCCCGTGGTACAGCGCCTCGACCACCGAGAGGTACGCATCGCGCATGTTCACGTACTTGCCGACCACCGCGATCGTGACGGGGTCGCTCGTCGCGTGGATCCGGTCGACGAGGTGCTCCCACTCCGAGAGGTCGGGCTCCCCTTCGATGCCCAGGTGTCGCGCGAGCTCGGTGTCGAGCCCCTCCTTGTGCAGGACGAGCGGCACCTCGTAGATCGAGGGAGCGTCGGGCGCGCTGATCACGCCGCTGATCGGCACATCGCAGAGGAGGGAGATCTTCTCCTTCAGGTTGCGGCCGATCGGACGGTCGGATCGGCAGACGATGGCGTCGGGCTGGATACCCAGGGAACGCAGCTCCTTGACCGAGTGCTGCGTCGGCTTGGTCTTCAGCTCGCCGGACGGGCCGATGTAGGGCATCAGGGACACGTGCACGAACGCGCAATTCTCGCGGCCGATCTCGTTGCGCAGCTGCCGGATCGCCTCGAGGAACGGCAGGGACTCGATGTCGCCGACCGTGCCCCCGATCTCGACGAGCACGAGGTCGGCGGCCTCGGTCTCCCCCAGGGCGCGCACGCGCTCCTTGATCTCGTCGGTGATGTGCGGGATCACCTGCACCGTCTTGCCGAGGTAGTCGCCCCGCCGCTCCTTCGCGATCACGGCCGAGTAGATCGCGCCGGTCGTGTGGTTCGACCCGCGGTGCAGATCGATGTCGATGAACCGCTCGTAGTGACCCAGATCGAGATCGGTTTCGGCGCCGTCGTCCAGCACGAACACCTCGCCGTGCTCGAAGGGGTTCATCGTGCCGGGATCGACGTTGATGTACGGGTCGAGCTTCTGGACGGCGACCTTGAGACCCCGGGACTTGAAGAGGCGGCCGAGAGAGGCGGACGTGATGCCCTTGCCGAGACCGGAGGCGACTCCCCCGGTGACGAAGATGAACTTGGGCTGCTCCCTCACCACGGGACGCGACTCTATCAGAGGCCACCGACGCGACGGGCCGGTTGGGGTCGGCATTCGGGCGGCGACGACAAGTTTTCGCCCCGTGCGCGCCTCACGCGCCGGCTTTCACCCGTCCGGCCTCGGTCAAAAGCTCCGTCGCGTGGTCCTCCGCGGCCTCGGACCCGACGAGGCCGGCGAGCATCCGGGAGAGCTCCAGGACCCGCTCGTGATCCTCGAGCACCTCGATCGTGGCGATGCCGCCGTCCTTGCTCACCCGCACGTGGCGGTCGGCGAAGCACGCGATCTGCGGGAGGTGCGTGACCACGAGCACCTGGCGATCGCGCGCGAGCCGCGCGAGCCTGCGGCCCACGGCCAAACCCGCACGACCTCCGATCCCCGCGTCGACCTCGTCGAAGACCAGCGTGGGCACCTCGTCGAGATCGGCGAGCACGCTCCGGCAAGCCAGCATCGTGCGGGAGAGCTCGCCCCCCGAGGCCGCCTTGGCGAGCGGGAGGGCCGCCTGGCCCGGACCCGCCGACAGGCGGAGCTCCACGCGCTCGGCCCCGGTGGGGCCGGGCTCGGCGAGCCGCTTGAGCGCTACCTCGAGCGCCGCTCCCGGCATCCCGAGCTCCTCGAGCTCCGCGCCGATCGCGGCCGCCAGCGCCGGCGCCGCCTTGCCCCGGCCGCGGCTGACCATCGCGGCCCGCTCGCGCACCTCGGTCTCGAGCCCCCGGACCTCGTCCGTGAGCTCGGCGAGCCTGTCGTCGGCGGTGGTGAGGGTCGCGAGCCGGTCCGCCGCGTCCGCCAGGTACGCGAGCACGTCGGCGTCGGTCTCGCCGTACTTGCGGGACAGCGCCTGCAAGGCCTGCGCGCGCTCGCGCACCGCCTGGAGCCGCGCGGGATCGGCCGCGAGACCCTCGCGATAGCCGCGGAGATCCCGCGCGAGCTCGGTCGTCTCGGCCGCCAGCCCTCGCGCCCGCTCGGCCAGCCCGGCGGCCGCCGGATCGAGCGAGGCCGCCGTCTCCACGGCGCCGGCGACGGCGCCCAGTGCATCAGCCGCCCCGCCGTCGTCTCCGGTGAGGATCGACTCGGCGCTCGCCATCTCGTCGATCAGCCGCTCGACGTGGGCGAGGCGGGCCTCCTCGGCGCCGAGCGCCTCACGTTCCCCCGGGCGCGGCGCGATCGCCTCGATCTCGCGCACCTGGTAGCCGAGCAGGTCGATCTCACGCTCCCGGTCGCGGGCGGCCTCGCGCAGCCGCTCGAACGCGATCCGCGCGTTCCGAAGCCGGTCGAAGATCTCGCGGTAGCTCACGACCGCAACCAGGTGCGCGTCGCCTGCGAACCGGTCGAGGAACGCCGTCTGCGTTCCCGCTGCCAGCAGCCGCTGGGCCTGATGCTGGCCGTGCACCTCGACGAGCGAGGCGCCGAGCTCCGCGAGGGCCGACACGGTGGCGATCTGGCCCCCGATCCTGGCCGCGGTCTTGCCGTCGGCGCCTACGGTCCGCGCGAGCACGACCTCGTCGTCCTCGGCCCAGGCTCCCGCATCCTCGGGCGCGTCGAACCTGGCCTGGACGCGCGCCGCCTTGGCTCCCTCGCGCACGAGCGACGCGCTCCCGCGCGCGCCCAGCGCGAGCGAGAGGCCCACGGTGACCATCGTCTTTCCGGCGCCGGTCTCCCCGGTGAGGACGGTCAGGCCGGGATGGACCTCGAGGTCGAGATCGTCGATGACCCCCAGTCCGCTGATGTGCAGCTCTCGGAGCACGCGCGGAGTCTAGCCCCGGTCCCCGACATCGCGCGGAGACGCCGGAGCGGCCCCCGGGTCGGACCCCGGGTGGGCTTCCAGGGCCGCCCCGGGCAGGTCGAACTTCTCCCTGACGAGCTCGAGGAACCCCGGCGCACCGGGGCGCCGCACCAACCGTGCCGGACGGCTCGACGCCCTGATCAGCACGGTCGCTCCCACCGCGAGCTCGATGCTCCCCCGTCCGTCGGCCGAGAGCAGCGCGCTCTCCTCGCCCACCACCTCGAGCGAGACCCGGGCGCCGGCATCGAGCACGAACGATCGATCGAACACCATGTGGGGCGCGACCGGCGTCAGGACCAGGGATTCCACCAGTGGGCTCACGATCGGGCCGCGGGCCGAGAAGGAGTACGCGGTCGACCCGGTCGGCGTCGCCACGATCACACCGTCGGCCGAGAACGTCGTCACGTAGCTCCCGTCGACGTGCACGGCGAGCCGGACGAGCCGATGCCGGGCGTGCTTCTCCACGATGATCTCGTTCAGCCCCCACTGCGGCTCGAAGGCGGCGCCGGCATCGGCCGGCTCGACGGTGAGCGCGAGACGATCCTCGATCGTGGCCTGGCCGCGCAGCACGCTCCGGATGAGGTCCGGCGCACCCTCGGGCTCCACCTCGGTGAGGAAGCCGAGCCGGCCCACCTTCACTCCCAGGACGGGACAGCCCGCGTCCGAGCTCGCGAACGCCGCGCGCAAGAACGTCCCGTCGCCGCCGACCGAGACCACGAGATCGAGGCCTTCGGCCCCCACGACCGGACGCTCGTCGTCATCGGGGAGCCGCACGGTCTCGACGCCCTCCGACGCCAGCAACCGCTCCAGCCACATCGCCGTGTCGACGGCCATGGTCCGGCGGGGGTGCATGACGAAGCCCACCCGGCTCACGGCGCACCCACCTTCGTGGCCTCGTCCACCACGAGGTCGAGATCGAGCGGCGCCGTCGAGCCGCCGCGCCGCCCGTGCAGGAAGAACTCGACGTTGCCCGCAGGACCGACGACCGGCGAGGTCATGAGGTTTCGGGGCGCGACGTTCGCCGCACGGAAGGCCTCGACCACGTCGCCCAGGATCTGCCGCCACACACCCGGATCGCGCACCACGCCGCCTCGAGCGACGTCCGCGGGCCGCGCCTCGAACTGCGGCTTGACGAGGACGACGAAGTCCGCCGTGGACGTCGACACCTCGGCCAGCGCCGCGATCACGGACCGGATCGAGATGAAGGACAGATCGGCGACCACGAGCTCGGGCGCTCGACGAAGAGCCGTCGGGCTGAGCGTCCTGACGTTCGTGCGCTCGAGCACCGTCACCCGAGCGTCGTTGCGGAGCGCCCACGCGAGTTGTCCGTAGCCGACGTCGACCGCGGTCACGTGCGCAGCGCCGCCCTGCAAGAGGCGGTCCGTGAACCCGCCCGTCGAGGCGCCCGCGTCCAGGCACTCCAGGCCGGCGGGATCGACGCCGAAACGATCGAGCGCGGCATCGAGCTTGTCCCCTCCTCGGGAGACGAATCGAGGAGCGGGTCGTGCCAGGTCGACCGCCGCGTCCTCAGCGACCATCGTCGCTGCCTTCGTGGCGGGCGTGCCGCCGACCGTGACCAGCCCCGCCCGGACCACGTCCTGCGCCTCGGCGCGGCTGCCCGCAAGGCCCCTGCGCACCAGCTCGGCGTCGAGAGGGCGTCGGGGCATCGCGGGCTACCCCGCCTGACCGGAGGGGGCCGCGGGCTTGTTCGTGGCGTCGGACCGCGCCGTGGTTTTGCGGGCGGCCGGCTTGCGCGTGGTGGTCTTTCGGGCGGCCGGCTTCTTCGCGGTCCTCTTCGCGGCGGTCGCCTCTACGCGTCCCGACGCCGTCATGCCCGCCGCGCGCTCGAGCTCGCGCACGCGCTTCTTCACGGCGTCGAGGTCGGCCTGCGACGCCAGACCCAGACGGGAGATCTGGTCGGAGATCTCGCGGGTCACGAGGCTCCGGACTCGCTCGCGGTTGTGCTGCGACCATTCCATGAGATCCGCGGCGGTCTTCGCCACCTGCTCCTTCGCCGCACCGGGCTCGGCGAAGCTCTTCGCCAGGTCGCGAGCCTTCGTCGGGGTCATGTTGCCGAGGGTTGCTTCGATCGTCTTCCACACGTCGTCGATGAGCATGGGTGCGTCCTTCCTTGCGGGATGTGGCGTACCGGGAGTCTACTGCGCGCGTTCGAGCGGCCTCCCGGTTCGAGCGGGCGCCCGGGTCAGGCGGGCGCCCGGGTCAGGCCGGATCGGTGAGCAGCGAGAGGTCGTCCCAGACGTAGGTCGGCGCGAACGGGAAGGCGCCGACGTCGGCCCGGGAGGAGATCCCCGTCAGGACGAGGAACGACGACCACCCCATCGTGATGGCCCCGGCGATGTCGGTATCGAGCCGATCGCCGATCATCAGGGGCCGGCCGCCCCCCGCCCGCGCCAGGGCCGCGGCGAGGATCGGCGCGTTGGGCTTGCCGATCACCTCGGCGTGCACGCCGGTGGTGGTCTCGATCGCCGCGACGATCGCGCCCGCCCCCGGCCAGCGTTGGCCGCCGGTCGCCGGGAACGACGCGTCGGGGTTCGTCGCGATGAAGGGGACCCCCGCCCCGACCAGGAGCGACGCGCGACGCAGCTTCGCGTAGTCGACCTCGGGATCGAAGCCCACGACGACCGCGCCGGCCGTGGGCGGATCGCCGTCGAGCACGGCGACCCCCGCCTCGCCGAGGGCTCGCCGGATCCCTTCGCCGCCCACGACGTAGGCATCGGGTACCCGGCGCGACGCGAGCAGGGCCGCGGTCGTGAGCGCGGAGGTCTCGACCTCCGCGGGCGCGGCCTCGATCCCGACCGCCCGCAGCTTGGCCGCCACCGCCTCGGGCGTGCGCGCCGAGTTGTTCGTCACGAACGCGATCCCCTTTCCGAGCCGACGTAACGCAGCGACGACGTCGGCGGCGCCCGGGACCGGCTCGTCGCCCCGGTAGAGGACCCCGTCGAGATCGAACAAGAAGGCATCGAAGCGATCGGCCAGCATCTACGCGCCCAGGCGCTCGAGGATGCGCTCGTAGTGACGGTTCCCGGGCGCCAGCGCCACCGCGAGCTTCGCGTGGCCGCGCGCCCGCCCGATCTCACCGGTGCGCTCGCACGCGAGGGCGAGGCCGTAGTGCGCGTAGTCGTCGGCCGGGTTCAGCTGCACCATCCGCGCGAACTCTCGCCGGGCGTCCGGCCACCGTCCGATCAGGACGAGCGCCCGCCCGAGCGCCTCGCGGATCGACGCCTTGTCCGGCTCGATCAGCTTGGCGCGCGCCAGCAACATCGCCGCCTGATGCGGGTGACCGCCCCGGAGCAGGGCCCGCCCGCGGCCGAACAGGTCGTAGGCGGTCTCGCTGCGGATACGGCTGCTATACAAGGAGGGTGCCTCGCCTCTTCCCGTTCACCGGTCTCGTGTACGACGCCGCCGTCGCGGGCCCGCTGGAGCGGGTCACGGCGCCGCCGTACGACGTTATCAGCGAGGCCCGCAGACGCGGCTACCTGTCGGCGAGTCCGTTCAGCGTCGTCCATCTCGATCTCGCCGAAGGGAGCGACGACCCCGTGGCCGCCGACTCCCGCTATGCCCGGGCGGCGGAGCTGCTCGCGGACTGGGAGCGGCGAGGAGCGGTGCAGCGCAGTCAGCACCCCGCGTTCTACGCCTACGAGATGACGGTGGGCCCGCAGGGGTCCGAGCGCACGATCAGAGGACTGTTCGCCGCCATGGAGCTCGAGCCCTGGGGAGCCCGCGTGATCCCGCACGAGCGCACGATGCCCGGTCCCGTGCAAGATCGCCTGCGGCTGCTGCGCGCCACGCGGACCCACCTGTCGGCGGTCTACGGGACGGTCGAGGGTCCCTGCCGCCCCCTGGCCGAGCTGCTCGCTTCCTTCGCCGCGACCCCGGCGCCGTTCGACACCGTGGACGAACAGGGCGTGCGGCACCGGATGTGGCCCGTGCCGGGCGACGCCGAGGTGGACCGGTGGCTGGCCGACGCGCCGTTGCTGATCGCCGACGGTCACCACCGCTACGCGACGGCCCTGGCGTATCGAGACGAGCAGCACGCCCGGCACGGCCCCGGGCAGTGGGACCGGCTGCTCACCCTGGTCGTGGACGCCGCATCGGAGCACCTTCCCGTCTTGCCTTTCCACCGGGTGCAGCTCGGGGGCGATCCGCCGGCTGTGGGCGACCGCGTTGCGCGGCTCGACGACGTGATGGCCGCCTTATCGGACGACGAGGTCACGGTCGGGAGCGCGCGCCGCGAGGGAGACGACGTGATCTACCGCGTCGCCCGGCTCGAGGGTCAACCGCCGGCGGTCCGAGCCCTCCACGAGACGATCCTCGACGCCTCTGCGCCCGACGGGTCACTCCGATTCGTGCCCGATGCGGGCGAGGCGAACGCGGCCGTCGTCGACGGCGGCGCCCGCGCCGCCTGGTTCCTGCCGCCCACCACGCCCGAGCGGATCCGGGCGGTGGTCGCGCGGGGTGAGCGGCTGCCCCAG
>JANLXF010000225.1:0-1532 GCA_031364965.1 Actinomycetes bacterium | reverse complement strand
CCTCTCGAGCCTCCCGTTCGTCGGCGGTCTCGTCGCCGTCTTCGTGCTGCTCGGAGCGGGAGCGGCAGCGGTCGGGCTCTCGATCGCGGAGAACCAGTTCCTGCTCGAGCAGATCGCCGGGTTCATCCTGATCGTCTTCGGGCTCGTCTTCATGGGCCTGCTCCCGTGGCCGGAGCGGCTGCTCGGGGCGGGGCTCGTCCAGGGTGCTCGGCGTCGCGGCTCGGGCTTTCTGCTCGGCGGCGCCTTCGCGATCTGCGCGGCGCCGTGCATCAGTCCCGTCCTGGGATCGATCCTCGTCCTCGCGGGCGACTCCGGCACCGTGCTCGAGGGCTCGCTCCTCCTCGCCGTCTATGCGCTCGGGCTCGCCGTCCCGTTCCTCCTCGCGGCGGCGCCCTTCGTGCCGGCGATGGGATTCTTCCGGCGGATTCGCGACCACTACGTGGCAATCCAGCTCGTCAGCGGCGTCATCCTCGTCGCCCTCGGCGCGCTCCTCTTCTTCGATCGCTTCTGGTGGCTACGGGCCTACCTGAACCGCTTCCTCGAGTTCCTCGGCCTCGCCTAGAGGTCCGGCGGTGGGAGCTCGAGCGAGCCCGCCGCGACGAGAGCTGCCGCCGCGCCGACCGAGCCGAGCAGCCGGTCGAGGTCGACGCCGCGATGGACGCGCCCGTACGGGCCGAGCCGTCGCTCCGCCTTCGCGAGCTGCCGCTCACAGCCCACACGATTGCCCCGTCCCGCCTGGTACCAGGCGACCGCGACGTGGACGAGGCCCTGGAGGAAGTCGCGCTCGACCTTCGTGGTGGAACGCCACTCGTCTTCGAGCTCCTCGTGCGCCGCGAAGTACTCGCCGGCACGGATCAGCCGAAGTCCCTCATCGAGGCTCATGCGCGCAGTATTGGCGGCTCGTGCAGCGAGTGGTACGTTCACGTGGTGGCGACGATCCTGTTGGCAGGCGTCGACCTCTTCTTCCGCGGGAAGCTCGAGGGGCTCCTTCCCGACCACCATCTGGTCACGACGGACAGCATCGACGCGCCCGACCTCGTGATCGCGGACATCGCCCGGATCGACCCCGACGAGGTGGTGAACGCCTGGCCCGACGTGCCGATTCTCGGCTTCACGAACCACACGGACAAATCGGGCCTCCAGCGGGCCCATACGGCGGGATTCGACCAGGTGATCGTGAAGTCCGCACTGGTCGAGCGCTGCGGCGATCTGGTCGCCGAATTGACCGCGCCGCCCGCCTAGACCCGCTCGGTAGACTCGCCGCCGTGACGTACATCATCGCCGAGCCGTGCATCGACATCAAGGATCGCTCGTGCGTCGACGTGTGCCCGGTCGACTGCATCCACGAGTTCGAGCGGATGCTCGTGATCGACCCCGAGGAGTGCATCGACTGCGGCGCGTGCGAGCCCGAGTGCCCGGTCGAGGCGATCTTCCCCGAGGACGCGCTCCCGGACAAGTGGCAGCCTTTCGTGACGATCAACTATGCGTACAACCAGGGTGCCGAGGCGATCGACACGGGCGTTCAGCAGTAC
>JANLXF010000198.1:0-3772 GCA_031364965.1 Actinomycetes bacterium | reverse complement strand
TCGTCCATGATCGCACCACGGGGAAGACGACGCTCGCGAGCGTCAGCTCGTCTGGCCGGCAGGGCAACGCCGACAGCGACTATTCGAACGTCTCCTCCAACGGACGTTGGGTCGTGTTCGTGTCGATGGCGTCGAACCTGGTGAGGGGCGACACCAATGGGTACTGGGATCTGTTCATCCGCGACACCGCCTCCGGCACGACCCGCCTGATCACCCGGGCGCCGAATGGCACGCCGGCCAACAGCGACACCTCCTACATCGGCCCGAGCTCCCTGTCCTCGGACGGGCGGTTCGTGACCTTCGCGTCGCCGGCGTCGAACCTCGTGCATGGAGACACGAACGGGCGGACGGACGTGTTCGTGTACGACCGCGAGACCGGGCGGATCCGCCGAGCGAGCGTGAACACGAGCGGGTTCGAGGGCAACGCCGACAGCAACGATCCCACCACCTCGGCGGGCGGACGGTTCGTCGTCTTCGACTCGAGCGCGACGAACCTCGTGAACAACGACGCGAACGGCGCGGTCGACATCTTCATCCGTGATCTCGTCAAGGGGACGACGCGGCGCGTCAGCCTGTCGTCGAACGAGGTCGCGGGCAACCAGTCGAGCCGCTACCCCACGGTGTCGGACGACGGACGGTTCGTGGCGTTCGAGTCCTCCGCGACGAACCTCGTCGGCAGCGACACCAACAACGCGACGGACATCTTCGTTCGGGATCTCGCGAACGGCACCACGCGGCGGGTGAGCGTGACCTCCGCGAAGGAGGAGGCCGACGTCGGCGGCGACAATCCCTTCCTGAGCGCCAGTGGGAAGTACGTGGTCTTCCAGTCGAATTCGACGAACCTCGTGGCGAACGACACGAACGCGACGACCGACATCTTCCTGCGCGGCCCGCTCCACTGAGGTCAGGTCACCGACGCGCGCTAACGCGACCTCGTCTCTCGATCTCCGACAGCGCCAGCCGCAGCCTGCGCATGCCGAGGAGGGTTCGGGATTTCACCGTTCCGAGTGGCAACATCAGCATCGTCGCGATCTGCGTCTGGGAGTGCCCACCGAAATACATGAGATCGATGATCTGACGTTGTGCAGGCGGAAGCGCGCCGAGAGCCGATCGAGCGAGCATCCGCTCGTGAGATGAGCCGATGTCGTTCACCACGGCCTCGCCTGGGTCGGGCGGCCCGCCATCGGCAAGTGACGATTCCCCGAGGCGCAAGGCCCTGATTCTTTGGGTTTCCTCCCGGCGGACGCAATCCACGGCTCGGTTGTGCACGATGGACATCAGCCAGGACCGCACGCTGCCACGTTGCGAGCGGTACCCGTCGGGCGCGCGCCAGACGGCGAGGAAGGCCTCCTGCACCGTTTCTTCGGCCAGGTGCGGCTGTCTGAGGATCCTACGGGCCAACGCCATCGCGATCGGCGAATATCGCTCGAAGAGGAGGGCGAAGGATTCCTCGTCTCCCCCCATGATGCCCTCCAAGAGGTCTGTATCGCGTTTCGTCCCGGGCTCGGCCTCGAGCACGGATACCGGCCGATCCCGCGATGTGATGTGTGGCGCGGCAGAACGGTTACGCAGAGCTCGACGCGATCTGAGAACGGTTGCCACATCCGCCTCTTTCCTCCGTGCCGAGGACCCTTGGTTTTGCGCCACCGACGACATGGGAGAAGGGTAGACAGGGACTCCATGATTTTGGGCGCCGAACCTATGCACGAGTGCCAACCGCAGAGGGGAGGGGCCTGGTCCGATGGAGCTCTCAGCGCTTTGCCAACGTCACCGGATCGTCGACCGCTCGGGGCTTCAGGAGTAGCCTTACGCTCCATGCTGAGACGCTTCGCGTTCCTCGCCCTCGTCCTTGCCCTTGTGGCCGGATGCACGAGGGAGGGAAGCGAGACGCCGGCACCATCCCGCGGACCCCTCGGAGGGACGCTCCGGCTCGGGATGGCCAACGGGTCGTTCTTCGGGATGGACCCTCGCGACGAGTGGAACGCCTCGACGTGGGAGCTGTTCAGGTGCTGCCTCGTACGCACGCTGACCTCCTACGACGTCAGCGGATCCTCGGTCGCGGCGCAGCCCGTTCCGGACCTCGCGTCCGGGCCTCCCGAGGTGTCGAGCGACGGCCTCACCTGGACGTTCCATCTCAGGCCGGGCATCCACTACGCCCCGCCGATGCAGGACACGGAGATCACCGCACCTGACTTCGTCCGGGCGTTGCGGCGACTGGCGGGGTCCTATGACCCGGGAAACCCCGGCCTCGCCGGCTACCACAGTCAGATCGACGGCTGGAACGAGTTCAACTCGGGGAAGACCTCCTCGATCGTCGGGCTGCAGACGCCCGATCCGCTTACGCTGCGCATCGTCCAGACGCGCCCGGACGCGAGCCTTCCGCCACGCCCAACCGGCAGGACCTCAACGTAGAGCTCGCGACGATCGCCATGGCCTCGGGCGTCCGCTGGTTCTCGATGGGCACCGACGCCCACAGCGCCGGCGAACTGGGGAACCTGCCGTTCGCGATGGCGACCGCGGCGCTCTCCGGGATCCCCCGCGACCGCATCCTGAACTACCGGTCCGCGGACGAGGTCAGGGCCTGGGTCCAGGGCCTGAGGCATCGATGAAGGACGTGGAGATCAGGCGTCCCGACAAGCTCCTGTGGTCCGGGATCACGAAGCAGGCGTACGCCGACTATCTCGGCGCCGTCGCCGCGTCGATGCTGCCGTGGGTCCGCGAGCGTCCGCTCACGCTCGTGCGAGCGCCCGACGGCATCGAGGGCAAGCGCTACTTCCAGAAGGACACGCCGGCCTACGCACCGGACTGGATCCCGACGGTGTCCATCGCGGCGCCGAGCGCCGGTCGTGACGTTCGCTACGTGGTCTGCAACGACGCGTCAACCCTGCGGTGGCTGGGCAACCAGGCGGCGCTGGAGTTCCATCCGGCGCCGGTGAGCCGGTGCGCCGCGATCGCCTCGACCTGCTGGTCGTCGACATCGACCCACCCGACGACGCGTTCGATGCCTCAGTGGAGGTGGCCGGTCTGGTGATCGAGACGCTCGTCGATCTCAGCGCCAAGCCGTTGGTTAAGACCACGGGGGGCAAGGGCCTGCACGTCGTCGTGCCGGCCGAGCGCCGTGTCGAAGCCGAGGCGTTCCGTCGCGCGGCATGGGAACTCACCGCGATCGTCGCGGCGCGGCGCCCCGAGCTGATCACCGACGAGTTCCGCAAGGCGAAGCGGGGCGGGCGGGTGATGCTGGACCCGTCGAGGAACGGCACGGGGGCGACGTTCGTGGCGGCTTACTCGCCCCGTGCCCGGGTCGAGGCCACGGTGTCGTTCCCCATCGCCCTCGAGCAACTTGGGAGCGTGGCACCGGGCGATTTCACGATCGCGACGGTGCCCGGTCTGCTCGACGGACCCGGCCCGCGCAGCTGACCGAGCGGCCGAAGGACGTGCGCAACGGTTGCCCGCCCGACTCCAGCGCTGATGCGCGGATCGCGCGGGAAGCCAGCTCAGCGGTCCGGGATGCGCAGCCGCTTGAGCAGGAGGGCGTTCATCGCGACGATGAAGCTTGAGCCCTACATCGATAGGGCCGCGATCTCCGGCCGCAGGACGAGGCCGAGGCTGGGCTCGAACACCCCGGCGGCGATCGGGAGCGCGATCGCGTTGTAGCCGACGGCCCATCCGAGGTTCTGGCGCATCTTGTGCAGCGTCCCCTTCCCGATCGCGAGCGCGGTGGAGACATCGAGCGGGTCAGATCGCATCAGCACGACGTCGGCGGTCTCGATCG
>JANLXF010000138.1:0-2221 GCA_031364965.1 Actinomycetes bacterium | reverse complement strand
TTACTTGATGATCTTGGTGACTCGGCCGGCGCCCACGGTGCGTCCGCCCTCGCGGATCGCGAAGCGCAGTCCCTCTTCCATGGCGATGGGGGCGATCATCTCGACCACCATCTCCACGTTGTCCCCGGGCATCACCATCTCGACGCCCTCTGGCAGGGTCGCGGTGCCGGTGACGTCGGTGGTGCGGAAGTAGAACTGGGGGCGGTAGCCGTTGAAGAACGGCGTGTGGCGCCCACCCTCGTCCTTGCTCAAGATGTAGACCTGGGCCTCGAAGTCGGTGTGGGGCGTGATCGAGCCGGGCTGGGCCAGCACCTGACCGCGCTCGACCTCGTCCTTGTCGATGCCGCGCAGCAAGATCCCCACGTTGTCCCCGGCCCGGACCTCGTCCAGGAGCTTGCGGAACATCTCCAGGTCGGTGGCCGTGGTCTTGCGGGTGTCTTTGATCCCGACGATCTCGATCTCGCTCATCTTGGCCAGGGTGCCTCGCTCGACACGCCCGGTGACCACGGTGCCGCGCCCGGTGATCGAGAAGACGTCTTCGATCGGCATCAAGAAGGGCTTGTCGACGTCGCGCTCGGGCTCGGGGATGTAGCTGTCGCACGCGGCCATCAGCTCGTCGATCTTGGCGCCCCAGGTCTCGTCGCCCTCCAGGGACTTGAGGGCTGAGCCCACGATCACGGGCACGTCGTCGCCGGGGAACTCATACGAGCTGAGGAGCTCGCGCACCTCGAGCTCGACCAGGTCTAACAGCTCGGGGTCATCGACCATGTCGGCCTTGTTCAAGAAGACCACGATGAACGGGACCCCGACCTGGCGCGCCAGCAGCACGTGCTCGCGGGTCTGGGGCATCGGGCCGTCGGCCGCGGAGACGACCAAGATCGCCCCGTCCATCTGGGCGGCGCCGGTGATCATGTTCTTGACGTAGTCGGCGTGGCCGGGGCAGTCCACGTGGGCGTAGTGGCGGTTCTCGGTCTGGTACTCCACGTGGGCGATCGCGATCGTGATGCCGCGCTCGCGCTCTTCGGGCGCCTTGTCGATCTGGTCGAACGGGGTGAAGTCGGCCAGGCCCTTGTCGGCCTGACGCTTGGTGATGGCCGCCGTGAGCGTGGTCTTGCCGTGGTCGATGTGACCGATCGTGCCGATATTGACGTGGGGCTTGGTGCGCTCGAACTTCTGCTTGGCCATGACCTGTCCTCCCCTACTCGCCGGTCACCCGGGCGACGATCTCCTTGGCGATCTGCGACGGAACCTCGTTGTACGCGTGCAGCGACATCGGGCTGTGTGCGGCGCGACCCTGCGTGCGCGAGCGCAGCTCGGTCGCGTAGCCGAAGAGCTCGGCGAGCGGCACGAGCACGCGGACCGACTTCTGCCCGGCTCGCTCATCGATGTTCTCGATACGGCCGCGGCGCGCGGTGACGTCGCCCATGACGTCGCCGATGAACTCCTCAGGCGTGGTGACCTCGAACTCCATCACGGGCTCGAGCAGGACCGGGTCGGCCTTGCGCGCCGCATCCTTCACGCACATCGAGCCGGCGATCTTGAACGCCATCTCCGAGGAGTCGACCTCGTGATACGAGCCGTCGATCAGCGTCGCCCGTACGTCGACCATCGGGTATCCGGCGAGGATGCCGTTGTCGAGCGCCTCCTGGATCCCCTGGTCCACCGCGGGGATGTACTCGCGCGGGATCTTGCCGCCGACGATCTTGTTGATGAACTCGTAGCCGCCTCCGGGGCCCGTGGGCTCGAGATCGAGCACGACGTGCCCGAACTGGCCCTTGCCGCCCGTCTGGCGGATGAACCGCGCCTCGACCTTGTGCACTTCCTTGCGGATCGTCTCGCGGTAGGCCACCTGCGGCTTGCCGACGTTCGCATCGACCGAGAACTCGCGCTTGAGGCGGTCGACGATGATGTCGAGGTGCAGCTCGCCCATCCCGGAGATGACGGTCTGCCCCGTCTCGTCGTCGAACTTGACCACGAAGGTCGGGTCCTCGTCGGAGAGCTTGGCCAGGCCGGCGCCGAGCTTGTCCTGGTCGGCCTTGGTCTTGGGCTCGACCGCCACTGAGATGACCGGGGTCGGGAAGCTGATCGACTCGAGCACCACCGGCTTGGCCGGGTCGCAGATCGTGTCGCCGGTGGTGGAGTGCTTGAGACCCACCACGGCCACGATGTCGCCCGTGTAGGCCGCCTCGAGGTCCTCGCGGTGGTTGGCGTGCATCTGCAG
>JANLXF010000073.1:0-1839 GCA_031364965.1 Actinomycetes bacterium | reverse complement strand
GTCCCCTGCGAGAGGACGCCCGGCTTGTTCGCGTTCGCCGGATCCTCGCCGATCCACACCTCCTCGGCATCGAAGTCGAACGTGAGGGCCGCGGCCGCTCGCATCCCGTCAGGCCACATATCGCGCATCTCCTTCCTTGGGGACGCGAGTCTAGTCCGGGTCAAGTGGTCGACGGAGGCTGCGCGGGCCGGTCACGAGGGCCAGTCGGGCTTGGGCTCGGGCTCCTTGGTGAAGAGGTCGTCCAGCGAGGGCTTCGTCGCGCGCTCGGCTTCGGCGAGCTTTTCGGCGAGGAGGTCGGGACCCGGATCGTCGGCGGCCTCGAGCATCTCCTCGAGCGACTTGTTGTCGCTCCCCTTGAGCCGGATGCGGAGCGCGGCGAGCACCGACGCCTGATGCTCGGACAGCCCTCGGTTGACCTTGATCTCGGTCAGCGCCTGCTCCGCGCGCGCCAGCAGCTCCTCGTCGTCCACGAGGGAAGTCTGCCACGAGCGCGCGGGCAGGGTCCCGCCGTGGCCTGACCCGCCGTTACGGCTGCAGCGAGAACGGCGGGTAGGCGTCGGTGAACAGCACGACCGCGTAGGACAGAACGCGCACGTTCCACCGGAGCACGCCTTCGACGAACTCGAACATCCCGCGCGGATAGCGCCCGGTGAACAAGATCGCGAACCACGCCACGATCACCACGAAGAAGGCGGCGATCCCCACGAACGCCAGCACGATCACGTGCGGGATCACGAGGAACCACTTCACGAGCGGCATCCAGCGGTTGAGCTCACGTGGCACGTCCGGATACGCCACGTCGAGATGCACGCCCTGCGGCTCGTCGGTCGACGGGTAGCGGTCGTCCATCAACAGGAGGTAGGCGGACACGCGGTTGGAGAACCGCAGGAGCTCCAGGTTCCAGTCGAACCACCATCGCGGGTATTTCTGGCGGAACAGGATCATCAGCAGGGGCCCGAAGAAGAGCAACCCGCCGGCGCCGGCGATCACGGTCGTGCGCGCGTCGTTGCTCCAGGTGGCGGTGCTGCCGGAGACGGCACCGAGCACGATCAGGATCGGGATCGCCACGATGAGCCGGAAGAACGTGGTGAGGCGATCGAGATCTCGATCGGGGTAGTCGACCGAGAAGCGAACGGGATAGCCCTGCAGCCCGGCCGGCTGCGGTGGTGGCGGAGGCGGAGGCGGTTGCATGTCATCACCTTTCGTCGGTGGGACGGCGGCCGCCGGTCGTTCGATGAGGCGGGCACCTCCAGCCTAGTTGCCGGTAGCGTGGGGAGACCATGCGCATCCTCTCCGCCACGCTGACGATCGTCGTTTCCCTCGGAGCGGCGGGCTGCACCTCTTCCCCAGGCGGGGCAGAGCCCACCGGCGCACCGCCCTCCACGTCGGCGCCGACGGCGGGACCGGTCGCCGCGGACCGTGCGATCGGCCCGGGCGGGGTCCTGCGCGTGTACCACGAGAACATGAACTTCCCGAGCGCCGAGGAGGTCGCGGCGGCCAGGGCGGGCACGCAGGTCGTCCTGACGTTCCGGCTGAGCCCCGTCGCCACCGCGGCCGGCGAACACGACCAGCAGTTGCGCGACGCGCTCGCCCGGATGGAGGATGCCGGCGGCACCTGGTACGTCGGCTACTTCCACGAACCCGAGATCCGCCTCAACCCCGACGAGTATCGCGCGGCGTTCTCGTGGGTGGCGAAGATCGTGCAGCAGAGCGCGAACGTTCGATCGATCGCGGTCCTGATGGGCTACACGTTCACCGACCGCGATCCCGACGTGTGGTACCCGGGCGACGACGTCGTCGACGTGCTCGGGATCGACGGCTACGACTGGCTCGGGTGCG
>JANLXF010000044.1:0-17059 GCA_031364965.1 Actinomycetes bacterium | reverse complement strand
GCTAGGACTACCAGGGTATCTAATCCTGTTCGCTCCCCTAGCTTTCGCGCCTCAGCGTCAGGTAAGGCCCAGAGATCCGCCTTCGCCACCGGTGTTCCTCCTGATATCTGCGCATTTCACCGCTACACCAGGAATTCCGATCTCCCCTACCTACCTCTAGTCGGGCAGTATCGGATGCAGTCCCGAGGTTAAGCCTCGGGGTTTCACATCCGACTTACCAAACCGCCTACGCGCTCTTTACGCCCAATAAATCCGGACAACGCTCGTCCCCTACGTCTTACCGCGGCTGCTGGCACGTAGTTAGCCGGGACTTCTTCTGCAGGTACCGTCACTTGCGCTTCTTCCCTGCCGAAAGGGGTTTACAACCCGAAGGCATTCATCCCCCACGCGGCGTCGCTGCATCAGGCTTTCGCCCATTGTGCAAGATTCCCCACTGCTGCCTCCCGTAGGAGTCTGGACCGTATCTCAGTTCCAGTGTGGCTGGTCGTCCTCTCAGACCAGCTACCCGTCGTCGCCTTGGTAGGCCATTACCCCACCAACAAGCTGATAGGCCGCGGGCCCATCCCAGACCGTCGGAGCTTTCCCGATCGAACCATGCGGTTCAGCCGGAGTATCCGGTATTAGCCCCGGTTTCCCGGAGTTATCCCAGTGTCTGGGGCAGGTTGCCCACGTGTTACGCACCCGTTCGCCACTGATCGCAGGACCGAAGTCCTGGTCACCGTTCGACTTGCATGTGTTAAGCACGCCGCCAGCGTTCGTCCTGAGCCAGGATCAAACTCTCCGTAGAGAAATGAGATCCCCTCGCCCGAAGGCTCGGGGTTCGTTTCTGATTTGGAGTCGACCGGCCGTGAGCAGGCACTGCCCGTGGCCGGCCTTCGCTGATCCCGCCCGTAATGTCCGGACGGATTCAGTACTACCGTCACTCGAGAGGGCACGGCGAACCGCGCCCCCCGTCAGACGGGGTGTAAAGCACTGGCTGTTACACACTGTTCAGTTCTCAAGGTGCGAGAGGTGACGCCGAGCCGTGTCGAGCGTGGTAGGTAACCGCGCAGAACGAGCTTCGCGCCGACCGCTTATGGTAGCAGGGCCACACCGAGCGTCAACTCGACGGTGTCCGGCTGCGCCGCAGGGTTTCCTCCCTGCCGCCCCTGCATCCTACTCGGACGGGAATCGTGCCTGGTCAGAGCCTCAGGTGAGGCGAACGAACCGCCGCCGACCCACCTGGAGGACCTTCCCGCGCAGCGCCTCCGGCTCGAACTCGGCCTCCGGATCCTCGAGCGCGACGCCGTCGAGCCGGACGCCCCCCTGGCTGACAGCGCGGCGGGCCTCGCCGTTGGAGGCCGCCAGGCCCGTGCCCACGAGCACCTTCGGGAGCCACGCCTTGCCGTCGCGGAGCGCCTCGGCGGGGATCGGCCGCTCGGACACGTCATCGGGCAGCTCGTGCTGCTTATGCACCTGATCGAACGCCACTTCCGCCCGCGCACCGGCGCCGGCGCCGTGGTACAGCTCGACCACCTCGCGGGCCATCCGTCGCTTCTGGTCGTTCGGGTGCAGAGATCCCCCGGCCAGGCCCTCCTCGATCGCGACAAGCTCGTCGCCCGGCAGCGGGGTGCAAAGCCGGAGATACTTGGCGATCAGGCCGTCGGGGATCGACATCAGCTTGCCGAACTGCTCGTCGGCGGGCTCGGCGATCCCCACGTAGTTGCCGAGCGACTGGCTCATCTTCTGGACACCGTCGAGGCCCTCCAGCAAGGGCATCGTGAGGGCGAGTTGCGGGTCCTGCCCTCGATCCCGCTGGAGCTCGCGTCCCACCAGCAGGTTGAAGAGCTGGTCGGTCCCGCCGAGCTCGACGTCGGCTTCCACGGCGACCGAGTCGAAGCCCTGGAGCAGCGGGTACATGAACTCCATCATCGAGATCGGCTTGCCGGCCTCGTACCGCTTGGCGAAGTCGTCGCGTTCGAGCATCTGCGCCACCGTGTACGAAGCCGTGAGACCCAGGATGCCCTCCATGTCCATCGGCTCGAGCCACTCGGAGTTACGGCGGATCTCGAGGCGCTCCTCGGAGAGCACGAGCCGGAACTGTTCCAGCAGCCGATCCGCGAAGCCGTCGACCTCGTCCTTGGCGAGCCGGCGGCGCGTCTCCGACTTGCCCGAGGGGTCCCCCACCCTTGCGGTGAAGTCGCCGACGATCAACACCGCCGTGTGCCCGGCGTCCTGGAACTGCCGGAGCTTGCGGAGCACCACCGCCCACCCCAGCGTCACGGCCGGCGCGGTCGGGTCGAGTCCGAGCTTGACCCGAAGGGGGCGACCCAGCGCCAGCTTGGCGGCGAGCGCGTTCTGGGGCACGACGTCGGCGGCGCCGCTCGTGAGGATCGTGAGGTCGTCGGGGCCCATCGTGTCCGCGATGCTATCAACGAGCGCTCCCGGGTCTCGCAGGCACCGGGGGTAGACTCGATCGGGATGAACCGCCGGGCCCTTCCCCTGCTCGCCGGCCTCGCGTCGCTCGCCCTCCTGGGCTCCGCCTGCGGCCTGCCGGATATCGAGGACTACGAAGCGCTGCCGCTCGCGCAGACATCGTTCCTGTATGCCGCCGACGGGTCCCTGATCACCGAGCTCCACGCCGCCGAGGACCGCGTGATCCTGCGCCGCGCACAGATGACCCAGGACATGCGCGACGCCACCGTCGCGATCGAGGACCGGCGGTTCTACTTCCACCACGGCATCGACGTCCAGGCGATCCTGCGAGCCGTCGTCGTCAACGCCGAGGCCGGCACCGTCGTCGAGGGCGGTTCGACGATCACCCAGCAGCTGGTGAAGAACCTGTACGTCGGTGACGCCGAGAACCTCGGGCGCAAGATCGACGAGGCCTCCCTCGCCTGGCAGCTCGAGGATCGCCTCACGAAGGATCAGATCCTGACGCGGTACCTGAACACCGTGTACTTCGGTGAAGGCGCCTACGGCGTGCAGGCGGCCGCCCAGACCTACTTCGGGGTGGACGCCGAGCGGCTCACCCTCGCAGAATCGGCCATGCTCGCGGGCCTCATCACAGCCCCGAACCACTTCGACCCGTACCGCCGCATGCGCTCCGCCCACGGCCGCCGCAACGTGGTGCTCAGGCTCATGATGCGGCAACGGTTGATCACCCGGGACGAGTACCGCGCCGCGCGCCACGAACCGATCCGGGTCCGGCGGACCCTGCCGGTGCAACGCTACCCCTACCCCTACTTCGTCGACTACTTCAAGCAGTGGTTCCTGGGCAATCCCTCGTTCGGGCCGACCCGAGACGCGCGCGCCAAGCTCCTGTTCACCGGCGGGCTGCAGATCACGACGACACTCGACCCGGACCTGCAGCGCGCCGCGCAGACCGCCGTGCGCTCGGTGCTGGCGTATCCGAACGACCCCTCGGGCGCGATGACGGTCCTCGACCCCCGTACCGGGTACGTGCGGGCGATGGTGGGCGGCGACGACGCCGACTACTGGAAGGACGAATCCGCCGGCAGGGTGAACCTGGCGACGGGAACGGGCGGGACCGGACGCCAGTCGGGATCCTCGTTCAAGCCCTTCGCGCTCGTGGCCGCACTCGAGAACGGCATCTCGCCCTCGACCGTGTTCTCCGCGCCCTCGTCGATCCAGATCCCGCTCGAAGGCGGGGAGGTCTGGAGCGTGACCAACGCAGGCGGCACCGGATACGGGAGCCTCACCCTGGAGAACGCGACGATCAACTCGGTGAACACCGTGTATGCCCAGCTGATCGCGCAGCTCGGCCCGGAGACGGTGGTCGAGGCGGCGACGCGCATGGGCCTGCGATGCTGTCCGAGGGTGAGCGAGCCCCGGACCCCGCTCCTTCCCTATCTGTCCGCCGTGCTCGGCACGAACGAGGTGAACACGCTCGAGATGTCGTCGGCCTACGGCACACTCGCCACCGGCGGCCAGCACGTGAACCCGGTTCCCGTGATCCGGGTCGCCGACGCCAAGGGCGCGGTCCTGTGGGAGGCCAATCCCAAACCCAAGCAGGTCGTCGATCCCCAGGTCGCGTCGGTAGCCGACCAGATCCTCCAGAAGGTCGTGCTCTACGGCACGGGCACGGCCGCGAACATCGGCCGCCCGCAGATCGGCAAGACCGGCACGGCCGACACGTACACGAACGCGTGGTTCGTGGGCTCGCTCCCCCAGCTCACGGCCGCCGTCTGGGTGGGCTTCGCCCGGGGGGCGATCCCGATGGAGCCCCCGACCACGCGCATCACCGTCTACGGCGGCACCTGGCCCGCACAGATCTGGCGTCTGTTCATGCTGCGGGCGGCCGCCGAACTGCCGATCCGGTCCTTCCCCACCCCCGACGTCGGCTACGTCACGGTCGCGGTCGACATCACCCAGGACCCCTACTGCACCCCCAACCCGTACACGTTGCCGCAGAACATCGACTACCTCGAGTTCATCGACGGCACGCAGCCCACCAAGACCTGCAAGACCCCCACCTCCCTCCAGAACGTGGCGGTGCCCTCCGTGATCGGGATGACCCAGGCGGGCGCCGAGGAGGTGCTGTCGGCCGCCGGGTTCGTGGTGGTGGTCGAGGTGACCCCCTCGACCCAACCCCCGGGCACCGTGATCTACCAGACGCCCTCGGCCGGAACCCAGGCCTACCAGACGAGCGCGGTGACGATCACCGTCTCGATGGCCGGCTCGCCTTCACCCTGAGGCCGGCCGATCGCGTGCCGGGCGGACCGACGCGCCCGCGTGACACGAACGGGTCGCCGGAGACCACGAAGCGCCACGGATCGTCCACACCGACGCTGACCCCTACGCGACCCCCGGCCTCGATCCGCTCGGCGCCCACCGGATCCCCGGCCTCGAGCCAGATCACGGCCCCGCGCACGAGGTCCTCTCCGTCGTGCGAGCGATCCACGCCGAGCGCCTGCGCGAGCTTGCCAGGACCCGAGCAGAGGTCGCCGACGTGGTCGCGCCCGCGCGCCGAGGCCATCGCCGCGAGCCCTTCGAGCGGCTCGAGGGCCCTCAACAAGACGGCGCTCCCCTGGCCGCGGGGGCGCGTCACGACGTTCATCATCCAATGGTGCCCGTAGGTGAAATACACGTAGAGGCGCCCCGGCGGCCCGAACATCGAGGCGTTGCGCGGCGTGGGCCCGCGGAAGCCGTGGCTCGCCGGATCGCCGGGCTCGTACGCCTCGGTCTCGACGATCCGCCCCGCGAGGCGGGTCCCGTCGGGGAGCCGCCTCACCAGCACGCGCCCCAGGAGCTCGGGCGCGACCTCGATCGCGGGCCGCTCGAAGAACACCCGCGGAAGGCGGCGGCGGCTCAGGCCGGCCGGCCCTTCCGGAGGAACCGCAGCAGCTTCGTGAGCGGCCAGGCGTTGATGACGTCGTCCTTCGTCAGCCACCCGCGCTGCGCCGTCGCCACCCCGAAGCGACGCAGCCCCAGGTGCACGGTCGAATGCGCGTCGGTCGTGACCGCGAATTTCACCCCGTGGCGCTTCGCCCACAAGATGTGCTCGTCCTTGAGATCGAGCCGATCCGGATGCGAGTTCACCTCCATCGCCGTGCCGGTGCGGCCGGCCGCCGCGAAGACCGCCTCGAGGTCGAGCTCGATCGGGGCGCGCGAGCCGATCCGGCGTCCGGTGAGGTGCCCGATCACGTGCACGTTCGGATGTTCGATCGCGCGGATCACCCGGCGCGTCTGCTCGGCTTCCGAGAGCGTGAAGTGCGAATGCACCGACGCGACGTTGACGTCGAACCCCGAGAGGAAGTCCTCGTCCCAGTCGACGCCGCCGTCGGGATCGATGTTCAGCTCTGTGCCGTGCAGGAGCCGCATCTTCGGGTAGCGCGGTTGGAGTCGAGCGAGCCGGGCGCGCTGCGAGAGCATCTTCTCGTCGGTCATCCGCTGCATGAACAGGTTCGGGGCGTGGTCGGTCACGGCGTAGTACGCGTACTTCAGCTCGGCCGCGGCGGCGACCATGTCCTCGAGCGAGGCCACGCCGTCGGTCAGATCCGTGTGCGTGTGGAGGTCGCCGCGGAGCTGGCGTTCGGTGAGCAGATCGGGCAACGTCTGGTCGAGCGCGGCCTCGATCTCCCCCCGGTCCTCGCGAAGCGTGGGCGCGATGAACGGAAGCCCGAGATGGCCGTAGACGGCCTCCTCGGTCTCGGCCGCCAGCAGCGTTCCCTCTTTCGCCTTGAAGATCCCGTATTCGTTCAGCTTGAGGCCCGTGCGCACGGCCATCTCCCGGATGCGCACGTTGTGGCCCTTGGACCCGGTGAAGTAGATCATCGCGGCGCCCCAGACCTCCCGGGGGATCACGCGGAGGTCCACCTGGATCCCGGCGGTGGTGATCACCGAGGACTTCGTGTCGCCGTGTGCGAGCACGCGAACGACCGTGGGGAGCGAGGTGAACCGGTCCATGATCGGATCGGGGCGATCGCTCGCTACGAGCAGGTCGACGTCGCCGATCGTCTCCTGCATCCGGCGAAGCGACCCCGCGTAGGCGGCCCGCCGCACGCCGCCCAGCCCTTCCAGCTCGGCGAGCATCGCCTCGGCGAGGTCGAGCGCCGCCGCGATCTGGACGCGCCCACCCGACGAGGCCATCTGCTCGAGTCCCCGCGCGATGTTCTCCTGTGTCTTCGCGCCGAAGCCTTTCAGACCGGCGATGCGGTCCTCGCCGAGAGCCGCGGCAAGCTGGGCCACCGACGAGATGCCGAGCTCTTCGAACAGGAGCATCGCCTTCTTCGGGCCGAGCCCGGGGACCGACGTCAGCTCCCGCACGCCGGGCGGGATCTGCGCCCGGAGCGCCTCGAGCTCGCCGATCGAGCCTGCCGTCAGGTACTCGTGGATCTTCTCGCCGATCGAGCGGCCCACGGTGGGGATCGCGAGGATCTCCTTGAGCTCCATCCCCGCCAGATCGGCCGGGTATCCGCCCACCGCACGCGCCGCCTTCTCGTACGCCCGGGGCTTGAACGGGTCGGTCGTGAGGATCGACAGGAGATCGCCGTACTCGTACAGGAGTTCGGCGACCTCGTCGTTGGTCCTCGGCATCGCCCTCGCCTCAGGCGATGCCGAGGAGCCGCAACAGGAGCGCCTTCTGCGTGTGCAGCCGGTTCTCGGCCTGGTCCCACACGGCGGAACGAGGGCCGTCGATGACCTCAGCCGTGATCTCCTGGCCCCGGTGTGCCGGCAGGCAGTGCAGCACGAGGACGTCGGCGGCCGCCACGTCGACCAGCGCTTGGTTCACCTGGTAGAGCGGGAAGATCAGCGAGCGTTCGTCGCTCTCGGCCTCTTGCCCCATGCTCGCCCAGACGTCGGTGTAGAGCACGTCGGCGCCGGTGGAGGCCGCGGCCGCGTCGTCGGTGGTCTCGATCGCGCCGCCGGTCGCCGACGCGATCTCGGACGCTCGCTGCACGACCTGGGGGATCGGCTCGAACCCGGGCGGGGTCGCCACCCGCACCGTCATCCCGACCTTCGCGCCGGCGAGCAGGAGGGAATGCGCGACGTTGTTGCCGTCGCCGAGGTACGCGAGCACCCGGCCCTCGAGGCCCCCCAGGCGTTCGCGCACCGTGAGGAGGTCGGCGAGCGCCTGGCAGGGGTGCTCGAAGTCAGAGAGGGAGTTCACGACGGGCACCGTGGCCGCCGCGGCGAGCACCTCGAGTCGCTCCTGCTCGAAGGTCCGCAGGACGATCGCGTCGACGTAGCGCGACAGCACCCTTCCCGTGTCCTCGATCGTCTCGCCCCGGCCGAGCTGGAGATCGTTCGTGGAGAGCACCACCGCGTGCCCCCCGAGCTGGGCCACGCCCACCTCGAACGACACGCGGGTGCGCGTCGAGGGCTTCTCGAAGATCAGCGCCACCGATCGCCCACGGAGGCTCTCGGCGTGCGCGCCGGGATCGGACTTCACCTTGGCGGCGAGGTCGAGGAGGTCGGCGAGCTCGTCGGGCTCCAGATCGTCGACGGAGAGGTAATCGTCCTTCACGGCGGCGAGTCTAGCTTCCGGGGCGAGGGCGGGCTACTCCGGAGCGGCGCACCGGCGCCGCGCGGACCGGCCGGCACGGCTCAGAGCACGCCGGTCTCGGCCCGGAGACGGGCGCCGAAGGCGTCGCGCAGGCTCGAGACGATCGCGTCGATCACCGGTTCGGTCTCCTCCCCCGTCAGGGTGCGGTCGGGCGCCCGCAGGTCGAGGGTGAACGCCAGGCTCTTCATGCCCTCGGGGACCGCGCCACCCCGGAAGACGTCGAACAGCACGCATTCCCCGAGGAGGCCGCCCGCCGCGTCCTCGAGGGCCCGCTGTACCCGTCCCGCCGGGGCCGATTCGGGCACCAGGAACGCCAGGTCCCGCCGGACGGGCGGGAAGCGGGGCACGTCGCGCACCACGAACGCGTCCGGCGCCGTGGCCGCACGCACGGCGTCCAGGTCGAGCTCAGCCACCGCCACGCGACCCTCGATCTCGAGCCTGCCGGCCGCACGGGGATGGAGCTCGCCGACCGTGCCCGCCACCACCCCGTCGACCACGATCTCCGCAGATCGGCCGGGATGGAACGGGAAGGCGAGCGGCGATCCGAGGCTCCAGGTGGACACCCCGAGCTCACCCATGAGGGTTTCCAGCGCCCCCGTGGCATCCAAGACGTCGAGCTCGCGCCGTGCGGCCGCCCACCCCTGCTCGGCCGGTCCCGCGAACGCCCAGCCGACCGCGGGACGCTCCCCGACCTCGGCGCCGAGGCTGAAGACCGTGCCCGTTTCGAAGATCGCGATCGACTCGCTCCCTCGCGCCTGATTCAGGGCGACGGCATGCAGGAGTCCGGGCACGAGGCGGGTTCGCAGGAACCCCTCGTCGGCCGCGAGGGGATTCGCGACGGGGATCGCCTCGGTATCGCCGGTGAGCGCCAGGTCGTCGGCCGAGGCGAACGAGAGGAGCCGCACCTCCCGCAGCCCGGCCCGCACGAGCACGTCGCGGACCCGCTCCCGGAAGGCGTAGGCGGGCGGGACGCCGCCGGCTTGTCCCGCCGCCGGCACCGTGCTCCCGATGCGGTCGTAGCCCCGCACGCGGGCGACCTCCTCGATCAGGTCCACCTCGCGATCGATGTCGACGCGATAGCCGGGCACCTCCACCTCGATCGCCTCGTCACCGCCGCGATGCGCCATGCCGAGGCGATCCATGATCGCGCGTGCGTCGTCGGAAGAGACCTCGTCGTCGAGCAGCATCGAGGCCCGTGAGGGTCGCATCGAGACCCATCGCCGGGCCGGCGCCTCGCCCGCCGAAGCCACCCCGCGGAGCACGGTGCCGCCCGCCCACTCCGCGATCAGTTTGGCACCGCGAACGGCGGCCCGTTCGAGCGCTTCGGGATCGGCGCCTCGTTCGAAGCGATGCGACGCCTCGCTGTGGAGATCCAGACGCCGGGCCGTTCGCAGCACGCCCGTCCGCGTGAAGTAGGCACTCTCGAGCAGCACGTCGGTGGTCTCGTCGGAGACCTCCGACGATGCGCCGCCCATCACGCCCGCGAGCGCCACCGGCTTGTCGAGGTCGCAGATCAGCAGATCCTCGCCGGTCAGCTCGCGCTCGACGTCGTCGAGCGTGGTGA
Source organism: Actinomycetes bacterium (assembly GCA_031364965.1). Lineage (GTDB taxonomy): Bacteria > Actinomycetota > UBA4738 > UBA4738 > HRBIN12 > JAOUEA01. The sequence continues at coordinate 7,487 of JANLXF010000044.1, read as the reverse complement.
GACGCTCCCCGTGCGTCGCGCGGCGCACGACGATCCCCGGCCCCGCGAGCAATTGCAGGTCGAAACCATGGAGCGGCTGCCCGAGCTCGAGCATCGTGTAGTTCGTCGCGTCCACGACCGCGGACACGGGCCGCATCCCCGACGCGGTCAGCCGGGCCTGCACCCGCAGCGGGCTATCGCCGTGCGCGTCCACGCCCCTGATCACGCGCGCGAGGTACCGGGGGCATCCTTCGGGTGCGTCCAGGCGCACGGTCGCGACGTCGGCCGAGGCCTCGCCGGATTCCCTCACCGTGAGGTCGGGCTCGATCAACGGCACGCCGGTGGCGGCGGCGACCTCGCGGGCGACCCCGTACACGCTCAGGAAATCGGGGCGATTCGGTTCCACCTCGATGTCGAGCACCGCGTCGTCCAGCCCGAACGCCGCCGTGAAGTCCGCCCCCACCTGCACGTCCTCGCCGTTCAACACGAGGATCCCGGTGTGGACGTCGGCGACCCCCAGCTCGCGATGCGAGCAGAGCATCCCGTTCGACAGGACACCGCGGAGCTGACGAGGTGCGAGGGGCTCGGGCAGCACGGGCACCCGCGCCCCGGGCTTGGCCCAGGCGACCAGGTCACCCGCCGCGAAGTTGCGGACCCCGGCACAGACGACCTGCGCCCCGGTCCCGTCGTCAACCTCGGCCACGCACAGCTTGTCGGAGTCGGGATGGTCCGCGACGGTCAGCACGCGCGCGATCACGACCCCCTGCACGCCCGCCCACGGACGCAGCACCTCTTCGACCTTCACGCCCTGGCGGGTGATGAGCTCCGCGAGCGCGTCGGCCTCGAGGTCGGTCGGACAGAACTCCCGGAGCCACGACAGCACGACCCTCATGCGACCCCTTGGAACTGGGCGAGGAACCGGATGTCGCCGTCGAAGAGCATGCGGATGTCGGGGATCGCGTATTTCAGGAGCGCCACCCGATCGATCCCGATGCCGAACGCGAACCCGGTGTAGCGCTCGCTGTCGTATCCGCAGTTCTCCAAGACCTGCGGATGGACCATGCCGGCGCCCAGGAGCTCGATCCAGCCGTTCCCGCACACCCGGCAGCCCGCGCCGTCGCACTTGAAGCACGACACTCCAACCTCACACCCCGGCTCGACGAAGGGGAAGAACGCCGGACCCAGTCGGACGCGTCTCCGCTCCCCGAACAGCGCCTTGGCCGCGGCCTCGAGGGTGCCCTTGAGGTCGGCGAACGTGATCCCCTCGTCGACGGCAAGCCCTTCGACCTGGTGGAAGACGGGCGAGTGCGTGGCGTCGGCCGTCTCCCGCCGGAACACCCGACCGGGCGCCACGATGTACACAGGCGGGGGCTGGGACTGCATCGTGCGGATCTGCACGGCGCTGGTCTCCGTGCGCAGCAGGAGCTCCGGGCGCCCGGGAACCGATACGTACAGCGAGTCCTTCATCGTGCGCGCCGGGTGGTCCGGGGGGATGTTCAGCGCCTGGAAGTTGTGCCAGTCGTCCTCGATCTCGGGCCCCTCGGCGACCCGGAACCCAAGACTCGTGAACACACCGACGATCTCGCGCTCGACGATCGTTAGCGGATGCAGGGAACCCGCGCGCGGACGCCGTCCCGGCAGTGAGAGGTCGAGGCCGTCGCCGTCGAGGAGCGCGCCTTCCGCTTCGATCTCGAGTACCTCGCGGCGCGCCGCCAACGCGGCTGTCAGCGCGGCGCGGGCCTCGTTCGCGAGGAGCCCGATGTCGCGCCGCTCTTCGTGGGAGAGTCCGCCGAGCGCCTTCTGCACCTGGCTGAACGGCGCCTTGCGGCCGAGGACCTCGACCTGCGCGGACTCGAGCTCTTCGACCGAGCCGGCCGCCTCGAAACGGGCGACACCGCGGTCGCGTTCGGTCTCGAGGGTGCGGCGCATCTCGCGTGCGTCCATCAGGCGGCGAGTCTAACAAGCGCCTCACGGCGCCCCGGACGGAGCGGGCCTAACCGGCCGGCACCTCCACGTGGAACGAGAGGCTCCCGTCGACGACCTCACCCCACGTGCGCCCGCCTTGCGTCTCGGCGACGCCTCGGGCGACGAAGAGACCGATCTTGCTGCCGGCGCCCTCCCCCGGGCGTCTCGGGGTGAACAGGGCCTCGGCGCCCTCGCTCGCCAGCTCGGTGCCCTGCCGCGACGCCCAGAGGTGCAGCACGCCGCCTCGGTGCGAGGCACCGATCCGGACGGGCCCCTCCCGCCCCCACCAGACCAGCGACTCGAGGAACGCGAGGATCGTCGTCTTGAGGCGAACGGGGTCGACGAACACGGTCACGGGTTCGCTCTCGTACTCGATCGCGGGATGGTCCGGATCGCGCCGCATCGCGTCGGCGATCGACCGCACGAGCTCGCCCACCTCCACCTGCTCGGGGAATAGCTCGAGGGTGCCGCCGACGACCCGCGCGGCATCGACGAGGTGCCGCAGGATCGTGTCCATGCGGTCGGCATCGTGCACGATCCCCTGCAGCATGATCGCGCGGTGCTCTTCGCTCATCTGATCCCACCGCTTCTCGAGCGCGTACCCGAATCCCTTCATCGCGGTGAGCGGTGAGCGGATGTCGTGGGCGGCCGCTGAGATGATCGATTCGAGCGCCTCGCCCTGGCGCGCGCGCCGTCTCGCCCATTCGAAGAGACAGACCGTGGCGGCCGCAGCGAGGTTCAGCGACTCGGCCTTCCCGGCCTGGGGAACCCGGACCGACCCATCGGCGCCGGCGACCACCTCGGCCGGCAGCCCGTGTGCCTCGTTGCCGAACAGGAACGCCACCGGGCCGGAGAGATCGGTGCGATAGAGGTCGTCGGCACCCTCGGCTGCCATCGCGAGGACTCGGTACCCGCGGGACCGGACGGCGGCGATCGCCTCGGCGGTCTCGACCCCTCGGACGATCGGCAGATGGAAATGCGAGCCCGCGGCCGCCCGGACGGTCTTGGGGTTGTATACGTCGACCGAGGTCGCGGAGAAGACCACACCGCCCGCCCCCGCGGCGTCCGCCGTCCGGAGCACGGTGCCCGCGTTGCCAGGGTCGCGCACCTCGTGCAGGAGCGTGACGCACCCTTCGTCGGGAAGCTCGCCGAGCCCGACGTCGAGGAACGCAGCGGTGCCCACGAGACCCTGCGGGGTCACCGTTGAGGTGAGCTTGGCCATCACGTCGGTGGTGACCTCATGCACCTCGACGCCCGCCTGCCCGGCCCTGATCGCGAGCGGGTCGAGCGCGTCGGTGGTGAACAGCATCCCGAGCCCGTCGGGCTGAGCGAGAGCCTCGCGGACCGCCTGGGCGCCCTCGACGAGGAATCGCCGGTCCTCCTCGCGGAACGCGTGCTTCTTGAGCCGCACGGCGGCGGCGACCTTCGGGTTCTTGAGCGATGTCAGCACGGAGCCCCCCGCGACGCGTCCGCCGGATGGGCGAAGTCTACGTGCGCGAGGGGCTCGTGGAGACGGTTCGAGTGCCGGTTCAGGCGGCGGGCCGCGCGGCGGCCTTGGCCTGCTCGACCAGGGCGCCGAACGCCTTCGGGTCGTGCACGGCGAGATCGGCGAGGATCTTGCGGTCGACCTCGATGCCGGCGGTCTTCAGCCCGTTGATGAACCGGGAGTAGGAGATGCCGTGCGGGCGGCACGCCGCGTTGATCCGCGCGATCCAGAGACGCCGGAACTGCGCCTTGCGGTCGCGGCGGTCGCGGTAGGCGTACACACCGGAGTGCATGACCTGTTCTTTGGCGACCCGGTAGCGCTTGCGGCGGCTCCCCTGGTAGCCCTTGGCCTTCTCGAGGATCTCGCGACGCTTCTTCTTCGCGTGAACGGAACGCTTGACGCGCGCCATGGCTCAGGCCTTCCCCAGCAGTCGCTTGATCTTCTTCGCCTCGGCCGTGACCTCCGACATGCCCTCGATCCGGCGGCGCTGGCCGCCCGACTTCTTCGTGAGCATGTGGTTGCCGCTCGCCTTGGCGTGGAGCACCTTGCCCTTGCGGGTCACGCGGAAGCGCTTGGTGGTCGCGCTGTGGCTCTTCATCTTCGGCATCGGTTATCCCTCGTTCTCGGCTGTGGCGACCTCGGCGGGCTCTGCCCCGTCCTCACCGGTCGGGGCGTCTTCCACATCGGCCTCGTGCACGTCGTCTGCCAACTCGGCAGGCACTTCCTCGGGCGACTCGCTCGCCGTCTCGTCGCTCGCGACGACCTCCGTCACCTCGGGCTCGAGAGCTTCCCCCACCTCGGGCTCTGGAGCCTCGGGCTCGGGACCGCCGCGCTCGCGCTCCTTGGCCAGCTGTTCCTGGTACTTCCTGCTCGGCGAGACGACCATGATCATGTTCCTGCCCTCCTGCTTGGGCATCGACTCCACGACCACCTTCTCTCCCAGGTCGCCGACCAGCCGGTCCAAGATCTTGCGGCCGAGCTCCGTGTGCGCCATCTCGCGCCCGCGGAACATGATCGTGATCTTGACCTTGCTCCCGCCCTTGAGGAACCGCTCGACGTGGCCCTTCTTGGTGGCGTAGTCGTGCGGGTCGATCTTGGGGCGGAATTTGATCTCCTTCAGACCGCTCCGCGACTGCTTCTTGCGGGCGTCCTTCTGCCGGATGTCGCGTTCGTACTTGAACTTGCCGTAGTCCATGATCCTGCAGACCGGCGGCGTCGCCTGCGGAGCGACCTCGACGAGGTCCAGATCCATGTCGCGGGCCTGGCGGATCGCTTCCCGGGTGTCGACCACCCCGATCTGTTCTCCGTCGGCTCCCACCAGGCGAACCTGGGGTGCTCGGATCCGGTCGTTTATGCGCGGATCGGTCGAGACCCCGCATCACCTCCATCGATGAAAAGCACCGGGCATGCCCGGTGCATGGTGGACACACGTGCTTGCATTCCCTCGCGACGAGTATAGGGAACGCGGACGACCGCTGTCGACGCGTGCCCCGGGCATCACCAGTCGGGCTCCAGGGAGCGTCCGTAGCTGTCCTCGAGACGCTGCGTGTCGTCCTCGGTGGTGTAGCCGTAGGCGATCTCCAGGATGCGGCCCCGCTTCCCGCCGGTGTTGCGGATCCGATGGGTCTCTTCGGCCGCGATGACGAACTCCTCCCCCGGCTGCGCCTGCACCACCCGGTTCCCGATCTCGATCGTGAGGCCCACGTCCAGCACGACCCAGGTCTCGTCGCGCATCCGGTGGTAGTGGACGCTCGTCTCCTCTCCCGGCTCGACCGTGATCACCCGGACCGACGACGGTTGGTTCAACGAATAGGTCGCGACCTTGCCCCAGGGCTTGTCGACGATCATCGAGGGCGCTCCTTGCCCGGCAAGCGCTCCAGCAGCCAGGCCATCTCGAGGGCGGCCTCGGCGGCCTCCCACCCTTTGTTCCCGTGCTCGCCGCCGGCCCGGGCTTCCGCCTGCGCGAGCGTGTCGGTCGCGAGCACCTCGAAGATCACCGGCACGCCCGTGTCGCGTGCCACCTCCGAGATGCCCCGTGCCGCCTCGTTCGCCACGAGGTCGAAGTGCGCGGTGTCGCCGCGGATCACGGCACCCAGGCACACCACCGCGTCGTAGAGCCCGCTCTCGGCCAACCGCCGCGCGACCACCGGGATCTCGAACGCCCCGGGGACCCAGGCCACATCGATCGAGTCCTCGGACACGCCCCTGGCCACGAGTCCTTGCTTCGCGCCCTCGGCGAGCTTGGCCGTGATGATCTCGTTGAAGCGGGCGACCACGACCGCGACCCGCTTGCCGGCGCCGTCGTGGACGCCCACGAAGGTCGTCACGCCTCGACCCCGGGGGCGGCTGGCATGTCGAGCAGGTGCCCGAGCTTCTCCTGCTTCGTACGCAGGTACCCGATGTTCTCGGCGGTCGGCTCCGTCTGCAACGGCACGCGCTCCTCGATCGCGAGGCCGTAGCCCTCCAGCCCGGCTCGCTTGTCGGGGTTGTTGGTCAACAGGCGCATCGAGCGCACCCCGAGGTCAACAAGGATCTGCGCACCCGTACCGTAGTCCCGCTGGTCGGCCGGGAAGCCGAGGTCCAGGTTGGCCTGGACGGTGTCGCGCCCCTGGTCTTGGAGCTCGTACGCACGGAGCTTGTGCGTCAAACCGATCGCCCTTCCCTCGTGGCCGCGGACGTAGAGGACGATGCCGCGTCCCTCCTTGCCGATCAGCTCCATCGCCGCGTCGAGCTGCTCGCCGCAGTCGCAGCGCAGCGAGCCGAAGACGTCGCCCGTCAGGCATTCGGAGTGGACCCTGGTCAAGACCCCGAGCCCGTCGCCGATGTCGCCGACGACGAGCGCGACGTGCGTGCGTCCGTCGACGAGGCTCTCGTAGGCGTACGAGCGGAACTCGCCGTGCGGGGTCGGCATCGTGGCCTCGGCCACGCGCTCCACCAGGGTCTCGCGGTGGCGCCGGTACTCGATCAGATCCGCGATCGAGATCAGCTTGAGGCCGTGCTCCCGCGCCACGCGGACGAGCTCGGGCATCCGCGCCATCGAGCCGTCTTCGTTCATCACCTCGCAGATCACTCCCGCAGGGAAGAGCCCTGCGAGCGTCGCGAGATCGACGGCGGCCTCGGTGTGCCCCGCGCGCACGAGCACCCCGCCCTCGCGGGCCTTCAGGGGGAAGACGTGGCCGGGTTTCTGGAAGTCGTGGGCCCGGGCGCTCAGATCGGTCACAGCCAAGGCGGTGACGGCCCGGTCCTGGGCGCTGGTGCCCGTGGTCGTCCCGTGCCGGAAGTCGATCGAGACCGTGAAGGCGGCCTCGTGGCCGTCGGTGGTCTCGGTGACCATCTGGCGGATCCCCAGCTCGTCGAGACGCCATGCGGCCGCCGGCAGACAGACGATGCCTCGACCGTGGGTGACCATGAAGTTCACCGCCTCGGGCGTCGCCTTCTCGGCCGCGATGATGAAGTCGCCCTCGTTCTCGCGGTCCGCGTCATCGACGACCAGGATGATCTTGCCGTCGCGGACGTCTTCGAGCGCCTCGGGGATCGAAGCGAACACCGATCGGTCCACGGCGTCGTGCAGCTGCTCACTCATCGTGTGTACCCCTCCATGAGACGTTCGACATACTTCGCGATCACATCGACTTCGAGGTTCACCGGGTAGCCGGGTCGGGCGGCGCCCAGGGTGGTGACGGTCAGGGTGTGCGGGATCAGCGCGATCGTGATCCCGTCTTCGTGCACCTCAGCGATCGTCAGACTCACGCCGTCGACGGTCACCGATCCCTTGTCGACGACATAGCGCAGGAGCGAGGCGGGGATCTCGATCCGGAGCCGCGCCCCGCCGCCCTCGTCGGGATGGACGGCCTCGATCGTCCCCACGCCGTCGACGTGCCCCTGGACCATGTGACCGCCAAGGCGTGCCGCGAGGCTCACCGGACGTTCAAGGTTCACCGGGTCGCCGAGCGCCAGTCGTCGAAGGCTCGTGCGCGCCAAGGTCTCGTCAGAAAGGTCGAAGGACAGCGACGCGCCGTCGTTGCCGACGACGGTCAGGCACACGCCGTTGACGGCG
>JANLXF010000103.1:0-1770 GCA_031364965.1 Actinomycetes bacterium | reverse complement strand
GCCAGGATGTCCCGTGCCTCCGTCTCGAGATCGGGAAGCCCGGCGTACCGATCCGACAACCCGGTGCCGCGCATATCGTGGCGAATGACCCGCGCGAACGCGTTCAGCTTCTCCGTCAACGCGGGGATGAGCGGATGCTCCCACTGCAGCTCGAGCCCGCCGTTGAAGCTGTGGATCCACAGGATGTCGACGGGACTGTCGCCCACGACGTGGTAGGCGATGTGCACCCCATCGACGGTCTTCGCGTAGCGGGTCTCTGGAACGTCCACTGCTGCATCTTCCTCATCAGCGCACTGCGACACAATCGCCTCGGCGGAGGACTACCCGCAAGGGGCGAGTCCTTGGCCATATGCGGTGAGGCCCGAGATCCTCGGGCAACTGCTCCGTATCAAGCCTTCCTCGACCAACAGTTCACATTTGTCCCGGAGCTGGTGTTGCCCAGAGTCTTGCCCTGATCTGCCTTAGTTCGCGCTTCCTCCCACGACCGCCGTGTCGTCGAAGGTCAGCTCAAGACCCGATAGAGACGCCAGTGGTCGGGCACGCCCTTCAGCTCGTGCTCACCAGCATCCTCGAACGTGAGGCCGGACCCGGCGACGAGGTCCTTGACCGTCTGCGAGATCAACACCTGGGAGGGGCCGGCGTTCGCGGCAACCCGCGCCCCGATCGACACCGTGAGGCCGCTGATCTTGCCGTCCATCAGTTCGCACTCGCCGGTGTGCACGCCCGCCCGGATCTCGATGCCAAGGTCGATGACGCGATGCGCGACCTCCATCGCACACCGGATCGCTCGCGCCGGTCCATCAAAGGTTGCATAGAAGCCATCGCCTGCGGTGGAAGACTCGAGACCGCGCCAGCGCTCGAGGGCATCGCGGACGATCGCGTGATGCTGTTCGATCAGCCCCTTGTACCGTCGGTCTCCCAGCTCAGCTTGTTTCGCCGTAGATCCGACGACGTCTGTGAACAAGACCGTCGACAGGATGGTGTCCAGTTCGGGCGGGGCAGGAGAGATGCCCACGAACTCCCGGATGGCGTCCAGCATCGCGGGCTGCTCGTCGACCTTCAGCTCATCCGCACCCGGGAACAGCCGGATCTGCGGTTGACGCAGGAGCGTGGCGTAGTACGCGAGCGCCTCGCGGTCGTTCTCGCGAGCCAACAGGAGCACGGGCGCGGCGATAGTCGGCATGGCGCCCCGGACGTCGGTCTCGTTGTAGATCCGGTCCATCTCGACGGCCACATCGGGCGTGGCGGTCTGCCGGCTGAGCCAGCCCCACGAGACGTGCTCCGCCTCCGGCTCCGTGCCCGTCCACACCGAATACCCGTAGGCGTCGGTACCCCAGAGATCCATGGTGGCGTGGGTGGATCGCTCCACGGTATCCGCGCTCGCACCGAAGGGGTGGTCGGGCGCCAGGGTCGTCCGCGGCGCCGGGTACCACCAGAAGAGGGAGTGGACGCGCTCGGGGAACGTGGCGGCGAACAAGACGTTGGGTGCGCCGGCCTCGAATTGCCCGCCGAGGACTGGCCGCTCGGAACCGACGGCGTCCAAGACGCCGGACAGGTCCGCCACGCGGGTCTCGAGGTTGGGGGGGTCGACGTTGCGACTCGATGCTCCCGTTCCGCGACGGTCGTGCAGGATCAGCCGTGAGAACGTGGCGAGACCGTGGAACCACTCCGCGTACGGTCGGTACTCCCAGATGGTGTCGACGTTGCCCAGCCAATCGAACTGCCAGACGATGTCGATGGGGCCGTGGCCCACCGTTTGGTAGGCGATGT
>JANLXF010000102.1:0-14572 GCA_031364965.1 Actinomycetes bacterium | reverse complement strand
CGCCCAGGTCCTGTTCCGGCTCTCGATCCAGGTCGACGTCGCGCGCAAGCTTCTCGAGAAGGGAGACATCCCACAGGTCGGCGAACAGCTCGAGAAGATCCGCGAGTCCAAGCAAGAGACCTCCGACCGTATCCGCGCCCTGATCCGAGACCTGCACCGGTCGCCGCTGGGCGCCCGCGGGCTCGCCGAGTCCCTCGAGTCCTTCACCGACGAGGTCGGGCGCGATTCGGGCATCTCGTTCCATCGCGACGTGCAGGACATCGCGCTGCCGGCGCCGATCGCACTCCTCGTGTTCCACATCGCTCGCGAAGGCGTCATGAACGCCCTCAAGCACGCCCATCCGACCGACGTCTGGATCGCGGTGCGCGAGATCGAAGAGAACATCGAGCTCGAGCTCGCCGACAACGGGGTCGGCTTCGACACGTCGGCGCCCGGTCCCGAGGGTCACTTCGGCATGGCGATGATGCGGGAACGCGCGCAGGTCGGTGGTGGCTCGCTCGAGCTCGAAAGCACGCCGGGTCAGGGAACGACGATTACGGTCCGCTTCCCCCGAGCGCTGCTGCAGCAGGCGACCGCGTCGGGCGGGCCTGTGACCGGCGGGGGAGGCGCTGTGCCGGCGGCAGATGCTTCCCCCGGTACCCCTGGAACCACCGAGCAGGCGGGCGGCGATTCTCGCCGGACCGTCCGAGCATGATCAACACCACGAAGCTCATCAACCCCGCGTAGAGGAAGGCGTCGCCGATTGACAGCACCGCGCCGACCGGGGGCGGGACGGCGATCACATCGGTGAGTGGCTTGAGGACATCGTCGTCGGTCATCAGGTGATGCTTCCCGTCCTCCATCGGGGACAGGATCGAATCCGCCCCGCCTGCCGACTCGAGCGCCGAGGCAGCCACGGGCATCCCGCCGTTGGGCACCACGGCCAGCAGGTTCAGCACGAGCCCGATCAGCATCAGGGGAGCCGCCGGCAGTCGCCGGTTCACCCACAGGAACGCGGTCAGCAAGGAGTACGTGGTGGCGAGCAGCACCGGGCCCATCGGCTGACCGCCCAGAGAGAACGACGGCACCAGCTGGATCGCGGCGCCCACCAGCGCCGCTCCCCACCAATGGATCTGAACCCGCTCGAACCCGCGCAGGCTCCCGCCGGCGACGAACCCGGCCGCGAGGGCCACGAGCACCATGATCAGGATCAGCATCGAGGGAAGCGGCGGACGCCCGCCGGGCCTGGATTGTCCGACGCGCGTCCGTCCAAGTCCAGCCAGGCACTAGGCTCCGGCCATGGCGCGGATGATCCCGTTCCCGATGCTGCCCACGACGAGCACCGCCGAGCGGCGCCTCTACGAGGGCTTCATGGAGCAGCTCGATGACGACTACGTCGTCTACCACTCGGTCGACTGGGTCCTGGGCGGTGATCCGACGCCGATCCAGGGAGAAGCTGACTTCGTGATCGCCCACCCTGACGACGGGGTGCTGGTGATCGAGGCGAAGGGAGGAACCCTCGGCTACGACCCGGGCCGCCGCATGTGGACCCAAGGCGGTCGCAGTGGCACGCACCGGCTGAAGGAGGATCCGTTCCACCAGGCCCGCGACGAGATGCGATCGCTCGTGACGATCCTGGAGTCGCGGCCCGGCTGGTCGCGCTGGCGACCGTCGTACGGCTACGCGGTGGCCTTCCCGGACGGCACCTATGAGCAGGATGCGCATCCCGGCGCCCCGGCCGCTTACGCGATCGATCGCGGGGACATGGAGAGCCTCGCGGCGCGCGTGCGCGCGATCATGCGGGAGTGGAAGCGCGCGGGCCGGACCTTCGGCGATGCCGGGATGCGGGGCCTCGCCGAGGCGCTCGGCTACCGGGTGGAGATCCGCATGCCGCTCCGCCTCCTTTTCCACGAAGAGGACAAGAAGATCGTCGAGCTCACCGAGGAACAGGCGTTCATCCGGTCCTACGTGCTCCACCGCAAGCGCGCCGCGGTCACCGGGCCGCCCGGCGCGGGCAAGACCCTCCTGGCGATCGGGGTCGCGCGCCACGTCGCCGAGTCCGGCTCCCGCACGCTCCTGACGTGTTTCAACAAGCGGCTCGCCGAGCATCTGATCGCGTCGACACAGGGCCAGGCGAACCTCCACGTGGCGCACTTCCACGGTCTGGCGATGGAGCTCGCTCGCGAGGCGGGTCTCGAGGTCACCCAACCCACCGGGAGCGACGACCGGACGTGGTTCGAGGAGACCCTGCCTGGCCTCCTCGAGGAAGCGGCCCGCCGGCTCGGACCGAGGTACGACGCGATCGTCGTGGACGAGTCGCAGGACTTCAAACCCTGGTGGTGGCCGGCGCTCCTGGCGACCCACCACGATCCGGACGGAGGCACGCTGTACCTGTTCGGCGATGACAGCCAGAACCTGTATGGAGGTGGCGACCTGCCCCTGTCCGAGGACGATGTGCTCCCGCCGCTGCCGAACAACTTGCGCAACACCAGCTCGATCCATGGCTTCGTCTCGGTGTTCTTCGACGCCGACGGCCCCGATGCGGGAACGTCGAAAGGTCCGAAGGGCCTCCCCGTGGAGGTGCTCGACTACGACGACGAGGACGAGCTGGTGCGTCTCGTCGACGTCGTGATCACGAATCTCTTGGAGGAGGAGCAGCTCGCTCCCGACGACCTCGTGGTGCTGACACCGGGCGGCGCCTCGAAGAGCCGGCTGTGGGCGCGCCGCGATCTCGGCCGCAACCGCCTATCGGACCATCCCGAAGAAGGCTCGATCCTGTGGTCGACGGTGCATTCGTTCAAGGGATTGGAGCGGCCGGTCGTGATCCTGGCCGAGATCGAGGACCGCGGCGCCGACGAGATCGGGCCCTACCTGCGAGTGGGAGGCACCCGCGCGCAGCATCAGCTGATCGTCGTCGCCGAACGCGACGCGGCGCGCGCGATCCGCAAGCGGGCCTCGATCCGGCAGCGCTCGACCCGGTGACGAGGCCGCGGACGCAGAGGTTCTGCGCCGCCATCCACGGCCGGGATGCGTAGCCTCCAGGTATGAGCTTCATGCGCGACACCGGGTACTTCGGCCCCGACAGCGTGAGCTGGGAGGTCCACAAGGAGGTCACCGTGCTGTTCGGCGGCGCCCGGGCGCTGCTGATGCAGGCGGCGCACCCGCTGGTCGTCGCCGGCGCGAACCAGACGGCGATGTACGAACGGAACCCCTGGAAGCGACTTCAGCGGACCCTAATCCTGACCTACACGATGACGTTCGGTACGAAGGCCGAGGCGGACGGGGCGGCCGAGAAGATCAACGACGTGCACACCCGGATCAACGGCACCGATCCGATCACGGGCAAGCGCTACGACGCGCTCGACCCCGAGCTGCTGCTGTACGTGCATGCGTGCCTGGTCGATTCCGCCCTGCTCTTCGAACGCCTCACGGTGGGCAAGCTCGACGACGCCGGACGTCAACGGTTCCACGAGGAGCAGATGCTGGCCGCGGAGCTCTGTCTCGTGCCGCGCGAGATGATCCCGCCGACGGTGCCGGCGCTCTCCGCGTGGCTGGCCGACTTCGAGGACCGCGGCGATCTGATGGTGACCGATGGGGCGCGGAAGGTGCTCGATCTCTTCCTCGATCCTCCCGAGGAAGCGGAGTGGCGGCCGATCCTTCGCGGGGTATCGCGACTCGCTTACGGCTCGCTTCCCGCCGGGATCCGCGAGATGTACGGACTGCCGTTCGGGCCGGTGAACGAAGCCGCGATGAGGGCGACCTTCCCGCTGATCCGGGCGACCCGCCCGCTGCTCCCGCCGAAGTTCCGCTACATCGCGCCTTACCAGGACCACCTGCTGCGGCTCCGTGGGATCGAACCGCGCGACGTGGACGAGGCGCGCCGCCGGGTCGGCATCCGACTCTGACGGGCGCCGTTCGCGGATGGCTCGTGCCGGCGGGACCATGCGACACTGCGGACCATGGGGCTCGACCACATCGACGGCGTGTTGCTCGACATCGACGGGGTGCTGTCGGTCTCGTGGGAGCCGATCCCCGGCTCGATCGATGCCTTGGCATGGCTCAGGCGTGAAGGCATCCCGTTCCGGCTCATCACGAACACCACGACGCATACCCGGGCCGAGCTCGCGGAGACGCTCGTCGGCGTGGGGTTCGACGTCACGGCCGACGAGATCGTCACTGCGGTCGTGGCGACGGGGTCGTACCTGCGCGCCCACCACCCGGGTGCCCGCGTGTGGATCCTGTCTGACGGGAACGCTCGTGACGACCTGGAGGGCATGGCGATCGTGGATCGCGACGGGGATCCCGAGGTCGTGGTGCTGGGCGGGGCGTGCGACGCATTCTCCTACGAGGCGATCAACCGGGCGTTCCAGCTCGTCGGCGACGGCGCTGCCTTGGTCGGGATGCATCGGAATCTCTATTGGCGGACCGCGGCGGGGCTGCAGCTGGACGGAGGAGCATTCATCGCGGGGATCGAGGCTGCGACCGGGGCGACCGCGGCGGTCTGCGGGAAGCCCGCCCCCGCGTACTTCGAAGCGGTGCTCGCCCAGCTGGACCTGGAGCCCGATCGCGCGGCGATGGTCGGCGACGACATCGTGAACGACGTGCTGGGCGCCCAAGCGCTCGGACTGACCGGGGTGCTCGTGCGCACCGGGAAGTTCTCGCCGTTGGACCTCGACCGTGGCCGGCCCGACCACGTGATCGATGCGCTGACCGACCTTCCGGCGCTCCTGCGTTGATGTCAGATCGACCGGCGGCACCGGCGATCTTCCGCGGGATCGCGCCGCAGTACTCGTGGGTCGGTGCCGCGATGTCGCTGGGCCAGGACGGACGGTGGCGCCGCGAGATGGTGTCTCGGGTCGACTTGGGGTCGGCCGTCGCCGCCGGTGCGTCGATCCTGGACGTGGCGGCAGGAACCGGGCTCGTGTCCCGCTCCCTCGCGCGCCACGATCGCACGGCGCGGATCGTCTCTCTCGACCCGAGCGCCGCGATGCTCACGACCGGCGTCGCGCAGGATCGTACGGCGGGCCTGGGATCGCGAATCGCGCCCGTTCTCGGCCGCGCCGAGGCGCTGCCGTTCGCCGACGCGACCTTCGACGCGGTGACGTTCACGTACCTCTTGCGCTACGTGGACAACCCAGGATCCACGCTGCGCGAGCTCGCGCGGGTGCTCCGGCCGGGCGGCGTCCTCGCGTCGCTCGAGTTCCACGCGCCCGACGCTCCCTTCCTTCGGCTGGGATGGCGGTGGTACACGCGGCTCGTGCTGCCGGCGATCGGGGCGGTCGTGTCCCCGACCTGGCGCGAGACCGGCGCGTTCCTCGGCCCGAGCATCGAGCGGTTCGTCGAGCGCGCCCCCTTGCCGGTGCAGGCCGGCTGGTGGCAGGAGGCCGGGCTCCGGCACGTCCGCAGTCGGGTGATGTCGCTCGGCGCCGGTGTCGTCTGGTCGGGGACGAAGGCGTGACCGAGCGCGCAGGCGAGCCGAGGCCCGCTTTCTACGCGCTCGCCCCGGGCGGCTGGCGCGACTACTGGAGCCTGCTGCACCCGCCGTACACGATCTGGCATCTGTCGTACGTCGCGATCGGGGCCGCGCTGGCATCGACGCTCGACGTCACGTGGTGGCTGGAGACCACCGCGGCATTCTTCCTGGCGATGGGGGTGGCCGCGCATGCGCTCGACGAGCTGAACGGGAGGCCGCTCCGCACGCAGATCCCTCGTCGTGTGCTGATCGGGCTCGCAGTGGTCGGGCTCGCGGGCGCGCTCGCGATCGGGGCCCACGGCGCGATCGCCGCCACGCCGTGGATCTGGGCCCTGATGCCGATCGGCGTGTTCCTGGTGGTCGCCTACAACTTGGAGCTCGCCGGAGGATGGTTCCATTCGGACCTGTGGTTCGCCCTCGCGTGGGGCGGATTCCCGGTGATCGCGGCCTACGTCGCGCAGACGGGCGCGCTCTCGGCCGCCGCCGCGCTCGCCGCGGCAGGTTGCGTGGCGCTCAGCGCAGCGCAGCGCGCGCTTTCCACCCCGGTGCGCACGCTCCGCCGTCACGTTGCCGGGGTCAGTGGGTCGCTCGCGATGGCCGACGGGTCGACAGAGCCGATCGACGCTGACACGCTCCGGCACCCGCCCGAGACGGCGCTCCGCCTCCTCTCGATCTCGGTGCCGTTGCTCGCTGCCGCGATGATCGTCGCGAAGCTCGTCTGAGCCGTCGCGCGCTATTCGCTCGCCACGATCGGCAGGATCTCGTCGGCGTAGCGCTCGAGCTTTGCGGGGCCGACGCCGGGCACCCCCGCGAGGTCGGCCCAGTCGGCGGGTCTGCGTTCGGCGATCTCGGCGAGCGTCTTGTCGTGGAAGATCACGTACGCCGGGACCCCGTCGGCTGCCGCCCGCCGTCGCCGCCACTCGCGGAGCCGGTCGAAGAGCGGCCCGCCGCCGACCGAGCCGACGGGTGGACCGGCCGGGCGTCGCGCGGCCCCGGCCGGTGCGGGCGCCGGTGCCGCCACGATCCCCAACTCCTGCAAGAAGGGACTCGGCTCGGTCCGGCCTTCCCGCGGCCACGACAGATACAGGTGCGTGCGCGCCCTGGTGATCCCCACGTAGAACAGCCGCCGTTCCTCCTCAGGATCGGCGGAGGACTTCTGGGAACGGAACGGAAGTTCCCTGTCGAGGAGGCGAGGAAGGAACACCGCGTCGAACTCCAGGCCCTTGGCTCGGTGGTAGGTCAGCAGGTTCACGCCCCGGCCGCTCTGTTCCGTGCTGAACCGCGCAGACAGCTCCGCCACGAACCCGGCGACGTTGCCGTCGGGGTGTGCGGCGACGTACTCGGCGGCGAGCACCCGGAGCCGGCTCAGGTCGGCCTGCCGGGTCACCTCCTCGGCGTCGTCGGGATCCGCGTTCGGGTCGTAGCCGACGGCGTTCGTGGCGGTCTCGACCGCGACCTGGGCGTCGACGCTCTCGGGCCGTCGCAGCGCGGCGAGCACCGACCGCGGTCCGGGCCGCCGCAGGAAGGCCCCGTCGCGCACCTGATAAGGGATCCCCTCGTCGGCGAACGTCTCCTCGTACGCCTCGGAGCGGGCGTTGATCCGGTAGAGGATCGCGATCTCTTCCCACGGCGTGCCCTCGTCGTGCAGGCGTCGGACCTCCGCCACGACGAACGCGACCTCCGCATCGGGGTCGGCGAGCGCGCGGCCCGTGGGATTCGGCCCGTCGGGTTTGGTCGAACGCAAGAGCTTCTCGAACCCGCCGAGCTGGGGTGAGAGGCCGTTCGCGACGGCCAGCACCTGGGGCGTCGAGCGGTAGTTCTCCTCGAGGCGCACGATCGTGGCGCCCGGGTAGCGCTGAGGGAACCCCAGGAGGTACTCGGGCGAAGCGCCGGTGAACGAGTAGATCGTCTGGTAGTCGTCGCCCACGACGCAGAGCTCGCTTCGATGACCGAGCCAGGCCTCGAGGAGCGCCTGCTGCACCGGGTTCACGTCCTGGTACTCGTCGACCGTGAACGCGTGGTACTTCGCACGGACCTGCGATGCCGCGTCCGGATACTCCTGATACAGGAGCACCGACATCCCGAGCATGTCCTCGAAGTCGATCTTGTGCGCACGTTCCTTGCGGCGCTCATAGCCCCCGAAGACGCCGGCCATCAACTCCGCGGGGATCGGGGGCGTGTGGGCGAGCCGCTCAACCTCGGCGAGGTAGCGCCGCCACGGGATCATGCGGTTCTTCGCCCACTCGATCTCGCCGGCGAGCTCGCTGCGAGGCATGAACTTGTGGGGAGGCGGCAGCGAGTTCGCGAGCGAGGCGATCAACGGCGCCTTCGACGGCAGCACGTCGGGGAGACGCTCGCCGGTATGACGCTCCCAGAGCCTGCCCAGTTGCGAGAGCGCGGCGGCGTGAAACGTTCGGGCCTCGACGCCGGTGACGCCCAGCGTTGCGAGTCGCTCCTTCAGCTCCCGCGCGGCCTTCTCCGTGAAGGTCACCGCGAGGATGCGGTCCGCGGGGAACGTGCCCGTGGCCACCTGGTACGCGATGCGCCGGGTGATCGTGGTGGTCTTCCCGGTTCCCGCACCCGCGAGGATCGCGACCGGCCCACGGACCGCGGTCGCGGCCTCGCGCTGGGCGTCGTTCAGGCCTTCGAGGATCGCGATGGGGGCGGTCACGCGGCGACGGTAGCAGTCCGCGGAGACACCAGAGCGATGCCCAGCGTCCTCGCAGCGCCCCCCGGGCGGTGGCGTGACCGACGGGAACGGCGCCGCCGCACGACACGGTCGGACCGACTTCGCGCGGAAGGCGGCTACCCTTGACGGCATGGACGGAGCGACCACGATCGGCGAGCTGCGGGCTTCAGGCTACCCGGATCGCACCGTCAAGGAAGAGCTCCGACAGAACCTGCTGACGAAGCTCCGGACGGGCGAGGAGTTCTTCCCGGGTCTGGTCGGATTCGGTGATTCTGTGCTCCCCGCGATCGAACGGGGGATCCTCGCAGGACATGACCTGATCCTGCTGGGGGAGCGTGGCCAGGCCAAGACCCGCCTCGTGCGCGCGATCGTGCAGCTGCTCGACGAGGAGGTGCCGGTCGTTGCCGGCTGCGAGATCAACGACCACCCGTACCACCCGATCTGCGCGCGCTGCCGGGGGCTCGTGACCGCCGATCCCGACGGCGTCGAGATCCGTTGGCTCCCGCGTGAGGATCGGTACGCCGAGAAGCTCGCCACCCCCGACACGAGCGTCGGGGACCTGATCGGCGACGTCGACCCGATCAAGGTCGCCGAGGGGCGGTCGCTGGGGGACGAGCTCACGATCCACTACGGGATGATCCCGCGGACCCATCGCGGGATCGTGGCGATCAACGAGCTCCCCGATCTTCCCGAGCGGATCCAGGTCTCGCTCTTCAACATCCTCGAGGAGCGCGACGTCCAGATCCGCGGCTACCGGATCCGGCTGCCCCTCGATCTGCTGCTGGTCGCCACGGCGAACCCTGATGACTACACGCACCGTGGGCGCATCGTGTCCCCGCTCAAGGACCGGTTCGGCACGCAGGTGCGCACGCACTACCCGGAGACCGTCGCGCAGGAGATCCAGATCATGGCGAACGAGGCCGCCCGTGCGGACGCGGCGATCCCGGTGAGGGTCCCGGCCTTCATGACCGAGATCGTGGCGGCCCTCACGCAGGAGTTGCGTCGTTCGCCCCACATCAACCACCGCAGCGGCGTGAGTGTCCGGTACTCGATCGGGAACCTCGAGACGCTGCAGGCAGCGGCCGTCCGCCGCGCCGCCCGAGTGGGCGAGCCCGAGGCCGTCCCACGCGTCTGCGACCTCAACGCGGTCTTGCTCTCGTCCGAGGGCCGCGTGGAGTTCGACACGATCGAGGAAGGCCGAGAACCCGAGATCCTCGCGCGCGCGCTCCGGACGGCCGAGCTCGAGGTGTTCCGGAGGCGCCTGTCGGGGTTCGATCTGTCCGCGATCCTCCAGAGGTTCGATGAGGGGTTCGCGCTCGAGACCTCCGATCTCACTCCGGCGAGCGAGTTGCTCGCGGCCTTCGGCGACCTGCCCGGCCTCGCCAAGATGCTCGCGCGTCTCGATGTCGAAGAGGAAAGCCCCGGTGTCGCGGCGAGTGCCTTGGAGTTCGCGCTCGAGGGGCTGCACCTCTCGCGGCGGCTGAACAAGGCGGGCGGCGACGGCGAGGCGAGGTACTCGGCGCCTGCCGGATCGTAGGATCTCCCCGCATGTCGGACATCCACGCTGTCGTCGGCTTCGCCGTGGTCGCGATCTTCGCGATCGGCTGGATCTGGGGGCTCGGCGCCTGGATCGCGAGGCGGGGAACCGGGAACGCCTTCTGGTGGTGGCTCACGGTCGCCCAGGTCGTGGCGGGGCTCCAGGTGTTGATCGGGATCGTCCTACTCGCGATGGGCCGGCGCCCTGAGACATGGCTGCACTTCGTCTACGGCTTCGGCCCGCTCGTGGTGCTGGGCATCGCTCACGTCGTGGCTCGTGAAGGGATGACGTCGAAGCCAGGGGTGGAGCCGATGAAGCCGTGGGTTCCGTTCGCCTGGGCGTCGTTCATCTGCTTCGGGCTCGCGCTCCGTGGCTTGATGACCGGACTCGGCATCGGCTGACCCGTCGTCTGTTGCCGGTTCGGGCATCGAGCGACCTACTCGGTTCCGGGTAGCAAGCTCGGCGCACGAAGGGCCGAAGACCTCTCAGTAAGTTACTGATGCGCTCTCCTCGGGAGGGCTTGCCAGGAGGTCGCAGCCCGCGTATGTACATCCGCCCTAGCGAATCTCGCACGCCTGCACGATGGCGAGCCATCGTCCGCACCACCTTCGTGGCCGTGATGACGATCGCGCTGCTGCCGCTTCCTAGCGCGCCCGCGAGCGCGGCAGCCGCGCTGACGATCACCCCCATCACGTGGAACGTGGTCGGTCTCGACAGTAACGATGTCAATTCCGGCCCCAACGAGTTCCTGGCGGGGGCACGCATCTGCAACACAGGCAACATGGCCGCGACCAACGTCGTCGCGACCTTCGTGTGGGACAGCGCCAACGCGAACATCAACCTCACCGGGTCGAGCACGCGGACCAAGGCGTCTCTCGCCCCGGCTCCCCCGTGCTTCGACGCGTACTTCAACGTTGTGGTGACGCGGACCAGTGCGGCCTACGACACCGCGCGGCGGTTCCACGTCACGGCCACCGCCGACACGCTCGGGACCGTCAGCACGCCGATCCCGCGCGAGCTCTACGTCGAGAAGCTGGTGTCACAGAACCGCAACTCGGTCGGTTCGATCACCGGCCCATCGACCGTCTACGTCGGCGGCACCTACACGTTCACCGTGCTCTCGAGTACGGCGACCCAAGGGTACGAGCAGCTGTCGTCGTTCCTGAACTGGCCGGGGGCGATCTTCGAGGTTCAGTCGGTCGCGGTCCAGTACTCGGCCCCTGTGAACCCGACCGCGAATGACAAGGTCTACTCCGACGCCTGCGGCTGGGTCAACGATCCGACCTCGGGCGCCTACCGATCGTGCGTCGGCAGTGGGAAAGCCGGTGGCAACATCAGCACGACCTACACCGTGTACGTGATCCAGCCCGGCACCGCGACGCTGGGCGAGCTGATCTACGACTTCTCCGGCAGCAGCTATCACTACAACTCGGACTTCGGCACCAGCGCGGCCGCCAAGACGGTGACCGCGGTCGCAGCGGCCGACCTCTCCGTCACGAAGACCGACAGCGTCGATCCGGTGACGGCGGGCAACCAGCTCACGTACACGCTGAACGTGGCGAACGCGGGCACGTCGTCGGCGACCGGCGTTTCGCTCACGGACGCCGTGCCCGCCGGCACGTCATTCGTTTCGGCCACCGGCGGCGGAACGCTGTCGGCCGGCACCGTCACGTGGAACCTCGGGACGATCGCATCGGGCGCCTCGACCTCGGTAACCGTCACGGTCGCCGTGGGTGCTTCGAGGACGACCCCACTGTCGAATACCGCCAGCGTGACGGCCACATCGACCGACCCGGACACGTCGAACAACAGCGCGACCGAGACGACGGCCGTGGCGACCTCGGCCGATCTTTCGCTCACGAAGACCGATAGTCCCGACCCGGTCGGGGTCGGGGAAGACCTCACGTACACGATCGGCCTCACGAACAGCGGCCCATCGAACGCCCAGAACGTCATGATCACCGACACACTCCCGGGGGCCGTGGCCTTCGTCTCGGCGACCCCCACGGCGGGCAGCTGCTCCCGTTCGGGCGTGACGCTCACGTGCTCGCTCGGCACCGTGGCGGCAGGGGCCACGCCGTCGGTCACCGTCGTCGTGCGCCCGAACCCGGGCAGCGAGGGCACGATCACGAACTCCGCCTCCGTCACGAGCACGACGAGCGACCCCGACACCGGCGATCGGACGGCATCGGCGGGTACCACGGTCACGCCGCGCGCCGACGTCTCGATCTCCAAGACCGACGGCCCCGATCCCGTGGTGGCCGGCAACCAGGTCACCTACACGTTGGCGGTCGCGAACGCCGGCCCCTCGACCACGGCCGGCGTGACCGTCACCGACGCGATCCCGCCCGGCACGAGCTTCGTTTCGGCGACCGGCGGCGGCTCGCTCTCTGCGGGCACCGTCACCTGGAACCTCGGCTCGATGGCAGCCTCGGCGTCGACGAGCCTGCAACTCGTGGTCGCCGTCGATAGCGCGCGGACTGCGGGGCTCTCGAACACCGCCAACATCACGACCTCGACGACGGACCCGGTGCCGGGGAACAACTCCTCGACCCAGGCGACGGCCGTGAACACCAGCGCGGATGTGTCGATCACGAAAACCGACACCCCCGACCCGGTCGCGGCAGGGCAGACACTCACCTACACGCTCGCCGTGTCGAACGCAGGCCCCTCCAACGCGAGCAGCGTGTCGGTGCAAGATGTACTTCCGGCCGGCGTGTCCTTCATCTCCGCCGTGCCCTCGACGGGCTCGTGCTCCGAGTCGTCGGGGACGGTCACCTGCAGCCTCGGGACCGTGGCCACCGGGGGAGGCGCCACGATCACGATCAAGGTGACACCTTCGGCAGCCGGCAGCTTGTCCAATACCGCCTCGGTATCGTCGTCGACCTCCGACCCGTCACTCGTGAACAACTCGTCAACCGCAGTGACGACCGTTTCACCGCTCGCCGATGTGTCCGTCTCGGTGTCGGACTCCTCCGATCCCGCCGACGCCGGCACGCAGCTCACGTATACGTTCGTGGTCGCCAACGCGGGGCCGTCCTCGGCAGCGTCGGTCTCGATGTCGACCGCCGTCCCCGGGGGAACGTCGTTCGTGTCCGCCTCCGGAGGCGGGACCCTCTCGGCGGGCGTGGTCTCGTGGAACATCGGAACCCTTGCCGCGGGAGCGTCGACGACCAGAACGATGGTGGTCTCGATCTTCCCCTCCAGGACTGCCGACCTCTCGGACACGGCGACGGTATCCACCTCGACCCCGGACGGGAACGCCTCGAACGACGTCGATACGGAAACGACGGTCATCGCGACGCCCGCCGACGTGCGGGTCGTGAAGTCCGACCTGAGCGATCCGGTGGTCGCGGGCACTGATCTCACCTATCAGCTCGACATCTCGAACCTCGGCCCGGCGACGGCCAGGAACGTCGTCGTCATCGATGACGTCCCGCCCGGGACGAACTTCGTCTCCGCCACGGGGGGCGGTACCGAGTCGAGCGGCACCGTGACCTGGAACCTGGGGGATCTCTCGGTCGGCACCGTCACCCGATACGTGACGGTGCACGTGGCGCCCGGGCGCATCGCGGCGCTCTCGAACACCGCCTCGGTCACGACGACCTCCGTCGATCCAGTCCCGGCGAACGATCAATCGACCGAGGGGACGACCGTCAGTCGCGTCGCCGACCTCAGATTGTCGAAGTCGGACGGCTTGACCTCCGTGCTGCCCGGAGACACGGTGACGTACACGATCGCGCTCACGAACGACGGCCCCTCCTCGGTCCCGGCCGGTGTGGTCGTTACCGACACGCTGCCGGCCGGCACGACCGGCGTCGAAGGCGAAGCGGACTGCTCGATGGCGGCAGGAACCTTGACGTGCACGACACCAGCCGGGCTCGCCCCCGGCGGCTCAGCGTCCTGGGCGGTCGACGTGACGATCGGTCCCGGTTTCCTCCTCAGCAGCGTGTCGAACACAGCTCAGATCTCGTCGTCACCCGTCACCGACCCCGACCCGTCTGACAACTCAGCCACCGACGTCGACCTGATCCCGACCGCCGCCATCGATGTCGCGATCACCTCGACCACGGCCTCGGTGGGCTCGGGTGGCCAGGTCGTGGCCTATGTCTTCACCGTGACCAACACCGGCAACCAGACCCTGAGCGCGATCACCCTGGCCGACGCCGAGTGCGATGCCGGCTCCTTGAGCTATGTCGCAGGCGATACGAACACCGACGCCAAGCTGCAGCTCACCGAGACCTGGATCTATGGGTGTGACCGCACCGTGACCCAGGCCGAGGTCGATGCCGGGGGCCCGATCTCTTCGAGCGTGGACGCGGACTCTGCCGAGTCGGCTCCCGCGAGCGCCACCTTGGACATCCCGGTCGTCTTGCCCGACCTCCAGGTCACGAAGACCGACCTGGCCGACCCCGTCGTCGCCGGGAACCAGCTGACCTATCAGATCGACGTGGAGAACATCGGCCTCGCCACCGCGACGGGCGTGGAGCTCACGGATCCGCTCCCCGCCGGTACCACGTACGTGTCGTCGACCGGGGGCGGGACCGAGTCCGGAGGCACCGTGACCTGGGTGTTGGGCTCGATCCTCGCCGGCGATCGCGTGACGGTCCAGGTGGTCGTGACCGTGGACGCGGCCGCCACCGGATCCCTCACGAACACGGCCGACGTGACTGCCACGACGACGGATGCCGATCCCTCGAACGACAGCGACTCCGAAGGTACGGCCCTCGACTCCGTCGCGGACCTGTCGATCCTGAAGCAGGGCCCGGCGACGTTCGCTCCCGGCGGATCCTTCACGTACACGATGTCGATCACGAACGATGGTCCGTCCGACGCGCTGGATGTCGTGCTAACCGACCCGCTTCCCGACGGTCTCGCGTTCGTGAGCGCCTCG
>JANLXF010000094.1:0-1978 GCA_031364965.1 Actinomycetes bacterium | reverse complement strand
GTGCCCGAGCTCCGCGCGCGCGGACACGAGGTATTCGTCATCGACCTGCAGCACCATCATAGTGCGAACTACGCCAGGTGCGATGTGTCCAAGTTCCAGCAAGTCGAGAGACTCTGGACCGGCGGCGGGTGGGCTCACGGCTACAGCAAGGCGCCGAGATCCTTTGACCTCGTCTATCACCTCGCTGCCGAGTTCGGCCGGTGGAACGGAGAGGATTATTACGAGAACCTCTGGGAAACGAACGTCATCGGGACGAAGAACATTCTGCGCATGCAGGAGCGCGAAGGCTTTCGCGCAGTCTACTTCTCGTCGTCGGAGGTCTACGGTGACTTCGAGGGCATCATGTCGGAAGACGTGATGGACACTCACGAGATCCGCCAGATGAACGACTATGCGATTTCGAAGTGGGTCAACGAAATGCAGGTCATGAACTCGGCGGAGATGCACGGCTCCCAGAGCGTTCGCCTTCGTCTGTTCAACACCTACGGACCGGGCGAGCACTACAGCAAGTATCGGTCGGTCGTCTGCCTCTTTGCCTATCGGGCCCTCCACGGGTTGCCCTATACCGTGTACACGGGGCATGCGCGCACGAGCACCTACATCACCGACATGAGCGCCACCCTCGCGAACGTGGCGGATGCGTTCAGGCCCGGTGAGGTGTACAACCTCGGCGGGCTCGACTACCACGACATCAAGACGGTGAGCGATCTCGTCCTGAAGTATTCGGGTGCGAGCGAGGAACTGGTAACGTATCGCGAGGCCGAGCCGCACACGACGGCGCACAAGAGAACGGATTGCTCGAAGGCGGTCAGGGATCTCGGACACGCGCCACGGGTCGGGCTCGAGGAAGGAATCGCGGCAACAATTGCATGGATGCGGGACGTGTATCGGGATAACGGGGTGATGTTTCCTGTCCCCGCAAGCCCGTCAGGCGCATCCCACTGACGCGTTCCCGCGTTGCGTCACCAGGGAGGCGCCGTCCTCGTCCGAATGCAGTCGAGGTATCGCTGACCGAGGTCCGGCGTGGGACGAGCGCCTGTCAGATCCGTGCGTTCGATCATCGGCGAAGGGTGACGTGAGACTGGCCACTGCCTTCGCGCAGACGTTCGCTCTCCAGGTACTTCAGTCGCTCATGTCCGTCGCGACGGGCATCCTGATCGCCCGGGGCCTCGGACCAGTCGGTCAGGGCACGTACGCCACCCTGTTGGCGGGAGTGGCGGTTGGTTCGGTGGTCGCCTCCCTGGGGCACTTTCAAGGGAACGTGCTGGCGATCGCGAGCCGCCGAGACTCGGCCAGGGCGCTCTTGCATGCGGCGGTCGTTCAAGCTGTCGCGCTGCTCGCTCTGCTGGCGCTCACGCAGCGGGTCTGGCGACCGTGGATTGGGCTGTTCGACGGAAGCCCGCTCGTGCCTGTTTTTGCCCTCGTGCTCTCGCTCGAGGTCCTCGCGCAACTGGTGCGGGGGATCAACCTGGGACAGCACCAGGTGCTGGCGTTCAACCTCGTGACGTTCGTTCAGCGCCTCGCGTTGTTCGTGGGCGTCATCGGGCTCCATGCATCCGGGCGTTTGTCGGTCCTCGGAGTCGCATCGGTGTGGGCGCTGTCCGTCGCTGCCGGTGTCGCCTTCAGCGCCGGAGCCATCTGGCGGCGCTCGCCTCGGGTGCCGGTCAGCATTCGCGATGTCGGTCGGAACTGGCGCCTCGCGTTTGGCCACGGAGGCAGGGCGCTGGTGGTCATCACGCTCACGCTCCTGCTCGTCCGGTGTGATATCTGGATGCTTCGGGCGATGCTCGGCGTCGCAGCTGTCGGCCAGATTTCAATCGCCGTCGGGCTGGCGGAGTGGCTGTGGTACGTGCCCGGGATCCTGAACAACCTGCTCTTCGCCACCGTTGCTGCGGATCAAGGACAGCGTTCCGTTGCCCGGGTGTGTCGGGCGAGCCGACTCGTAATCGCGGGCACGGTTCCAGCGACATTCGTGCTG
>JANLXF010000014.1:0-28846 GCA_031364965.1 Actinomycetes bacterium | reverse complement strand
GCGCACCGCAGGGCGATCGCCCATTCCCCGTCGCCGCGGGCGTCGATCCACCCCACCGGGCCCGCGTAGCGACCGCGGTCGAACGGCTCGAGCTCGGCGATCGTCGCGCGGGCCGCACCGGTCGGCGTGCCGCAGACCGCGGGGGTCGGGTGCAGCGCCGCCACCAGGTCGAGCACCGTCGTGGCGGGATCGCGCACCCGCCCGGCGAATCGGGTCGCGAGATGCCAGACGTTCGCGGTCTCGAGCAGGACCGGATCGGGATCCCACCGCAGTGGCTCGCAGTGCCCCTCGAGCGCCGACGCCACCGCGCGCACGACCACCGCGTGCTCCTCGCGGTTCTTCGCCGACACGGAGAGCGCCTCCGCGTTCGCGCGGTCCTCGTCGGGGTCGCCCGCGCGGGGCGCGGTGCCCGCGAGCGGCGTCGCGCGAACCTCACCCCCGCGCAGCGACACGAGGAGTTCGGGACTCGCTCCGACGAGCACAGCGCCCTCGCCCGAGGGTGCCGCGAACGCGTACCCGTGCGGCTCCACCGCGCGCAGCCGGTGCAGCAGCCGTTTCGCGTCGAGCGGCCGACCGGCGTCGACCTCGAGGGTCCGCGCGAGCACGACCTTCTCGAGCCCGCCGGCCCGGATCCGCTCGAGGGCGTCGGCCACGACGTCCTCGTACCCCCGCACCGTGGGGACCTCTCGAAGCTGTGCGGGCCGGAACGACCCGTGCGGCAGGTCGCCCGCCACGCGCCGCGGCGCGAACGGCGTCGCGGCGCCGCGATCGCCGCGCTCGATCAGCCAGGTCTCGCCCTCGTCGGTGCGACGCACGACACTCGCGGGCAGGGCCAGGGACACCGGGCCGGGGGCGAACGGCAGCCCCCCCAGCGCGACCGGCGCGGGACCGCCGTGGTCCCATCCCTCCCCCAGCCCCGCCACGACCGGTCCGCCGAGCTCCGCGAGCGACGTGGCGCGCACCGTGTCCTGGGGATCTCCGGCGGCCACCCCCAGCCCGTCGCGTTCGAAGAAGGCGCCGCCCTCGTCGTACGCGGCGAGCAGGTCGAAGGCGGGCCCGAGCCGGGTGGCTCGGACGGCCGACCCGTCGGTCACGCCCGGGTCCCCACGAGCAGCTGGGTCAGCCCGCCCGAAAGTTGGATGCGCCGCGTATCGGGGAACCCCGCGGCGGCGAGCATCCGCACCATCTCCTCGGGCGGCGGCAGATACGCCATCGACCGCGGCAGGTACGAGTACGCGTCCTTGTCCGAGAGCGCGCCGCCGATCATCGGGACCACCCGGTTGAAGTAGAGCGAGTTCCCGGCGCGGACCAGGCGGTTGTCGGGCTCGCTCACGTCGAGCAGGGCGACCCGACCGCCGGGCCGCACGACCCGTGCGAGCTCGGCGAAGAAGTCGGGCAACGACACGACGTTACGCAGCGCGAACCCGCACGTGACGCCCTCGGCGCTCGCGTCGCCCACCGGGAGCCGCAGGATGTCGGCCTCCACGAGCGGCGCGCCGGTCTTGGCGTGCACGAGCATCCCGTGCGAGAAGTCGAACCCGACCGCGCGGTACCCCTTGCGTTCGAGCTCGCGGCAGAAGTCGCCGGTGCCGCAGGCGAGGTCGAGCACCAACGCACCGCCGGGGAGTCGCAGCTCGCGGACCGCCCGGCGCCGCCAGCCGGCGTCCATGCCGAACGTCATCACCCGGTTCACGAGGTCGTAGCGGCCCGCGATCGTGTCGAAGAGCCCCCGGACGGCCGTCGCCTTCTCCTGGCCTTGGGGCAGCGGCGCGGACGATGTCATGCGGTCGCTTCCTCGATGTGGTCCTCCGCGGTCTCGAGCAGCACCCGGCGGAAGTGGTGCGACACGAGCTGCGTCACCGCGGGCAACAGCTCGCCGAAGGCCTCCACCATCTGCGCGGCTGCGGCGCCGTCGTCTCCGGCGGTGTCGCGGATCGGCTTGCGCACGTGCTCGTCGAAGAGCTCGACCGCGCGCTCGGCGAGGCCCCGCATCGCGGTGTCGGCGTCGCGCGCGAGCCCGAGCAGGTCCGGCAGCGGCAGCCCGAACTCGAGCAGCCGCAGCGCCGTGCGAACGAGCTCGATGTCGCCCACGGTGTAGCGCTCCACGCCGTCGACGGTGCGGCCGAGGCGGATCCCCTCCCGCTCCACGGCCTGGATCAGCGAGGCCGGGACGCCACTCCGGGCCGCGAACGCCTCGAGGTCGAGCAGCTCGGTCGCATCCGCCGGCTCCCCGCGGGCGGCGACCACCGCGGCGGCCAAGTCGGCGTCGGCGGGACCGAGCTCGCCCGTGACCACCCTCCGGATCGCCGCGAGCGTGAGCCCCTTGCCCTGGAGCGCCCGGATCTCGCGGATGCGCGCCGCGTGGTCGTCGCCGTACCACGCGACCCGGCCCTCGCGCTCGGGCTGGGGGAGCAGGCCGCGCGATTGGTAGTAGCGGACCGTGTCGACCGACAGGTCGCACTCGGCGGCGAGCTGTTCCACGCGGTACCTCATGACCGGACACTCTACGAGTGCCCGCTCACAGGGTCACACGCGAGGTCGCCGGTGGGATCAGTCCGGGTCGCGGCGCATGAACCAGATGCGCGGCCCGCCCCCGGGGGCCTCCTCGTCCACGACGGTGCGGAAGCCGAACGCCTCGTAGTACGCGGCGTTCTCGGCCCTCGAGGTTTCCAGCCAGGTGGGCACACCCAGCGCCTGCGCACGGCCGAGCCCGTCGCGCATCAGCGCGCTCCCCAGGCCCTGGCCCTGCCGCTCCGGCGCCACCGCGATGTGGCTGAGGTAGAGCAGCGGCTCGGGCGGCTCGTGTGCCTCGACCCAGCCCCAGAACTCGGCGTGACGATCGTCGTGGTCACCCAGGATCCGGGCTTCCTGACCCGGCGGCGCGGCGGGGATGGCGGCGTGCTCTTCCCGGGCCTCGGGCGGGATCCAGACCGCGATCCCGGCGCCATCGGCGACCAGGCGCACCCACCCGTGTCGGACGTTCTCCCCGTCGTAATGGGCGAAGTGGCGACGGATGCGCTCCTCGAACCGCCGCTCGCCGAACGACCAGCGGAGCATCGCCTCGCCGTCGAGCGCTCTGGCCGCGGTGTCCACCACGGCCTCGACATCGCCGTGGGTGGCGGTGCGCACGTCCACCATGCCGAACGAGCCTAGTCCCGAACCGACCTGGACGAAAAGCCCCGTGGGGTCCCGACCGCCCGGGGGATACGATGCGCCGCGATGCCGCGCGTCGTCCGTCCCGCCGTGAGCCTGGCCCTGGTGATGACCTGCACCGTGGGCACGATGCTGTTCGGGATCGCACTGAAGTCCCCATGCGCACAGGGAAGCTGGGGCGACGGTCGCCAGTACCGGCTCCTGTGCTACAGCGACATCGTCCCGCTCCTGGGCACCGAGCAGCTCGGGGACGGGCGCCTGCCCTTCATCGATCACTGCGCGGAGGTCGACGGCCAGAACTGCGACGAGTACCCGGTGCTCACGATGTACTTCATCCGCGTCGCGGGGTGGATCTCGGGGGACTCCTACGCCGGCTTCTTCTTCGTGAACGCGGCGCTGCTGCTGGGATGCGCGGCGGTCGTAGGCGTGTGCCTCTACGTCATGACGCGCGGCCGCGCGCTGTACCTCGCTCTGGCGCCGACCGTGGTGCTGTACGGCGCGATGAACTGGGACCTGTTCGCGGTGGCGCTGGCAACCGGGGCGCTCCTGGCGTTCCTCCGGCGGCGCGACGGATGGGCGGGGGTGCTGCTGGGTCTCGGGGCGGCGGCCAAGTTCTATCTGGCGATGCTCGTGATCCCGCTGATCACGCAGCGCCTGAGGGACAGGGAGCCGGACCGCGCGATCACACTGGGGTGGACCGTGACCGGCACGTGGCTCGCGGTGAACCTGCCGTTCGCGATCGCCTCGCCCTCGGGGTGGTTCGAGTTCTTCCGGTTCAACTCGGCACGACTCGCGGATTTCGACTCGCTCTGGTACATCGCGTGCCGGCGGTTCGACACCTGTCTGGCGGTCGGCACGATCAACGTGGCCTCGGCGGCGCTGTTCCTCGTGGCCTTCGTCGTGATCTGGGCGATCAAGGCGCGAAGAGACCCCGGCTTCGCCCGGTGGACCCTGGGGTTCCCGCTGGTGATCCTGTTCCTGCTGACGAACAAGGTGTACTCCCCGCAATACGGGCTGTGGCTGCTGCCGTGGTTCGCGCTGGCGCTCCCCGATCTGCGGGCGTTCATCGCCTTCTCGGTGGCCGACCTGGCGGTGTTCGTCACGCGCTTCTCGTGGTTCGGGGAGATGCAGGGTCTCGGCGGCGCTAGCCAGAACCAATTCGAATGGGCCGTGCTCGCGCGGGTGGTCGTGCTGGTGTGGTGCCTGGTCGCGTGGGTCCGCCGCGCTCCCGAGGCGCTTCCGTTCGAGCTCTCCGCGCCGGCCAACGTCTCCGAGACGCCGCCCGGCGCCCCCGAGGCACCGCCCCTGCTCGCATGAACGAGGCGAAGGAGGTCCGGCTGCGCGACGGCGTGCGCACGTGCGTGCTGCTGTTCCTCGGGGTGCGGGTGGGGCTCTCGGTGCTGTCGGTGGCCGGCGTCAACCTCGTCGAGCCGTTCGCCCCGGTGAACGTCGCGGGCTGGCCGAGCGTGGCGGCCACCGTGGGCTGGCACAACCTGTGGGACGCGACCGTCCGGCAGGACGCCCTGTGGTTCCTGCGGATCGCGTCGAGCGGGTACGTGCCCGGTGACGGCAGCGCCGCGTTCTTCCCGCTCTACCCCCTGGCGATCCGCGCCGTGGCGTGGCTCCCCGGCATCACCCCGGTGGGCGCGGCGCTCGCGATCGCCAACGCCTCCTTCCTGGGCGCGCTGATCGTGTTGCACGGGCTCACCCGCTGGGAGTTCGACGGCGAGGGCGCCGGCGAGATGGCGCGCCGCACCGTCACGTTCCTCGCGATCTTCCCGACGGCCTTCTTCTTCCTGGCGCCCTATACCGAGGCGCCGTTCCTGCTGCTGTCGGTCTCGGCGTTCTGGTGTGCGCGGCGCGATCGGTGGGCGTGGGCGGCGGTGTTCGGCGCGGGAGCCGCGCTCACTCGGAGCATCGGCATCGTCGTGGCGCTCGCCCTGCTGGTCGAGGCCGCGAACCAGTGGCGTGAGGGCAGACGACCCCTCCCTCGGTTCACCGCCGCACTCGCGACGGGGCTCGCTCCTCTTCTGTACCTCGGGTGGTGGGAGCTGGCGCACGGCGACGCTTGGGCCCCGCTGCGCGCGCAGGCGAACTGGCGACGTGAGCTCCTGTCGCCCGTCACCACGATCGGGCGGGCCCTGCGATACGCGAACGACTTCGGCAGCTACTGGATGGTCGACGTGCTGGTGGTGTCCGTCGTGCTGATCGCCGTCGTGGCCGGGCTGGGGTGGCTGCGCCACACATACCTGGTGTACGCGCTCGCGAGCCTCCTGCTGCCGCTCGCCGACCCCTTCCCCGACCGGCCGCTGATGTCGATGCCGCGCTTCGTCGTCGTGCTCTTCCCGGCCTTCTGGGTGATCGCGCGCGCCGTCGAGCGGCGCAGGCTGCCCGACACGCTCGTGACCATGAGCTTCGCGGCCGGGTACGGGGTCTTGGCCCTGCTCTTCGTCAACTGGCGCTACATCTTCTGAGATGCCCCGCCGCTGCCGATATAGGATGTGGCGAACCTGCCGGCGCTTGGGGGATACGTGACGATCAAGGTTGCCATCGCTGACGACCACTCATTGGTGAGGCAAGGACTCCGTCGGTACCTCGAGATGGCGGACGGGATCGAGGTCGTGGGCGAGGCCTCGAACGGCAAGGAACTGCTGGATCTGATCGGTTCCACGAGCCCCCAGATCGCGCTAGTCGACATCCGGATGCCCGAGATGGACGGCCTCGAGGCCGCCCGCGAGATCCGTGATCGCTTCCCCGACGTCGGCGTGATCATGCTCACCGCCTATGACGACCGCCAGTTCGTCGTCGAGGCCGTGCGGAGCGGGGCGCGTGGCTACGTGCTGAAGGCCCGCGACGCCGAGCATCTGATCCAGACCGTGCGGCTGGTCGCCGGCGGGAACATGGTGATCGACCCGCAGCTGGTCGTGGCGCTGGCCGAGGAGCTCTCGACCGCCAAGGAGCGCGACCGACGGGCGGAGACCCTCACGGCCCGCGAGATCGAGGTTCTGCAGCTGCTCGCGTTCGGCCACACGAACCGCGATATCGCCGAACGCCTCTACATCTCGCCCGATACCGTCAAGACCCACCTCGAGCACATCTTCGAAAAGCTCGGCGCGTCGGACCGTACGGCGGCCGTGGCGGAGGCGCTCCGCCGCCGTCTGATCGAGTAACGGCCGCGGCTCGGAGCGGCCACTGAACGGTCCCTGTGGCCCGGTCACCGACCGACGGCCGAGCGGCCGACCCCCGGGTGGGCTAGTCCGAAGGGTCATCGGGTTCCCCGTGATGGGTGATGGAGCCTGCCGCTTGCACACGCCATCATGGTCGGCACATGGAAGCCACCGCCGGACACCGGCCCTCGCGCGCGCTCGGGGGCGTTCTGTTGCTGATCGCGCTGGGCGTCACCGTGGTCTATCTCGTGCTGCCCGCCGGCTCGCAGACCCTCGGCCGTACGTCGCACGCGATCGCGATGATCACCGCGCTCGTGGCCGCCTCGATGATCCGATCGGCGATCCAGCGGGAAGAATCGTGGGCCGGCGGGGAACCGCTCGCGCTCTCGATGCTGCTGCTCGGCGGCGCGCATGCCGTCTTGCTCGTCATGGACCTGGCCGGGGCGCGCTCCGCTCCGCGCGCCGGCGACTCCGTGCTCCTCGCCCTGCTGATCCCCTTGCTCGCCCTCGCGCGGAACGAGTTCCGGGCGCATTTCGGACCCACCGACCGCCGTGAGATCGCCGCCGACGTCACCCTGGTCGCCGCATCGGTCGCGTCGATCCTCTATGTCGCGCTCCGCCCTGAGGACGCCACGTCGATCACGAACCTGTCCACCGCGGTCCTGGCGGTGCTCGCCGCGGCGCAGTTGACGGTCTTCCCCGCGCTCTTCCTCTGGGTGCCGTCGCGCGTCCACGCGCTCCAGTTCGCGCTCTTCGCGGCCCTGGGGGGCGCCACCGCGGTGTTCGCCTGGCAGTGGAGCCACGGCACCTTCGATGGCACTTCGGCCTTCGTCGCCCTGCCGTCGATGATCTGCCCGCTCGGGTTCGCGATCATGGCGACCCAGCTCCCCGGCTACCAGGCAGGCGAGGTCGTGCGGGTTCAGCCCCGGCGTTGGGCGCGCCCAGTCCTGACGAGCGCGGCCGTGCTCACCGCGTGCGCCGCGCTCGCCCTCATCGCGATCGTGCACGACTCGGCCGGCGTCACGGATCTGCAGTCGACCGCGATGATCATCTTGTTGGGGGTGGCGGTGGCCGCCCGGATCCTCGCGAACCAGATCTCGAGCTCCCAGGCGCACACGCAGGTGCAGACCGCGCTCTCGGAGAAGGGCGTGGCCCTGCGAGAGACGGACGGCGCGCTCGACCGGGTGCGCGAGGCGAACGAGACCTTGCGTGCCTCGGAGGAGCACCTGCGGCTCGTGTTCGACGCGGCCGTCGACGGGATCGTCGAGCTGGACGGCCGAGGCACGGTGATGCGCGCGAACGATGCCTTCGCCCAGATGGTGGGGCTCGATCGGACGGTGATCGAGGGGCAGCTCTGGACCGTCCTGGCCGCGGCCGTCAACGGCGCCGACGAGGCGTTCGCGGCGCTCCCGGCCGGGGGACCCGCGCAGATCCAGCGCACCGAGGGCCAGGCGCTCTACCTCGAGTCGCGCGTGTCGGAGATCCCCGGGGATCCCCCACGCACGCTGTTGATGATCCGCGACGTCACCGCGGGGCGCGTCGCAGACCAGACGATCCGCTCGCTCTTCCAATTCCTGCAGGATCGCGACGAGGATCGCACGCGACTGCTGCGCCGGACGAACGCGGCGATCGAATCGGAGCGGAACCGGATCGCGCGCGACCTCCACGACGGACCCGTGCAGGGGGTGAGCGCCGCCTCGCTCTCTCTCGAGGCCGCGCTGCTGATGATCAAGGCCGGTGACACCGAGCGGGGCCTCGAGGTGTTGGGCAAGATCCGCGAGGAGCTGACGCTGGAAGCCGACGCGCTCCGTCGATTGATGTCGGGGCTCCGGCCGCCGGTCCTGGAGGAACGCGGCCTGATCCCGGCGCTGCAGGAGACGGTGCACAAGTTCGGCCAGGAGTTCCGCGTGCACACGGAGTTCACCGGCTCGGTGCCCTCGACCCTGCCCGACGACATCGAGACGCTCGCCTACCGCGTCGTGCAGGAGGCGCTGTCGAACGCCGGGAAGCACGCCGACGCCGTGAGCGTGCTGGTCTCGGTCGCCGCCGACGACACGAGCATGCGCATCGAGATCCAGGACGACGGCGCCGGTTTCGAGAGCGACCAGGCGCGGGAGTTCTTGAAGATGGGCCGGGTCGGGCTCGCGTCGATGCGCGAACGCGTGGAGCTCGCGAGCGGCACGTTCGTGGTGCGATCCTCACCCGGGCGGGGCACGCACATCACCGCGACGCTCCCACTCGAGTCGACGAGGTCGTCCGAGCTCGTCGTCGATCCCGTCGCCTAGGTCCGGGAGCCCTGCGCTCCTTCGGTCACCCGTCCGTACCGATGTGGGTGCGGCCGTGCGCGCCGTGGCGCCGGCGCCGGAACGGCCGGCGCGGCCGAGGGGCTCGGGCTGTCGGTGGGACTCGGGGTCGAGCTCGGGGTGGGGCTCGGGGTGGGGCTCGGCGAGGGTGACGGCGAATCGCTCGGGCTGGGCTCGTCGGTGGGGCTCGGGGTCGGGCTCGGGCTCGGAGCGGGCGAGGAGACGGCCACCGTCGGGCCGCGGGTGTAGCCGGCGAAGTCGGGATACTGGAAGCCCTCAGGAGGAAGGCCTTGCACGGCGGCCAGCATGTAGTCGTGCCAGATCGCGGCCGGGATCGTACCGCCGTACACCGCCGGCACCCCCATCACGTTCAGGAGCGGCTTGGCGGCCTCCGGGTACCCGACCCACACGCAGGTCGCGATCTGCGGCGTGTACCCGCAGAACCACGCGTCGACGTTGTCCTGGGCGGTGCCGGTCTTGCCGGCCACCGGACGCCCGATCGCGGCGGTGTAGCCGGTCCCGCCCGTGACCACGCCCTGGAGCGCGTAGGTCACCATGTCGGCGTCGTTCTGATCGATCACCTGCTTGCCCTTCTCGGAGACGTCGTCGATCACGCGCCCGCTCTGGCTCGCGACCTGCACGAGCGGGGTGGCGCGGAACCGCAGGCCGCGCGCGGCCAGGGTCGCGTAGGCGTTCGTCATCTCGAGCGGGTTCACGGCTACGCTGCCCAGGGTGATCGAGCAGAGCGGCTCGAGGTCCGAGCGGATCCCGAGCGTGTGCGCCATCTTCACGACGTCGGCCGGGCCGCCGTCGAGCTGGGTCACGAGCTGGGCGAACACCGTGTTCACCGAGTGCGCGGTCGCGCCCGCGAGCGTGAACGTGCCGGCCTCGCCGTCGCCGGCGTTCACGGGCGTCCACGGGCCGTCGGCGCTGTCGCAGCGAGGATCCGGGATCGTGATCGTGGCCGGGCCCTGCCAGTAGGCGTTCAGGTTGTAGCCCTCCTGCATCGCGGCCGCGAGGGTGAAGGCCTTGAAGGCCGAGCCCGCCTGGCGTCCGGTCCCGCCCTTGAACGTCGCCAGGTTCAGCTTGCTCTTGTTGAAGTTGCGACCGCCGACCATCGCGAGGATCTGCCCCGTCTGGGTGTCGATCGAGACCAACGCGGCGTCGGGGTTGTAGTCCGTGTCCGGGAGGTTCGCGTTCACCGCGTCGAGCGCGGCCGCTTGCTTGTCCATGTCGAGCGAGGTCGTAACGCGAAGCCCGCCACCGAAGACCTTCGCACCGCCGTAGCGTTCCGTGAGGTACTGGCGCGTGAAGTCCACGAAGTACGCGGCGCCGTGCGGCGCCTTGATCGTGGCGGCCGCGTCCTTGATCGTGCCGCAGCAGGGCTTCGCCTTCAGGCGGCTCGCCTCGGCTTCGCTGAGGTAGCCGTACTTCGCCATCTGGTCGAGCGAGTAGTCGCGGCGGAACTTGTTGTCGTACGGGCTGTCGATCGGGTCGTACAGCGACGGCGCGTGCAACACCGCCGAGAGCGTCGCGGCTTCCAGCACGGTGAGCTCGGACGCGGGCCTACCGAAGTAGGTCTTCGCGGCCGCCTCGGCCCCGTAGGCGCCGTGCCCGAAATACACGGTGTTGAGGTACTTCGCGAGGATCTGGTTCTTCGTCAGCGACTGCTCGAGCTTGACCGCCAGGAGGGCCTCGCGGATCTTGGACTTGATCGATCGCGCCGGCACGATGTACTCCGTCGTGCCGTCGGCCTGCTCGATGTACTGACCCGCGTAGACGTTCTTGACGAGCTGCTGGGTGATCGTGGAGGCGCCCACCACGGTCTCCTGCTTCACGATGTCGGTCCACGCCGCCTTGAGGATGCCCTGCACGTCGATGCCGGGATGCTCGTAGAAGCCGGCGTCCTCGGTGGCGAGCACCGCGTGCTGCAGGTTCGGGGAAATCTGGCCGAGCCCGACGATCGTGCGGTCGACCGAGCCGTGGAGCGATGCGATGATCTCGCCGTTGCGGTCGTACAGGAACGTCGACCGGATCGGCGGCAGCGCCTCGGGAAGCTCGATGCGCTGGTACGCCACGTACAGCGCGACGAGGACGCCGATGATCAGGACGAGCGGAACGGCCGGGAAGATCCACCAGTAGCGGCGGAACCATCCCTTCTTGGCCTTGGTCGTCGTGGAGCCCTTGCGCGGTCTGTGCTTGGGCACATGCTTGTCGCCGCGGGGCATCGCGGGAGGGTCGGTCGACACGACGACCATCCTACCGGCGGGGCTCGCGAGGGAACCGCCGGGGACGCGCCGGGAGGTATGGAGAACCCGTGCGGTTCGGCGTCGGGAGGCGGTCGCCTCAGACCGCGGCGATGCGGCGCGCCGTGAAGGCCTCGTGGAGGTGGTTCCAGTGGCACTGGGTGCACACCTCGACGACGTAGCAGGCGGCGCCGGGGTTCGCGGCGGCCATCTTCAGGCCGGTCTCGATCGACCAGACGCGGCCGTTCTGATCACGAAGGGTGTCGCCGTAGACGTAGGCGAGGAGCGCGAGCTTGACCTTGCCGCACACCGGGCAGTCCTTCTTGCTGGGCTCGCCAACGTGCTGGGCCGCGCGGATCAGCTCAGGGTGCGCGTCGCAGATGTCGGTCATGCCGATCACCCCGACCTGGGCGTCGCGGAGCAGGGCCCGCTTGGCCAGGGTGTAGTCGATCACCCCGAGCTCGGCCCGGCGGTTCTTCCCGAGCGGCGTGCGCCTCGGCTTGTTCGCCATGGTCGAGAAGTGTACCCCTGGGTCACGACTTGGGAACCCACCGAAGGTCGTAGCCTGGGTCGTCGGAGACGGTGCGGCGGGAGGCGGTTGCGGTGGCGAAGATCACGGTCATGAGCTCGGCGGGACGCGAGGGCTGGAGCGCGCTCGTCGACCCCCCGGGAACGATCCCGAGCGGCGGGAACGAACGCGAGGTCTTCACGAGCGCCGACGACGCCTTTACGACCGGCCTCTGGGAGCGCGAGCCCGACACCTGGTCGTTCGAGCGTCCGTACGACGAGATCGCGCTGATCCTTTCGGGGGTCGCCGACATCGAGACCGAGGACGGAGCGATGCTCCGGATCCAGGCGGGCGACGTGATGGTGACGCCGAAAGGCTCGAAGGGCACGTGGCACATCCGCGAGACGATCGTGAAGTTCTACGCGATCTACCAGTCGTGAGGCGATGAGCGGGAACCCGTACGGATCGCTCGCCCCCGACGAAGGCGATCCCCCCGGCGTGCCCGAGCCGCTCTTCCCCGACGTGGGAACGGCGGGTGCGCTCTGGCGGGGGCTGCGCAAGCGATGTCCCCGCTGCGGGGCGACCGGCATCTTCACGAGTTGGTTCGACCTGAAGGAAACCTGTCCGCGCTGTGACCTGCGCTTCGAGAAGGAGGCGGGCGGGTTCCTCGGGGCGATGGTGATCAACTACGTCGTGGCGTTCACGGTCTGGATCGTGATGCTCACGGTGGTGCTGGCGTTGA
Organism: Actinomycetes bacterium; assembly: GCA_031364965.1. GTDB lineage: Bacteria > Actinomycetota > UBA4738 > UBA4738 > HRBIN12 > JAOUEA01. Next base: position 16,727 of record JANLXF010000014.1, on the reverse strand, counting down.
TGCTGCCGGTCGTCCCGGTGATCAGCCTGATCGTCGCGAGCATCGGGATCTTCACCGCGATCCCGCTCTGGTTCTACCCGCGCTCGACGAGCCTGTGGGCCGCGGTCGAGTTCCTCGTGCTGAAGACCGACCCCGACTATCGGGCGCCGGTGAAACGGGACCCGAGGGCGAGCGAGCTCGAGTAGCGGGTCAGATCTTGACCGGCTCGGCCTCCATCCTGAGCTCGTCGTGTAGTACCTGGCGGCCCGTAAGTCGGTCAAGCCCGCGGATCGTGATGCGCCGAGGAGCGGGGCCGGGGCCTTGCCGCGGCGAAGAAGGCCGCAGAACCGACGATGTCGACCTCCACGGCGCTGAAGGACATCTCCAGGATGCGCCCGAGCCCCTCAGCCGTGTCGTCCACGTTGTCGAAGCCCCCTTGCTTGTTGGCTGCGCGCAGGAACCCGCGGGCGGGCTTCGTGTGGTTGCTCTGGAGACCGAGGACCGTCCCGCCGAACAGGACCCCTTCCGGGGTGAGGACATCCGCGATGTTCCTCACGGCGACCGCCTTGTTCCCCTCCGGCCCGCGAAGGCAGTGAAGGACGAAGCTGAGGGCCGCGGAGTCGAACGGGCCGTCGACCGGGAGGGGCTTCATGACGTCCGCCTCGACGCTGATCGGATGCCGACCCTCGAGTCGCTTCGTCACGTGGCGGAGCACGGTCGGATTGGGGTCCAGGAGCGTGATCTCCGTGTCGCGGGGCGGGTCCGCCGTCTCGATGAAGTAGCCGGTGCCGGGCCCCACGTCGAGGTGCCGGTGCCCCATGTGCTGTCGATAGCTGTCGACACCCCGTGCCACGGGAACCTTCCAGACCGCCTTCGTCATGAACTTCAGCACCCATACGTCGTAGATCGCGAGCATCGCCGCGTTGTACCCGGCCTGCCCCTTGTACGACGGATCGGACTTGTCCATGCGGGAAGCATCCCATGGGCGCGCTGGGGCCATGCGGTGTCGGGTCCCACCGTGGCCCGCGCGATGGCGACCGCCTCGTGCGTACCCGGGACCAGCAGGAGACGGCCGAGCGTGACGCGCGTCTCCACGACTGCCTCGGACGAGCCGGACGAGCACGTGCAGCTCGCGAGCGTGGCTCCGTTCCTGGCCGCGTACTCCGCGGCGACCTCCGCGGGCGCTCTGCCGGTGGGCATCACGAGCTCCTGCGCGGCGGCCAGCGCCGCGGCGTCGGCGGCGGCCTGCGCGCGTTCCCGCGCGACGAGCGCCTTGCCGACGTCGGCGGCGCCCATCGTGAGCACCGCCACCAGGGCAATCACCGCCGCGGCCACGACGGTGATCGATCCGCGTTCACGTCCTGCACGCCTCGCAGGTGCTCGCCGCGTCACCCGAACTCCTGGCGGTCGGTGGCCGTGCTCGTCATCTCAACCCCGTGGGGGATGAGCCAGCCGATGAAGGGAACCCGGATCGCCGCCGTGTAGCCCACCGCCACGGTGACCGGGTCGCCCTGCGTGCCGGCGCGGACCACCGCCACGGTCAGGGCGCCGGGATCGAGATCGGGCGCCGATCGGGCCACCGCGTCGGCGATCGCCCCCTGGTCCGGGTCGACGGCGGCCGTGCGTGCCCCGGCACGCGCCGCCGCCTCGACGAGCAGCCGGTCCCGGACCAGCAGCCCGACCTGGACCAGGGCCAGGGCCACGACGAGCAGCAGCGGCAGGACGAGCGCGAACTCGACCGCCGATGCCCCTCGTTCCTCGTGTCCCCTACGCCGCACTCGCGTTCCCCATGACGTTGTCGATCACCTGGTCGAAGAAGTCCGGGAGCTTCCCGGACGAGTGCGCCCACGCGATCAAGACAACGGCAACGGCGGCCGCGGCCAAGATCACGAGCGCGTACTCGGCCGTCGTCTGCCCCTCCTCGCGGTGAAGCAGTGCGGCGGCACGCCACCACATCCGTTCCAGCAACAGCATCGATCCACCTCCCTTCAGCTGATGGACTGCACGGTGGTCAGCAGCACAGGCACCACCGTGAGGAGGAGGAACGCGGGGAGGACGAGGAATACGAGCGGGAAGAGCATCTTCACCGGCGCGGTGCGCGCCCGTTCCGTGATCGCGGCGCGGCGCGAAGCGCGGACGTTCACGGCGAGCTCGGCCGTGGTCTCGGCGAGCGAGGTGCCGAGGGTCTCGGTGCGGGTGATCGCCGCGACCGCGCGGCGGAGGTCGGGCAGGTCGAGCCGGTCGGCGAACGAGCGCAGCTCGTCGCGCCAGCGGCTCCCCAGGTCGACGGCGTCGAGCGTCGCGCCGAGCTCATCGGCGAGTGGACCCCGGAGCGCCACGCGGGAACGGCGCAGCGCGAGCGGCGCGCTCAGCCCGGCGGACGATCCCGCCGCGAGCAGATCGAGGAGCTGTGGGATCTCTGCGTCGACCGCACGGCGGTAGCGCCGTCCCCGGCGCTGCCCGACCCAGGCAGGCCACCGCCAGGCGAGCATCCCGGCCAGCGGGGTGATCACGAGGCCGGGGATCGGCGCGACCGCGATCAACCCGAGCCCGGCGACGGCGAGCGCGACCCACCGTGGCACGCGCGCGCGTCTCGCGCGCTCGTCCGTTCCGAGGCTGATCGCGCCGACGCGCGCGAGGAGGGGGCGCGCGCGGGCGACCCGGACCCCAGCGAGGGCCGCCACCGCCCCGGCGGCCCCGAGGAACGCCGCGACATCCCCTTCCGTCACCAGCGCACCTCCAGGAGCTTGCGGATCCACAGGAACGCCAGCCCCTCCAGCGTGAGCCCGAGCAGGACGGCGCCCAGCCCGGCCGGCGTCGCGAGCGCGCCCTCGATCTCGTTCCGCGACGTCAGCCAGAGGAACCCGAAGAAGCCGATCGGGAGCACGCCGAGGATCGCCCCCGACAGGCGAGCCTGCGCCGTGAGCGCACGGACCTCGCGCGTGGCCGCCTGTCGGTCGCGGAGCGTCTCGGCGACCTGGTCGAGCACGACCGGGAGGTCGCCCCCGCTCCGCCGATGCAGGTGCAGCACGCCCGCCACGAGGCGGGCGTCGTCGGTGCCGACCGTCTCGGCCCACCGGTCGAGCGCCTCGTCGGAGGGCACGCCCACGTCGAGTGCGCCGACCACCTCCGTGAGCGAGGCGCTCAGCGGTGGCGTCGCTTCCCCCGCCGCGTAGGCCAGCGATTGCGGCACGGAGAGCCCGGCCCGAAGCGCCGAGGCGATCGCGCGGACGGTGTCGGCGAGCTGCTCGTCCCGGGCGGCGGCGAGACGACCGGCTCCCATGCGTGAGCGGATCCGGCACGCGCCGTATCCGGCGACGGCGCCGAGCCCCGCGAACAGCGGTGTCCGGCCCACGAGGGCGCCGGCGATCGCGCCCAGCGCCGACCACGGCGCCCACCCGGGCAACGACCGCCGGCGCCGCGACGGGCCCGGCGGCGCTCCCGGGGGCACGGGGAGCCGCCGCCGCGCCGCGTCACGCCGGAGCATGGCGGCGCCACGATCGGCGAAGATCGCCGCGACCAGGAGCCACCCGACGATCCAGCTCATCGCAGGTCCTCGCCCTGCTCGAAGAGCGCATCGGTGACATCCTCGCCGCGCTCGAGCAGCGTGTCGGCGATCCTGGGCACCGAGCCGGTCGCCTCGAAGGCGCCTTCGGCGCCGGCGCGCGGGCGGAACCGGAAGAGCGTCGCGATCACAGGCTCGCCGCGGTGGGTGCCCTCGACGGCCGCGACCTCCCAGATCACGCGGCGGCCGTCGCGCAGGCGTGACAGGTGCACGACGACGTCGACCGCAGACGCCACCTGGTTCCGGATGTGCGCCGCCGGCAGGTCGACGTCGGACATCATCGCCATCGTCTCGAGGCGCCAGAGCAGATGACGGCTGGAGTTGGCATGCGCCGTGCTGAGCGAGCCCTCGTGGCCGGTGTTCATCGCCTGGAGCATGTCGAGGGCCTCGCCGCCGCGGACCTCGCCCACGATGATCCGATCCGGGCGCATCCGGAGAGCCTGGCGCACCAGGTCGCGGACCGTGACCTCCCCTTTGCCCTCGACGTTGGCGGGACGCGCCTCGAGCGAGATCACGTGGGGCTTCGCGAGGCGGAGCTCGGCGGCGTCCTCGATCGTGACCAGGCGTTCCTCCTCGGGGATGAATCCGCTCAGCACGCCGAGGAGGGTCGTCTTGCCGCTGCCGGTGCCGCCGGAGACCACCACGTTCGCGCGGCCGCGGACACACGCGGCCAGGAACCGGAGCATGCGCGGTCCCACGCTGCCGATCGCCTGGAGGTCCTCGGGCCGGATCGGCACCTGCGAGAACTTCCGGATCGTGAGCACGGGACCGCGGAGCGAGAGAGGCGGGATGATCGCATGGACCCGCGAACCGTCGGGTAGTCGAGCATCAGCCCAAGGCGATGACTCGTCGACCCGTAGGCCCAAGGGTCCTACGATGCGGTCGATCAGATGGAGGACGGCCTCCTCCCCCTCGAATAGACCGTCACCCGCCTTCACGATCCGCCCCTCTCGCTCCACGTATACGTCGTCAGGGCCATTGACCATCACTTCCGTGACGTCAGGGTCCTTGAGCAGGAACTCGATCGGACCGAACCCGACGACCTCGTCGGAGACCTCGTTGACCATGCGCGTCAGCTCGCGCTGAGGAAGGATCGCGCCGCTCGCGCGGAGCAGGCTCAGCGCCTCCTCGCGCACCCGCACCCGGCGTTCGGTACGCGGCGCGGTCGCGAGCCCGCGCGCGTCGACGCGCTGCCGCAGCTGGTCGCGGAGCTGCCGGCGCACCCCGGCCAGGGCATCGGTCCCGGCCCGGGATGGGTGTTCCGTCGGCTCCGCCACCATCCGTCAGCTCCTTCGTCGCACGCATGGGGGAACCACACGTCCTTACAGGGAGAGGAGGTCCGGAGGGCGGCTTCGCGAGCGAGCCGTCCGCCGTGGGGAGGGCGAACGTTACCGGGGCGAGCGCGCCCGGCACCATCCCCAACCCGGCCGATTCGCGATTCTTGTCGGGGGACGCTGCGGGACAGACACGGGTGACTCGGTGGATCCTGTCCGGGCTTCTGCGAAATTCCGTTCGTGTCGACCGGGGATGCTTCGGCTCACCGGCGGGGTAACGGGAGTGACGAGGGCATTCGCCACGAGGGCGCCGTTTGCCCTGCGGGCTCGTTCCATGAAGGATGCTCCCATGGGCCGAACGACCGTGATCGAGCATGACTGTGCATCGGCAGGGAAGGTCATCGCGACCTGATGAAGGCTCCCACGTCCCGCTACGTGAAGACCGACGACGGCATCTCGATCGGCTACCAGGTGTTCGGCTCCGGACCCTACGACCTCCTGATCAACGAGGGCTGGATGGGCAACATCGACGCCAACTGGGACATGCCGGAGAACGTGGGCTTCTACGAAGCGCTCTCCCGTCAGGCCAGGGTCATCGCTTTCGATCGGCGCGGATGGGGGATCTCCGACCGTTCGAGCGACCCCGACCAGGTCGCGATCGAGAAGGGCATGGACGACATGCGCGCGGTGCTGGATGCCGTCGGGAGCGAGCGCCCGGTCGTGTTCGGGTTCGAAGCGGGCGCCGCGGTCAGCCTGCTGTTCGCGGCCAGCTACCCGGAGCGGGTCGCCGCCCTCATCCTGCTGGCACCCATCGTCCGCTCCTCGCCCGATGAGGATTTCCCATGGGGGTACTCGCCGGCCCAAGTCGCGGAGATGAGCTCCCGTATCGAGTCGCAGTGGGGAACGCCCGAGTTCTGGGATTGGAACATGACGCTCATGGGAGTGCCGAACGTGCCGGCCGACGAACTCGAACGTTGGGCTCGATGGTCGCGGCTGTGCGCGAGCCCGTCTGCCGCCCTCGCGATCGATCGGGCGGAAGCGCAGATCGATGTCCGCGCGCTGCTGCCGACCATCCGCGTTCCGACCCTCGTGTTGCTGAAGCACGGTGATCGAAACAGTCCGTACGGAGCCGCGCCATACGGAGCCGCGCCATGGGTCGCCGGCGAGATCCCGGGCGCTCGGTTCGTGGAACTGCCCGGTCCCGAACACTGGATCGACGCGAAGGACGTTCGGGCGTTCGAGGAGATCGACGCCTTCGTCGTCCAGATCCAGACGAACGAGGCCGATCTCGACCGGTATCTGGCGACCGTCCTGTTCACCGACATCGTCGACTCGACCGCGCAGGGCGCTGCGCTCGGTGATCGCGCCTGGTCGGACATCCGCGCCAAACACGACCAGATCGTGCGCTCGAACCTTACCCGGTTCCGAGGCCGCGAGATCAAGACGATGGGCGACGGATTCCTGGCAACCTTCGACGGCCCGGTCCGCGGTGTCCGGTGCGCCGAAGCGATCGCCGAACAGGTCCAGCCGCTCGGGATCGAGATCCGCGCGGGCCTGCACACCGGCGAGATCACCCTGGTGGGCGACGACATCGCCGGCATCGGCGTGGCGATCGGCGCCCGCGTCGGCGCCAAAGCTAGGCCGTCAGAGGTTCTCGTCTCGCAGACGGTCAAAGACCTCGTCGTCGGTTCGAGCCTCTCGTTCGAAGACGCGGGCGAACACGAGCTGAAAGGCGTTCCCGACCGCTGGCGCCTCTACCGGGTGAAGAGCCTTTCGGAATCGTGACCTCCGTGATGTCGGGTCCTTGAGCAGGAACTCGATCGGACCGAACCCGACGACGTCCGAGACCTCGCTGACTATTCGCGTGCGTTCGCGCTGAGGAAGGATCGCGCCGCTCGCGCGGAGCAGGCTCCCGCGCGCGTCCAAGCGCTGCCGCAGCAGGTCGCGGAACTGCCGGCCAACCCCGGCAAGGGCATCGGCGAGTCGGGACGTGCGCGGGGGACCTGGGGCGTCAGGCAGCCAGGCGGCGCTTGATCTGACGGCCCGCGTCCGTGAGCGTGCCGTCGGGGTTCTCCAGCGCGAACGAATCGGTGCGACTCAGGCTCCACCTGGTCCACGACACGCCCAGCGCGTCGAAGACCGAGAACATCTGAGACTGGTACGTCTTGACGTTCACGGTGCCGCGCTTGGCGCCCCACTCGCCGACGAACAGCGGGATCCCTGCGTCGGCGGCCCGGGCCGCGGGCACGGCGAGCACCGCCTGCTGAGCGGCCAGCGTCCCCGTGTAGTTCGAGACCTGGTGCATGTAGATCGGTGCGCCCGAGGACGAGACGAGGTTGTCGCCCGCGGCGTCGAACGTCACGCCCGGCATGCCGCTCACGTAGTCGTGCCAGTCCAGGACCGTGTGCCCGACCGAGGTCATCTGCGAGAGGTCGGCGGTGCCGACGCCCGCCGCGTCGTCGCGGCACATGAAGAAGATCGCCCGGACCGGGTCGATCGCGCGCACCGCTTGGGCCACCGGAACCTGCCATGCCAGCATCGCGTTCGTCGCTTCCGTGGTCTCGCCGAGCGCCCCTTCCGGCGGCTCGTTGAACAACCCGAACCCGATCACGTTCGCGTAGGCCGAGTACCGCTGGACCATCATCTGCACGAACGGCAGGTAGGCCGCGTGCGAACGATCGGCCTCGGTGGTCCACCACGCGGCGATCGCGGCGTCGCGTCCCTCGTTCGTGAGCGGGAACCGCCCGTCGCCGTAGTACCAGGCAGGGATCCCCGCGTTGCACCCGCCGGGGCGGATCGACGCCCAGTACGACGACCACCCGCATTGGTGGAGGTCGACCTCGACCGCGACGCCGCGGCTCCGGAGCCCGGCGACCATCGAATCGAGCTGCGTCAGCTTGTTCGCCGACCACGTGTGCGCGGCACCGACGGGCGCGTTCGGCTCGATGTCCGACCAGCGGACGAAGACACGCGCCACGGTCGATCCGATCGTGGCCACCGGCCCGACGGCGTGCGACGGATGGACGTTCACCCCCCGCAGGATCACCGGCGTCCCGTTCGCGTCGACGAAGGCTTGCCCCTCCGTCGTGAACCAAGGGGCCGGCGTCGCCGCGCGGCTCGCGGTCGGCGCCATCGCGCTCACAGCGAGCGCCCCGACGAGTAGCCACCGAGCGGCGCTCCGGGCACGACCCGTCCCGCTCGGCCGCCTCATCCGCTCCCGGCCTTGCGCGCCTTCCAGATGTGCTCGCCGGGGAAGTCCCGGGCCCACTCGCGCGTCGCGTACGTGGTGTAGGTGCTCGTGGCATCGGCCGCGGGACGGAGCTCGATCAGGTCTTCGATCCCGAGGCCCGCCCGGCGGAGGATCCGGATCATGTCGCCGTAGCCGACGTACCACTCCACGGTGGTCCCGGTCTCGTCCGAGGCCTCGGAACGGCCGAGCTCGTAGTAGGGACGGTGCAGCGTTCGGTCGGGCGGATCGTCGTCGTTCGGCCAGCAGACCGCCACCCACGGCGTCGCGATGTTGAACGCCAGCACGCCGCCGGGCCGGAGCACCCGCGCGCACTCGGGGATCGTCACGTGCGGATCGGTGAACGAGGTCGCGCCGTGGTCGCACACGACCAGGTCGAAGCTCCCGTCCGCGAACGGCAGCTCCTCGGCGCTCGCGCGGATCAGCGGGAACCGCTCGCCCGCCTCGGCGACGTTCGCCGAGGCGGCGGCGAGCTGGTTCGCCGAGAAGTCGAGGCCGATCACGTTCGCCCCGCGCTTCACGAGGTTGATGCCGAACTGTCCGGCGCCACATCCGAGCTCGAGCGTGCAGAGTCCCGTGACGTCGCCCAACGCGTCGACCTCGTCCTCGGGGATCGCCCATGTGCCCCAGACCAGCCGGTCCCACCGGTTCAGCTGCGGGCCGTTGCGCGTTTGGTAGTCGGCACTGTCGGCTTCCCAGCTCGCGAGGTTCGTTCGGACGTCGTCCCGGCTCATGCCGCCGAGCCTACGGGACTCGCGCCCCGCGGCGCGACACCTGCGCCCTACGAGGCGCGCCGCGCTCGCTTCGCCTCGTACATCGCCGCGTCGGCGGTCTTCCACGCGGCGTGGAGGCCATCGACCGGATGGCGGCGGGCGCACCCGACCGAGGCTGGGATGTTCGCCTCCTCGAGCGCGCGCGCGATCCGCTCGGGGAGCCCGCTGCAGTCCGAAGGCACGTCCTGCACGGCGAGCAACCCGAACTCGTCGCCGCCCAGCCGGGCCACGAAGTCGCCGCCGCGCTTGATCGAGGTGAGCACCTCGGCGGCGCGACGGAGCAGCTCGTCCCCCGCGGCATGGCCCAGCGTGTCGTTCGTGCCCTTGATGTCGTCGAGGTCCACGACGACGATCCCAGGTGTCGCGCCGTAGCGTCGCGCGCGCGCCTCCTCGGCCTCGAGCACCCGGTCCCAGCCCCGGCGGTTCGCCAACCCCGTCAGGGCGTCACGCTCGGACTCGGTCTGCGCGCGCTCCGCGCGCCGGTACTCATCTTCCTTGGCAAGCTGGTTCGCCAAGATGTTGCCGAGCAACCCGGCGAGCAGCTCGATCAGCGGCTGCTCGGCCATGATCGCCTCCGGCTGCGGATGCGGGTCGATCGCACACAGGGTGCCGAAGAAGCCGCCTCCGGGAGCCGGGATCGGCACGCCGATGTACGCGGCGATCGGCACCTGGCTCCCGATCGGCGCCTCAACGTAGCTCGGCACCTCGGCCGAGGCGGGAGCGATGCGAGGGCCCTCGCCGAGCACCATGCGCGAGCAGAAGGAATCGGACCAGCTGAACAGATCGCCCGGCATCACGTTGTAACCGTGGTCGTCGGCGGTGAGCACGATCCAGTCGTCCTCGTTCGTGCGCGTGACCATCCACAGCCCGAAGCCGAGCCGCTCGTGCAGGAACCGCAGCACGGCGGTGCTCGCCGTCTCGAAGTCAGCAGCGAGGATCTCGTCGAACGGAACGGCGGCGGCCGTGGCTCCGGTGGCCCGATCCATACCCATGTACGGGATGTCGGCTCCGCGGAACGATGCCTTGAGATAGCGCCCGGCGCTCAGCGCCGGGCGTCGTAGTCGATCGCGGTGAACGGCCAGTCGGTCTCGAGCCAGTCCGAGACCGCATGCCAGAGCGCCGGATCGAGCGATGCGTGCGACGCGCGCACCCACGACAGCACGCGGGCGTCGTGATCTTCGTCGGTCGGCGGGTAGATGTAGACGCACCCGATCACCCCGCCGGTGTCGGGCTCGAGCACGCTGTAGGTGAACCCCCGCCGCGCTCCGAAGTCGGATGCGTGCCGTTCGAGGTCGGCGAGGTTCTCCTCGAGCGTCATCGCCCGGGGCCACGACTCGTCGCCGTCGTCGTCGGCGTCGCTCGCGCGGAACCCCGGCGTGGCGCGGATGTGCTCCATGCTCGAGGACCAGGCCTCGTGGTCCCGCTCGTTGTGCTCGGGGCCGATGGGTTCCAGGCGCATCCCGGGCCGGGACAGGCCCGCGGGCGCTTCGAAGTCGTCGGGGACGAAGGTCTCGTTCATGGCCGGAGTGTGGCAGGTCGGGCGCGGGACGCGGTCTCCGTCGGGCATCGCCCCCGTGGGATGATGCCCGGCGTGGAGCGGCTGGCGGCATGACGGTGGAAACCCCCGAGGTCCGGTACGCGCGCACCGTCGACGGCGTCCACATCGCCTATCAGGTCGCGGGGAGCGGCCCGATCGACCTCGTGGTCGTGGCATCCGGTCTCGGGTTGGGGAAGATCTGGACCAGCAGGCGTTCCGACACCTTCCCCCGGCGATACACCGCGTTCAGCCGGCTGATCCTGTTGGACCGGCGCGGGACTGGCCTGTCCGATCACATCGTCGATCGCGAACAGCAGCTCACCCTCGAGTCCCAGTTGGAGGACATCCGGGCGGTCATGGACGCCGCGGGATCGGAGCGCGCGGTGCTGGTGGGGTTCGAGAGCGGGTTCGCCGTTGCCGCCATGTTCGCGGCGACGTTCCCCGAGCGAACCGCAGCGCTGATCTCGTTCGGCGCGAAGGCCCGGGAGCTGTGGGCTCCCGACTATCCGTTCGGCGATCCGCTCCCCGAATTTGACGCCCAGCTCGAGGAGATCGAGCGAGACTGGGGAACGGCGAGGCTCGCGCAGGAGTGGCTGTCGTTCCTGAATCCGGCGGGCTCCCGCGATCCACGCGAGATCGAGGACTTCGTCGGCTGGATGCAGTCGATCGGCGGGCCGGGCGACGCCGTCCGCTGGTTCCTCGTCGACCGCGACATCGATCTGCGCGACATCCTGCCCTCGATCCGCGTCCCGACCCTCGTGCTCCATCGGGAGGGCGACCTCGCCGCCTCGGTCGAGCACGGGCGCTACCTCGCGCACCACATACCGGGGGCCGAGCTGCGGGTGATGCCCGGCGACAACCACATGTGGGACCGGAGCGAGGACCTGCCCGCCGAGATCGAACGCTTCGTCGCCACGATCCGCGCCGAACAGGTCGAGTTCGATCGCTACCTGGCCACCGTCTTGTTCACCGACATCGTGGGATCGACGGAGATCGCCTCCGCGCATGGCGATGCGTCGTGGCGAGCGCTCGTCGAGGACCATCACCGCATCGTGCGCGGCGCGCTCGCCCGGTATCGGGGTACCGAGATGGACACCGCGGGCGACGGCTTCTTCGCGACCTTCGACGGGCCCGCGCGGGCGGTCCGCTGCGCGATGGCGATCGCCGAAGGGGTCCGCGCACTCTCGATCGATGTCCGCGCCGGCGTGCACACCGGCGAGATGCAGACGATCGACGGGAAAGCCGGCGGGATCGCCGTCACGATCGGGGCGAGGATCATGTCGAAGGCCGGGCCGTCGGAGGTCCTCGTCTCCCAGACGGTGAAGGACCTCGTCGCCGGATCCGGCCTCGTCTTCGAGGACACCGGCGAACACGAGCTCAAGGGCGTGCCCGACCGCTGGCGGCTCTACCGGGTGGCGAGCTGAACGAGAGGCTCCGCGCTCGGCGCTATCCGCCGCGCAGCGTCCCGCTCGACCGTCCGGCCATCCGGTGCGCGACGGCGGCCGCCCCGTCGACGAGGAGCCGCGCCAACCTCGACACGTCGCGCGACGGGATCCGGAACGACGGCCCGGACAGGCTGACCGCGGCCACCGCCTTCCCGTCGACCAGGACCGGCGCTGCGATCGTGACGAGGCCGTCCTCCAGCTCGCCCGTGCTCACCGCGTAGCCGCGCCGGCGCACGTCGTCGAGGATCGCCCGGAGCTTCGACGGGTCCGTCACCGTCTTCGGCGTGATCGCTGCGAGCCGTCCGCGGATCACGCGCTCGCGCACCGCCGGGTCGCCGAACGCCAGCATCGCCTTGCCGCTCGAGCTCGCATGGGCCGGGCTCCGGCGGCCGACCCAGCTCGCCATCACCACCGTCTGGGCGGGCGTGACCTGGTCGACATACACGACGTGCGTGCCGTCCAGGATCGACAGGTTCGCGGTCTCCGACGACGTCAGCGAGAGCTGCTCGAGCTCGGGCCGCGCTTGACTCACGACCGGGAGCCGCGCCACCGCGCTCGCGGCCAGGCCCACGATCCGCGCGCCGAGCCGGTAGCGACCCGACCGCTCGTCGCGCTCGACGATCCGGCTCGCCGCGAGCGTACCGAGAAGGCGCGACGCGGTGGAGCGATGGACGTCGAGCTCCCGTGCGACGTCGGAGACCCCGAGCCCCTCGGGCGCCGACCCCAGGAGGTCGAGCACCGCTACTACCCGTTCGGCCGAGTCCGTCGCGCGCATGATCGTCGGAGCGTAGCTCGCGCGACGTTGTTGCCGCCAGGGCACGCGGATCCTTGCACCGCCGCGCGGCCCCTCGGTAGCGTCCGCGCGCAGCGGCCGCCGATCGAGCGGCCGGCGGAGGGAGGCACGAGCGCATGACCGACGGGTTCCCGTTCGACGTCGACGGGGTCTGGCTCAAGGCCGCCCTGCACACGCACACCCGCCGATCCGACGGTGAGCTCGAGCCCGAGGCGCACGTGCTCCACCACGAGTGGATGGGCTTCGACGTGTGCGCGATCACCGATCACTGGACCCTCACGCACGTCCCGTCGTCGGAGCACATCCTGGTGATCACGGGCGCCGAGCTCGCGGCGGACCCCGGCGTGGGCATGGACAACGACGTGGAGATCCTCGCGATCGGCATCTCCGACATCCCCGAGGATCCGGGCGGCGACCGCTCGCGCTGGGGACCGATCGACGCGTACCACTACAAGACGTTCCCGGATCTGTCGGCGGCCGCCGCGAACATCGCCGCGCAAGGCGGGGTCCCGTTCATCGCGCACCCCTATTGGAGCGGCATGCCGCACGAGGCGATCGTCCAGACCGAGGGCGCCGTGGGGCTCGAGGTATGGAACGCGAGCTCCGAGCGCGAGAACGGCCGCGGCGACTCGAGCTACGTCTGGGACCTGGCGCTCGAGCGGGGCAAGCAGCTGTGGGGCTTCGGCACCGACGACTGCCACTACCCCGGGTTCGACATCGGCGACGGGTGGACGATGGTGCGCGCGGCCGAGCGCACCGAGGACGCCTTCCTGGAGGCGCTCCGGCGCGGCCACACGTACGCCTCGGGCGGCCCCAAGATCCTGGCGGTCGAGCGCGACGGCGAGGCGATCGAGGTCCATTGCTCGCCCGCCGCTCAGATCAACCTGATGTCGCACCGCGAGCACGGGTGGGCGGTGCGCGCCGACCACCGCGGGATGCAGCTCGACGCCAGGATCCTGGAACGCGACGACCGCGGCCTGGTCGTGCGCGCGCGCTTCACCCCGCCGGTGGGGCTCCCCTACCGGCGGCTCGTGGTCGAGGACGAGACGGGGCGCAAGGCATGGTCGAACGCGATCTGAGCGCCGACCTGGCGTTCGCCCACGAGCTCGCCGACGCGGCGGCCGCCGTCACGCTCCGGTGGTTCGGCGATCGGCTCCCGGTCGAGCTCAAGCACGACGCGACGCCCGTCACCGAGGTCGACCGCGCCGCAGAGCACACGATCCGCGCGGCGATCGCGGCGCGCTTCCCCGACGACGGCGTGCTCGGCGAGGAAGAGGGCATGGACGCCGGCACGAACGGGCGCTGCTGGGTGATCGACCCCGTCGACGGCACGAAGCTCTACGCCGAGGGCATCCCGCTGTGGACGACCCTGATCGGGCTCACGATCGGCGACGAGCCGGTGCTGGGCGTCGCCGATGCGCCCGCGCTCGGCGACCGGTATCACGCGACGGCCGGGGGCGGCGCCTGGCGCGGCGACCGCCGCCTGCAGGTCTCCGACGTCGCCGCCATTGGCGAGGCGTTCGTCGCCCACTCGGGGGTCGAGGAATGGCTCGGCGGCGGCCGCGGCGAAGCTCTGTTCCGGGTGGCGTCGCGTGCTAAGGGCACGCGCGGCCTCAGCGACGCGTGGGGGCACCTCCTGATCGCGCAGGGCTCGGTCGACGCGCTGCTCGAGCACGAGCCGTGCTTCGCGTGGGACTGGACCGCGACGGGCGTGATCGTCCAGGAAGCGGGCGGGCGCCTCACCACGCTCGGCGGTGCGCCGCTCTCGCCCGGCGAAGACCTGCTGGTCACGAACGGCGCCCTGCACGACGAGGTCCTGGGCGTCCTCGGGGGCGCTCCGGCCGACGCCCGAGGGAAGGCATCGTGAACGCCCGGGGATGTGTTGCCCCCACGGCACGCAGGGGGTTGCCGACCGATCGCCGAAGGCTAGATTCCGGCCGTGTCGCGTACTTGGGTTCGAACGACCGCGACCATCGATCCAAGGGGAGGATTCCATGAAGGCAGGGGGAGGTCGGAACCATGGGCGCGCGATCGTGCTGTCGGCCGTCGCGATGGCCGTGCTCGTCGCGGCGACGGGGCCGCTCGCGCAGGCGCAGGAGTCGAGCACCGCGGCTGACGCGCCGATCGTCCTGACGGTGGGCACCACCGTCGACCTGGTCACCGACAACCCCTTCGCGGTCAGCGCCGGCAACGACTGGTCGGTCGTGACCACGCAGTACGACATGATGCTGAAGTTCGACAGCGAGACGCTCTCGCCCGCGCCGAGCCTGGCCACGGGCTGCGAGCCGAACGACGACTCCACCGTGTGGACCTGCACGCTGCGCGACGGGCTCAAGTGGAGCGACGGCTCGCCGCTCACCTCGCGCGACATCGCCTTCTCCTACCGATTCATCATCGACAACAAGGTGCCGCAGTACCGGGCGTACTTCCCGTTCAACCCCACCTTCGAGACCCCCGACGACACGACGTTCATCTGGAAGGCCGAGGCGCCGACGTTCGCGCTCGACATGCCGCCGTGGGCCTACATCGTGCCCCAGAAGGTGTGGGAGGGCGTCGACGGCAAGCCGCTGTCCGAGATTAAGGCCCAGGAGAACACCCCCTCGATCGGGAGCGGCCCCTTCACGCTCACCGAATGGACCCAGGGCCAGGGTTGGACGATGCAGAAGAATCCCTACTTCTGGGGCGACGAGCCGGTCGTCGACACGTTGAAGTTCCGGGTGTACTCGAACCAGGAAGCGATGACGCAGGCGCTGCGCAACGGTGAGATCGACATCGCCGACGGCCTCCGTCCCTCGCTCGTGCAGTCCGTCGACGGCATCGACGGAGTCACCGTGCAGAAGGTCGTCTCGGACTGGTGGCTGAACCTGGCGTTCAACTTCGGCGGCCAGGGGCCCGATGCCGATCCGCTGCCGGCCCTCAAGGACATCGACGTGCGCACCGCGATCGAGATGGCGATCGACAAGCAGGCGATCGCCGACAAGGTCTACCAGGGCACCGCGACGACCGGTGACACGATCATCAGGCCGGCGTCGGCGTTCTGGCACCTGGACATCCCGGCCGATCAAGAGGTCCCCTTCTCCCCCGAGGACGCGGCCGCGATGCTCGAGGACGCCGGCTACACCGATACCGACGGCGACGGGATCCGCGAGGATCCCTCGACCGGCGAGCCGCTGCAGATGCTGATCCCGGCTTCGCAGGACACCACCGGCGCGGTCGAGGCCGGCCAGCTGATCGTGGGCTACCTGAAGGCGATCGGGATCGAGGTCGATCTCAAACCCGTCACCGACGCGAAGATGAACGACTATTGGGGCGCCGGGAGCTTCGACGCCTACATCTGGTACTGGAGCGGCGACCCCGATCCGGACTATCAGCTCTCGGTGTTCACGACCGATCAATGCGGCGACTGGAGCGACGGCTGCTTCAGCGACCCAACCTACGACGCGCTTTACGAGCGGCAACGCGGGATCTTGAACCGTGACGAACGGCTGAAGGTGGTGCAGGAGGCGCAGCAATACCTGTACGACCAGGTCCCCGGCGTGGTGCTCGCGTACCCGGGCTGGATCCAGGCGTACCGCAGCGACCGCTTCGAGGGCTGGATCCCGGCGCCGGGCGACCACGGCTACATCACGCCCACCTACAACTACGACTCGTTCGTGTCGGTGCACCCGGTCGCCTCGTCGACGAGCAGCTCGACGGGATCCTCGAGTGTGCCCGGCTGGCTGTGGCTCGTGGCGATCGCGGCGATCGCCGCGGGCGCGATCGTGTTCGTGCGCCGTGGCCGGCGCCGCGATCTCGACGAGGCCTGAGGCCGGGCGGGGCTGGGGGCGCGCGGGTGGGGGCGCGCCGATACCTGCTGAGCAAGGTCCTGCAGGCGTTCGCGACGCTGCTGTTCGTGCTGACCTTCAACTTCTTCTTGTTCCGTGTGCTGCCCGGTGACCCGATCGGGCTGCTCGCGCGGAGCCAGCGCCTGACCGACGCCGACATCGCGGAGCAGCGGGCCACCCTCGGGCTCGACCAGCCCCTGCCGCAGCAGTACGTGACGTACGTGCGTCAGACGATGACGGGGAACCTGGGGGTGTCGCTGCGCACCACGAAGCCGGTCACGCAGATCATC
>JANLXF010000010.1:0-10369 GCA_031364965.1 Actinomycetes bacterium | reverse complement strand
CCGCACCGCCACGCTGGATCGTCGTCGTGGCAGGGTGCCATCGAGACGAGTTCCCGCGGATCAACACAGCGGCTGAAGCCGACGGGGCGGCGCCGACCCCGATCGCGCCCACCACCGCGACGACCACCGCCGCGCGCCGGTACCCGTTCCTGTCCATCGAGCCCTCCCGTCGAGCCTCGAAACGAGCCTACCCCGATGCCGCTTGCGGGGGCGAGCCCCGACGTGGTGGCACACACAGCTTCGGATCCGACGCCGTTTCGTCGATTTGCTCCCCCACACAGGCAGCGGCTACCGTGGCCGCATGGCTCCCGACGACGAACTCACTCCGGCACTCAGCGAGGCACGGGCGCGCCGCGCCACCCTGCACGACGCGCTCGTGCACCTGGAGGTCGCGATCTCCTCGCCGGCCTCGGGCCGGGTGTCGGCCTGGACCGACCTGGTGCGCAAAGAGATGGTGAGCGTGCGCGACGCGTTCGATCAGCACGTGATCGTGACCGAGAAGCCGGGCGGCCTCTACGAGGAGATCACGCAACGGGCCCCGCGTCTGGCCGGCACGATGCACCGCCTCGCCGGCGAACACCCCGACATCACGGCGAAGATCACCCAGATGCTGGAGCGGCTCGACGCCGTCGAGATCGGCGGGCCGGAGTGGCCGCTCGACGACGCACGCGACGACCTCCAGCGGTTCATCGGCACGGTGATCCGTCACCGTCAGAAGGGTGCGGACCTCGTCTGGGAGGCGTACAACGTCGACATCGGAGGCACCGAATAGCACCCCGCCACCCGTAAGCTTCCCTCGTGCCCAGGATCGCGCTCGGCCAGCTGGACCTCACCGTCGGCGACCTCGCCGGTAACGTCGCGCGCATGGCCGACGCGGCGCAGCGAGCGACCGCGGCCGGCGCCGACCTGGTCTGCTTCCCCGAGCTCGCGATCACCGGCTATCCGCCCGAGGATCTCGTGCTCCGCCGTGAGTTCGTCGACGACAACCTCGAGGCGCTCGGGAGCCTCGCGGCGCAGACGGCCTCGAGCTGCTCGGTCATCGTCGGCTTCGTCGACCGGACCGACGCCGGGATCCACAACGCGGCCGCGCTGCTCGAGCGCGGGGAGATCCGGGCTCGCTACCACAAGGTCCAGCTCCCGAACTTCGGCGTGTTCGACGAGCGCCGCTACTTCACGCCGGGCACCGATGCCGTGCGGGCCACCGTTGACGGGACCGAGCTCGGGCTCACGGTGTGCGAGGACGCCTGGCACGACGGGCTCCCGTTCGCCCGGCTCGCGGGCGTGCCGCTGATCGTGAACATCAACGGCTCGCCGTTCCACCGCGGGAAGGCCGGCGATCGCGAGACGATCCTGCGCGATCGGGCGCGCCAGACCGGCGCCTGGATCGCGTACGTGAACGCGGTCGGCGGCCAGGACGAGCTCGTGTTCGACGGCGGCTCGATGATGGTGGCGCCCGACGGCTCGATCCGGCATCGGGCGGCACGCTTCGCCGAGGACCTGCTGATCGTGGACCTGCACGGCGACACCTCGTACGCCGACGACCGTCCGCCGTGGCCCGAGGGGCCTGAGGAGGTCTACCGCGTACTCGTTCTGGGGTTGCGCGACTACGTGAAGAAGAACGGCTTCTCCGACGTCGTGCTCGGTCTCTCGGGCGGGATCGACTCCGCGATCGTCGCCACGCTGGCCGCGGACGCCCTGGGGCCTGGCGCCGTCCGGGCGCTCGCGATGCCCTCGCCCTACTCCTCGCCCGAGAGCGTCGAGGACGCCGTCGACTGCGCGACCCAGCTCGGCATCCGCATCGACACGATCGCGATCGACACCGCCTTCGAGGCCTACCGCCACGCGCTCGCCGACGTGTTCGCGGGCACGGCGGAGGGCGTCGCCGAGGAGAACCTGCAGGCTCGCGTACGCGGGAACCTGCTGATGGCGATCTCGAACCGCTTCGGCTCGATCGTGCTCGCCACGGGGAACAAATCGGAGTACGCGGTGGGCTACTCGACGCTCTACGGCGACATGGCGGGCGGCTTCGCGCCGATCAAGGACGTGCCGAAGACACTGGTGTACGAGCTCGCCCGGTGGCGCAACGACGAGGCGGCGCGCCACGACGTTCCGCCTCCGATCCCCGAGCGCACGATCACGAAGCCGCCGAGCGCCGAGCTCCGACCCGATCAGAAGGACACCGACTCCCTGCCGCCGTACGACGTGCTCGACCCCGTGATCGAGGGTTATGTTGAAGACGATCTGGGGATCGACGAGATGGTCGAACGAGGGATTGAACGCGACCTGGCGCGGCGCATCGTCGGCATGATCGACCGGGCGGAGTACAAGCGGCGCCAGGCCGCCCCGGGGGTGAAGATCACCCCCAAGGCGTTCGGGCGGGACCGGCGTATGCCGATCACGAACCGCTATCCGAACTAGCCGATCGCCCAGGTGACGATCACGGTGACCTGGGTTTGGATCTTGTCGGGCGCCACCACCTCGGCGCTGAGGGCCGCTCCCGCGTAGTACGCCGTATCCGCGACCGCTCGATACCCGGGCTGCGAGGTGCCCTGCTCCTCGATCGTGACCACGCCCGTGACGGTGGCGCCGGCGGCTGCGGCCATCGCGTCGGCCTTCGTGCGAGCCCCCTGCACTGCGGCATCGAGCGCCTCCACCCGCGCTTGCGCCGGGTCCGACACGTCGAACCTCACGCCGCGGACCGAGTTCGCGCCGGCCTCGACCCCCGCCTGGATCACCGCGCCGACCGTGTCGAGATCGCGGACCGTGACCTCGAGGGCCGAGTCGGCCACGTAGACGGTGGCCTCCTGGGGCGTCCGCCGGTGGATCGTGCGCTTGTTCAGGTCCAACCGCGTGGTGTGGACGTCGTCCTTCGCGACGCCGGCGGCCTCGATCGCGGCGACGACCGCGTCCACGGTCGTGCCGTTCGTGCCGAGCGCGGTCGCGCTGTCCGGGTCCTGCGTGGAGATGCCGAGGGTCACGACCGCCTCGTCGGGCTCGGTGCCGACGGAGGCCGTGGAGGTCACGCTGATCGTCTTGTCGCCGCCGCCGTCGGAGCCGTCGTCGGCGAACGCTTGGGCGCCGAGCAGCGAGGCGCCGATGATGGCGGCCGCCACGACGAGGGCAACCGCGGTCCAACTCTTGCGCATCAGGGATCTCCTCCGGGAATCGGGGTCTGCCGGTTCATGCCCGCCGGGCGCTGACCCGTGACGGAGTCCCGCTAGGATTCCCCCGGGGCCTGTAGCTCAGCCCGGTTAGAGCAGGGGGCTTTTAACCCTCGTGTCGCAGGTTCGAATCCTGCCAGGCCCACCGTGTCACCCTGCGCCGCTAGCGTGCCGCCATGCGCACCACCGAGCTCGTCGATCCGCGCGGACGCACCTGGCGCGTCGAGGTGCCGGGCACCCGCCGTGAGCGGATGCGCGGGCTCCGGGACCGTGGCTACCTCCCGCCCGATCACGCGATGCTGCTCCCCCGGTGCCGTTCGGTCCACACGTTCGGGATGCGGTTTCCGATCACCGTGGCCTTCGTCGATGCGCGCTGGCGCGTCGTCGCGGTCCGGCGGCTGCCGCCGGGTCGGCTCGCGTGGCCGCTAATGCGGGCCCGCTCGGTCATGGAATGCCCCGCCGACGCCGACCTGCGGCCAGGCGACATGCTCAGGCCGGCGGGTCATGCGCGTGCGACTCCTGAGGGGCCGTGACGCTCGCGGTCTCGTCGCCTGGCTATACTCTGTCGGCTGCCCCCTAGGGCCGGTACGCTCGGGATTGACGCCCCCATCGTCTAGCGGCCTAGGACGCCGCCCTTTCAAGGCGGAAGCACGGGTTCGAATCCCGTTGGGGGCACGGCACGACCGCACCACCGTACGAGTCACGACAACTGCATACCTTGCGCCCGTAGAGGAGTCCGGTCGTCCTCACCTCCCTGTCAAGGAGGAGATCGCGGGATCGAAGCCCGTCGGGCGCGCAAGGCCTCAAGCGCAACACCGGCCGACCAGGCCGTGGCGAGGGGTACCCCCAGCCCGCACGCGGAAGTGGAGCCATGCCGTGTGTTCGCTGTCGACCTCGACATGCATGCCGAGGATTCGCCGGCCGGTGTAGGGTTTCGACATGCCTGAGAAGCCGACCCTCGTGATCGACGATGTGCAGAGGGAGACTCGGTTAGACCCACGGAAAAGGAGATCGGACGATGGGATACGCCGTCACCAACCCCGCCACCGGTGAGACAGTCAAGACCTACGACACCCTCACCGTCGCCGAGCTCGACGCCGCGATCACCGCAGCAGACGAAGCGCACCGCACCTGGTCGAAGGAGACCACGGTCGAGGAGCGCGCGGCCCTCGTCCGCCGCGTCAGCGAACTCCACAACGAGCGCCGCCAGGAGCTGGCGGAGCTCATCGTGCGCGAGATGGGCAAGCCGATCGAGCAGGCACTCGGCGAGGTCGAATTCGCCGCTGCGATCTACGAGTACTACGCCGACAACTCGCCGGAGTTCCTGAAGGACGAGCCGATCAAGCTCCTCGCGGGCGATGGCTCCGCGGTCGTCCGCCGCTCGTCGCTCGGGGTGCTGCTCGGCGTCATGCCGTGGAACTTCCCCTACTACCAGGTCGCTCGCTTCGCCGGTCCGAACCTCATCATCGGCAACACGATCTTGCTGAAGCACGCACAGCAGTGCCCCGAGTCCGCCGCTGCGCAGCAGCAGATCTTCCTTGACGCTGGCTTCCCCGCCGGTGCCTACGTGAACATCTACGCCTCGCACGACCAGGTCGAACAGATCATCGCGGACCCGCGCGTGCAAGGTGTCTCGCTCACCGGCTCCGAGCGGGCCGGCGCCGCGGTCGCCGAGATCGCCGGGCGCCACCTGAAGAAGGTCGTGCTCGAGCTCGGCGGGGCTGACCCCTTCATCCTGCTGTCGACCGACGACCTCGACGCCACCGTGCAGAACGCGGTCGATGCCCGACTCGACAACAGCGGCCAGTCGTGCAACGGGGCCAAGCGCTTCATCGTCACCGACGATCTGTACGAGCCCTTCCTGGAGAAGTTCACCGCCAAGCTTGCGAAGGTCGAGGCGACCGACCCGACCTCGGGCGACTCTGCGCTGGGCCCGCTGTCCTCGCTGAAGGCCGCCGAAGGGCTCGAGGAACAGGTCAAGCGCGCGGTCGAGCACGGCGCGACACTCGTGCACGGCGGCACCCGTGACGGCGCGTTCTTCCCGACGACCGTCCTGGCGGACATCGCGCCAGACAACCCCGCTTCCAAGGAGGAGTTCTTCGGGCCGGTGGCGCAGCTGTATCGGGCGAAGGACGAGGCCGACGCCGTGCGCATCGCGAACGACACCCCGTTCGGCCTGGGCTCCTACCTCTACACCACCGACCGGGAGCAGGCGAACCGCGTCGCCGACAGCATCGAGGCAGGCATGGTGTACGTGAACTGCGTGCTCGCCGACGGCGTCGAACTGCCTTTCGGCGGCATCAAGAACTCGGGCACGGGCCGCGAGCTGGGGCGCCTCGGCGCCGACGAGTTCGTCAACAAGAAGCTGATCCGCATCGGCTGAAGTTCAGGGCGTCACGTCGCGACACAGGGGCCTGGAGGGCCCGCTGTACCTCGGACGAGCCCACAGCCTGGGCTGGCGCCGCCAGCAGGCTGAAATCCGCGGCTGGGCGCTGATGGTCAACGCGCTCACCCTCGCCCGCCATCGAGCGGCTGTCGGCCTTCCGCCGCGTGAGCAACTCGACCCCGAGAGCAACCGAAGCTGGGGCAGACCCTCCCGCTTCGGGGCGGTGGAGATCCCCATCCGCCGGGTTCGGGATCACCGGGTCGTTCCCGCTCGCGTGTGGCGCTCGTCACACCGACACCGACCCTCCGGATCCTCTGACGTCCCAACGTGGGACGAAGACCGCTACGATTCTCCGATGCATGACGTCGACGACCGGCTCCCGAACGCCGGCTTCACTGCCACCTCGAGGGCACGATCGCCCCGGCGCTCGGGGTGAGGCTTCTTCGCAGGACGGTCCACAACTCGGCTGGTCCGGTGGCTCCGTCCGGGGCATCATGACGCCCGTGCGACGAGATCTCCCCTCCGGCACCGTCACCTTCCTGTTCACCGACATCGAGGGTTCGACGAAGCTCCTGCACGCGCTTGGCGCCGCGTCATACGCCGACGCGCTGGCCGAACATCGGCGGGTCGTCCGTGAGGCGTTCACACGGTACGACGGGGTGGAGGTCGACACCCAGGGCGACGCGTTCTTCGTCGCGTTCCCGACCGCGCTCGGCGCGATCCAGGCGGCCACGGAGGCGCAGGAAGCCCTTTCACTCGGCCCTATCCGTGTGCGGATGGGTCTGCACACCGGTGTCCCCCACGTCGGCGAGGAGGGCTACGTCGGGGAGGTCGTGCATGAGGGCGCCCGTATCGCCGCGGTCGGCCACGGGGGACAGGTGCTGATGTCCGAACAGACACTGCACCTGACCAACGTCGAGGTCACCGACCTCGGCGAACACCGGCTGAAGGACATCGGCGCACCGGTGGCGATCTTCCAGCTCGGGACGGGGCGCTTCCCGCCACTGAAGACGATCTCCAACACCAACCTGCCCCATCCCGCGAGCTCGTTCGTCGGCAGGGACAAGGAAGTCGGGAAGATCGCCTCGCTCCTGCGAGACGGCGCCCGTCTACTCACGCTCACCGGCCCGGGCGGTACCGGGAAGACGCGCCTCGCGATCGAGGCTGCGGCCGAACTCGTGCCGGTGTTCAAGGCAGGGGTGTTCTGGGTCGAGCTGGCTCCGCTCCGTGATCCGGCGCTCGTTACCGAGGAGATCGCGCAGACGCTGGGCGCCACCGACGCCCTGGCGAGTCACATCGGCGAACGGGAGATGCTGCTGGTGCTGGACAACCTGGAGCAGGTGATCGAGTCAGCGCGCGAGCTCGCCGCTCTCGTGGAGACCTGCCCCAACCTTGCGGTACTCGTGACATCCCGGGAGCTGCTTCGGGTCCGAGGTGAGGTCGAGTATGCGGTGGCACCCCTCGCCGACCTCGAGGCCGTCGAACTGTTCTGCGCCCGGGCTCACGCTGAACCAGAGCCCGCCGTGCACGATCTCTGTCGCGCTCTGGACAACTTGCCCCTCGCGCTCGAGCTCGCCGCCGCCCGGGCGAGCGTGCTCTCTCCGCGGCAGATCCTGGAGCGACTCTCGGGTCGTCTCGACCTCCTCAAAGGGGGGCGAGACGCCGACCCCCGGCAGCAGACGCTCCGGGCTACGATCGCGTGGTCCTACGAGCTGCTTTCAGCCGAGGAGCAACGCCTGTTCGCACAGCTCGCCGTGTTCGCCGGCGGTTGCACGCTCGAGTCTGCAGTGGACGTCGCGGATGCCGACATGGACACCCTCCAGTCACTCGTCGACAAGAGCCTGCTGCGCCACACGCACGAGCGGTTCTGGATGCTGGAGACGATCCGTGAGTACGCGACAGAGCAACTCGAGAGTTCGGGAGAGGCCGAGGAGCTTCGGCGTCGCCACGCCCATCGCTTCCAGGCGCTGGCTGAGGAGGCGGAGCCGCATGTGGACGATGAAGTCCTCGGGGGCGGCCGGGAGTGGCTCGACCGGCTGGAGCGTGAGCTCGACAACCTCCGTGCCGCCCTCGATCAGCTGGCGGTTTCAGGCGAGACGGAACGTGCCTCGCTGATGGTTGGAGCACTGTCAAATCTCTGGGGCAGCAGGGGCCACGTCGCCGAAGGATGGCGTCGCATCGAAAGCGCCCTGCGAGCGGACGAGCGCCCCACCGAGGCTCGCGCCAAGGCTCTCAACGGGTCGGCCGAGTTGGCGGCCATCATGGGAGATCCCGCGACGATGGGACTGCGAGCCGAGGAAGCGCTCGTGCTCCATGTCGCCCTCGGAGATCGGCGGGGTGAGGCCGAGTCCCTCCAGCAGCTCGGCTATGCAGTCTCGGAGGAGGGCGATCAGGTGGGGGCTCAGCGACTCCTCGAACAGAGCATCCGACTGTCCCGCGACGTTGGCGACGAACAATTCGCCCTGTGGACGACCCGCACCCTTGCGTGGGTCTACACGAAGTCCGGCGACCTGGAACGCGCCCGGGAACTGTACGAGGACGCTCTCCGCCAGGCGAGCGCGCTGGGCAGCAGGTCCCTCGAGGCGACACTGCTCGGTTCACTAGGGTGGCTCGCCGTCCGCGAGGGCCGGGCTCAGGACGCGCTCCCGCTGCTCGAACAGAGCCTACGCATCAGACGTGACCTCGGCGACCGCATCGAAGTCGCGATGGGCGTGTGCAGTGTCGCCCACGCCATCACGGCCGTAGGAAACATAGGGACGGCTGCCCGGTTGATCGCGTGGTTCGACGCCCTACGCGAGGAGATCGGCGGCGGGGAGAGCTGGGTCAGGAGGATGAACGAAGAGACGCTCACCACGATCCGTGATCAGCTCGACGACGCTGCGTTCGCGCAGGCCCGGGAGAAGGGCCTGACCCTGACGACCGACGAGGCCGTGACGCTCGCCCTCGACTCCCTGGGATGAGCTGCTCGGCTGAGCTGTGACGGTCACTGCCTCGGTCCCAGCGTTCGCGTCGGCCCGTGCAACTGTCGTGCGCGTCGCTCAGCTACGACCGAGCCTCAATGGGAATCCGACCGGTGACGGTTGTGCCCGCCCCTCGGGTCGACTGCACTTCGAGCTCTCCGCCCACGGCTTCGACTCGGTCCCGCATGTTGGTCAGTCCGGAGCCGTGGGCATCTGCGAGCTCGAATCCGGCTCCATCGTCGGCGATCTCGAAGGTGAGGTGACGATCGATCTGCGTCAACCGAACAGAGGCCGAGTTGGTGTTCGCGTACTTGGCGACGTTCTGGAGGGCCTCGAGGCAGCAGAAGTAGACGGCGGCCTCGACCTCGAGCGGGTACCGTCGTGAAGCGTCGGCGTGCAATCGGATCTCCACGGTCGACTTCCTCGCCTGGGCACCGATCGCGACCGCAAGTCCCTCGTCGGCGAGCAGAGGCGGGTAGATCCCTCGGGCGAGGTTGCGCAGGTTGTCGAGCGCGTCGATCGACTCGGTCCGGAGCTCCGCCAGCAGCTCGGCGATCTTCGGTGCATCGGCCGAAGCGAGCTGCTCTGCAAGCCTCAGCCTTACGGACAGCGCTACGAGCTGCTGCTGGGCCCCGTCGTGGATGTCACGCTCGAGTTTGCGAGCGCGCTCATCCTGCGCGGCCACGATGCGGCGCCGTGACTCGTGGAGCTCTTCGATCAATCGCACGTTGCGGAGCACGAGGCCAGCCTGGGACGCCAGGTTCGACACGAGCTTCTCGCCTGTCTTCGACAGCGGCTCCGCGGAGGGCATCGTGACGGTGAGCGCGCCGAGCAGTTCACCCCTGTGACGGACGGGAAAAGCCCGCATGCCCGCGATCTCGGGAAGCTCGTCCTGCGCAGCTGTCAGCACCTGAGGTTCGGGTGCTGAGTTAGGCACGGCGGCCACGGGTCGGAGCTCGCCCCCGACATGCAGCCAGACGCGTGCGACATCGGCGCCGGTCGAGGCCCGCAAGATCTCGGCTATGCGCGGCAGCACGTCTTCAGTCGCATAGGCCTCGCCCAGGCGCTCGGAGAACTCCGCCATCGCCTCGTAGGGTGTGGCGCGCCTCCCGTACACCATCCGTCTGGCCAGGCGCCTCGTGATGCGAGAGGTGCCCGCGAGTGTCACCACGACGAACATGAGACCGGTAACGATGCGCAGGGTAGCCCCATCGCCCCTGCGTGAATCCAACCCGCCCATGAGGCCGATGGGAGACACGACGAAGACCACAAGGCCAGTGAAGAGCGTCAGAAGCACCACGATGAGGCCGTAGACGATGGTCTTCTTCAGCACGACCCCGACGTCGTACAGCCCGAAGGTCAAGACAGCGATCGCAGTGGCAGCAGGGATCCCGAACAGGATGCCGCCGCCGTCCACGAGGGTAACGAAGATGAGGCCGGGCCATCCGAGGAAAGCCAGCAGTGGAGCGACCGCCATCGCGACGAGCATCCAGAGGAGCAGACGCAGCTGCTGTCGGCGTTCCCCTTCGGCCTCTCGGTACCTCACCGCCAAGCACACGAGCCCGGCCACGGCCGCCCCGGTCGTGAGCACGAGCCCGCCTGCCAGGAAGCCCCCGACCGATGGGATCGCCCTGATCCAATCTGGCGGGGCCAGGGGAAGAGTCCCGGAATAGCGATCGACGGTAGCCGCCAGGCCGATCGTCGCGAGCACTCCGCCGATCATCCCGACCACGATCGCGAGACGCCATCGAGGTGCACGCAACGTTCCGTCGGGGAACACCAGGAGAAACGTCGGCAGCGCCACGCACAGGACCATGATGGGTGTCAGGATGCCGATCCACGCTACGGCCTCCGCCGCCAAG
>JANLXF010000270.1:0-31618 GCA_031364965.1 Actinomycetes bacterium | reverse complement strand
TGGGTCCGCAGTTCTACCCGGGCGACGCCTACGTCGACTGGATCGGCGGTTCGGCGGTGCCGATCAACAACTTCGCGTCGTTCGAGGAGCTCTACCGATCGTTCTACGACTGGGGCGCGACCAAGAACAAGCCGCTGCTGATCTGGGCAGGGATCCAGGAAAAGGGCGGGGACCCGAACTGGAAAGCGAACTGGTTCGACCAGGCGCGGACCACGATCGTGAACACGATGCCTGAGCTGAAAGCGTTCGTGTACTACCACGCGCTCGCCCCCAAGGGCGGCAGCTTCTGGGCCGACACGACCGATCAAGCACTCGCGTCGTTCTCGCAGATGGGCAACAACGCGAACTTCGCCGCGATGCTCGGGAGCGGCGGCTCAGGCGGAGGTGGCGGTGGCAGCAGCTCCACGAGCACGCCGCCGACGACGAGCTCCAGCAGCACGCCCCCGCCGGTGGTCGGCACCGTCCTGTTCGCCGACGACTTCGAAGACGGCGACGTGGCGGACTGGACCATGGGCAACGCCGGGCTCACCCTGCAGGGCGACGTCTCGCACGGCGCGTGGGCGGTCCGCGAGACCAGCAACGCCGCGGGCGACAACACCTTCGCGACACGGGCGATCACGGGCGGCACGGGGTTCGATCTGGTGGTCGAGTTCGACTACAAGGTCGTGAGCGCCGAGAGCTCCGTCTCGCTCGCCAAGCTGGTCGTGCTGCCCACGGGCACCCCGCTCTGCCTGAACATGAAGCGGGACGGAACCCTGCTCCTGTGGAACGGGGCGACCCGCACCACCGCGAGCGGGGGCGTCGCGCTCACCAAGGGCGACTGGCACCACATCAAGATCCAGGTGGCCGTCAACGGCGCCGCCTCGGACGTGAAGGTGTGGGCCGACGCCAACCTGGTGAACGCGTTTAGCGGCACGACTTCGCTGGGCACGTCGCCCATCGGCGCGCTTCAGCTGGGCAACAGCACGGCGGGCCGCAGCTACGACGTCGTGTTCGACGACGTCGTGGTGTCGGCTCCGTAAAGCTCCGTAGCGACCACGCCACACACGGACGTATCGAGGGCGGGCCCACGGGCCCGCCCTCGGCGCGTCTCCGGGTCAGGGCGCGAGACAGACCTGGCCACTGCATCCGGACAGATGCAGTGGCGGGTTCGGTGCGTCGGGAGAGTCGAGGGTGGAGTACGCCCCCATGACGGCGCCGGCCGCGTCCTGGTCGAAGGCCAGCGATTCGCCGACGTCGGCCGTGGGCACGCTCCCGGGGATCGAGGTGTTGCACGGGGCCGTCGGCGAGGATCGGAACGACCGGACGACCGTGGTGGACCGGGGCCACATCATGACCTCGTCGAGGTGCTTGATCGCGATCCAGTTCCCGTTGCTCGTGATGTCGGCTGCGGTGGGGCCGTACGCGTAGGCGGTGGTCAACCGCCCGGTGATCTCCGCGACCTTCGAGAGCGTCGCCGGGAGCGCGGGGTCGGTGCTGAGCTCGGTCCGGACGGCCCGCCACACCGGGACGAGATCGCCGCCGGGAAGCAGCCCCTTCGAGATCACGAAGACATTGCCCGTCGGCGGATCGACGAACATCGCCTCGCCGTTGCGGACTTCCTCTCCGGCCGGGTATTGCAGGTAGTACCGATTCACGGCCCATGACGCGAGGTTCCGCTCGACCGGCGCCTGCGCCGGGTCGACCACGGGCTCGCGCACGCGGTAGACGTCGACCGTGGTGCGCGCCACCGGGATCGTGCCGGTATCGGCGATCCAGACGAACTGCCGGCCGTCGCGCATCGTCTGGACCGAGATGTCCTCCCAGTCGATGTTCTCGACCGGATGGCTGTTCGCATCGAGCGCAGGCAGGCGATAGCGGCCGAGCGATGCGCCGTCGGGTCCCATCGCGTAGAGCCAGGGCATGTTCCCGTTGTCCAGGATCATCCAGAACACACCGGGGGTCTGGTGGCTCTCGGCGATGCCCGAGACCTCGTCGACGGTCGTGTCCCCGTACCCCGACAGTCCCACCTCCTGCATCCCGCCCCAGGTACCGCACTCGACGCCGGCCGCGACCACCCTCGGACCGCCCGTGGGTGTCCGTGACGCCGGGTCGTTCGAGGCGGCTGCGGCGGACGTTGCGACCGCTGCCGCGAGGAGAACGCCGGCGGCCAGCGCCGTGGATCGCGGGGCGCGCATGAGCGCGCGGGGTCGGGTTCGGGGGGTTCGCGTCATGTCGGGGGAAGTTGTCGGGGGTTCCGAGCCTACCGTGCCCGGCTCGCCATTGGGAACCCCCTCGTCCGAGCGTGCCCGCGCTACCCCCGGGCGGCCCACGCCGCGATGAGCTCGGCCTCACGGTCGGGGGCTAAGCCGGCCCGCATCGGCCAGGCCTGTTCGCGGGTTCGGTCCCACGCGAGCGTGTCGCGCACGGTCTCGGCGACCGGCCGGTTGTCCAGGCCCGCGGCGACCGCGCGCGCCGGGTCGACGAGATGGCTCCCCGGCTCCTCGGGAACCCAGAGCGGGAACGCCTCGTACTTGTCCTCGCCCAGCTGCTCGCCGAGCCAGTCGCCGTCGGCCCACGTGACCGTGGTGTCGGCGTCGGCTTCGGCACGCGCGCGCTCGAGCAGCTCTCCGAGGGTCGTGGTGCCCCTCGGGTGCACGACGTTGTACACCCCTCCCGTCGCGGTCTCGGCCAGCCGAAGCACGAACGCCGCCAGGTCGCGGGCGTCGACGAACTGGATCGGCTGGTCGGACGGGGCCGGCGCGAGCATCTCGCCCCCGCTCGCAGCCCGCCGCAACCAGTACGTGAAGCGGTCCGTCGGGTCGTGCGGCCCCACGATGTAGCCCGGACGGATCAGCGCCGCACGGTCGCCGAGGGCTGCGGTCACGCGCTCCTCGCAGGCCACCTTGAGTGGCCCGTACGTCGTCTCGGTGATCTCCTCGGTGTCGGGGAACGGCGGCGTATGCAACGGCGACGCCTCCGTCATGCCGGCCTCCGAGAAGTCCGCGTACGCCGAGATCGACGAGATGAACCCGTACCACCCCGCACCATCCAGGCGTTCCACGGCCGCGCCGACCGATCGCGGCACGTACCCGCACGTATCGACCACGGCATCGAACTCCCGGTCCCCGAGCGGGTCGAGCCCCTCCTCGCGGTCTCCGAGCACGTGCTCCGCCTCCGGGAAGAGATCGGCGCCGCTCTGGCCCCGATGGAAGACGGTGACCTCGTGGCCGCGGGCCAGGGCCCGCTCCGTCAGTGCCCGGCCGGAGAACCTCGTACCCCCGATGACCAGCAGCTTCATGTCGAACTCCCCTCAGAGCGTGCGCCCACGGTCGAGCCACGATGCTACCGCGGGTTGACAGTTGGCACGGCGTGACGTCATACTGACGTCAGTCAGACATCAATACGACACCGAAGGAGGCGTCATGGACAACATGCGAAGCGAGCTCGGACGGCTCCGGCTCGTCGACCTGCTCCACGAAGGCGAACAGGCGCGACGCGCCACCGCACGTCGGCGCCACCCCCGCCGTCCCGCGGGTCGCGGCGAGCCCACCGCGGAGCGCTGAGCGCCATGGACACGACCCCGTTCATCGATGCGATCCGGGGGGACCTCCAGGCGGTCACGGCAGGTGACGAGTCGGCCGCGGGCGTGGCCGAGCGCCTCTCCCGTGCGCTCGAGTCCTCGCTGCACCTCCGGCTCCTCGACGCGATGGGCGAAGCCGCGCTCGAGCTCTCCGATCAACTGCGCTCCGGCCACGTCGAGGTACGGCTCGCGGGGCGCGACGTGCAGCTTGTGCTGATCGACGCCCTGGCGCCCGAGCCCGAGCCCGCGCTCCGCGACGAGGAGGGCGGCACCGCGCGCCTCACGCTGCGGATGCCCGACGCCCTCAAGGGCCGCGTCGAGGAGGCGGCGGCGTCTGAAGGCGTGTCGACGAACGCATGGCTCGTCCGCGCGATCGGTCGCGGGCTCGATGGCCCGGCGAGCGTCAAGCGACGCGTCGGCAGCCGGATCACCGGCTTCGCACAGAGCTGATCCCCCACAGACCCCTCAGACAGGAAGGACGCCTCAGATGGAACCGCAGACCTTCACGACCCCAGGCCCCCTCTCGCTCGACGTGCGGATCCCCGTGGGCACGATCGACGTGCGAGCGACCGACTCGACGCAGAGCCAGGTCACGCTCACGGGCGAACGCGACGACCAGGAGGTCGTCGTGGAGCTCACGCCGCGACCGCTCGGCGGGCATCGCCTCCTCGTCGCCTACAAGCCGCGGAAGACCTTCGGGTGGTTCGGCGGGCTCGAAGACCTGCGCTGTCGGATCGACGTCCCGCGCGGCACCGAGATCGAAGGGGAATCCGGTTCCGCGGATCTCACCGTGATCGGCGACGTCGGCTCGCTCGTCTTCCGGTCGGGCTCGGGCGATCTGTCCTTCGGCGACGTATCGGGCACCACCGCCGTGAAGGTGGCGAGCGGTGACGTCGAGGGCGGCGCGGTCGGCGGCGACCTCACGATCCACAGCGCCTCGGGCGACGTGCGCGTCGCGTCCGTCGGCGGCGCGACGGTCGTTCGGACCGCCTCGGGCGATACGGAGCTCGGACGCGTCGGGGGTTCCGTGCAGGCCACCACCGCGTCGGGCGACGTCCAGATCGAGCGCGCCGAGACCGGCCGGCTGAACCTGAAGACCGTGTCCGGCGATGTGATGGTGGGCGTGGCGCCGGGCACGCGCGTCTGGCTCGACCTCGGCTCGACGAGCGGCGATGCCGTCTCCGAGCTCGACGGGGCCGACGGGGGGTCCGAAGGGGGCGCGAACCTCGAGATCCACGCCACGAGCGTCAGCGGCGACATCGTGGTGCGGCGGACGAGGGTTGGCGTCGCATGATCGAGTCGCCGATCGCAGAGCCGAGCGCCGCACCGGACGGCGGTGACCGCCCGATGCGGCGGCTCCTCGCCGATCGCAATTACCGGCGGCTCGCGATCGGGCAGACGCTCACGCAGTTCGGCGACTTCGCGATGCTGATCGTGCTCGGGATCTGGGTGAAGACGCTGACCGGATCCAGCGCGATGGCGGGGCTGGTGTTCCTCGCACTCGGTCTGCCGGCACTCGCCTCTCCCCTGTTCGGCGTCGTGATCGACCGCTTCCCCCGTCGGCGCGTGATGATCGTGAACGATCTCTTGAGCGCGGCCACCGTGCTGTGTCTGCTGTTCGTCGACGGTCGGGAGGACGTCTGGCTCATCTTCGTCGTGGCAGTGGCGTACGGCGTCTCGAACGTGATCACGTTCGCCGCCCGAGCGGGGCTGCTCGTGTCGATGCTGCCCGAGGACCTGCTAGGCGATGCGAACGGGCTCCTGGCCTCGGCGGGCCAAGGTGTGAGGATCGCCGCGCCGCTCGTCGGGGCAGCGCTCTACGCCATGTTCGGCGGGCCGTCGGTGGCAGCGTTCGATGCGGCGACATTCGTGGGCTCGGCGGCGCTGCTCTGGTTCGTTCGGTCACCCGACCTGGAGCCATCCGGCCACCGGCCCGGGTTCACCCAGGAGCTCACCGCCGGTATCCGGCACGTCTGGGCTACGCCCGAGCTGCGGCGTGTCGTCTCGGTGATCTGCGTCGTGGCGATGATGATCGGCATGACCGAGGTGGCCTTCTACGAGGTCATCGACAAGGGGCTTCACCGACCCGCGTCCTTCCTCGGAGTACTCGCCGCGATCCAGGGCATCGGTGCGATCGCCGGCGGCCTCACCGCGGGTGCAGCGATGCGACGGCTCGGCGAAGCCAGGCTCGCAGCCGCCGGCCTCGCGGCCTTCTCGATGGGATTCGGCCTCGTGGCGGTCGGTACGCTGGCGCCCGTCTGCGTCGGCGCGATCATCGCCGGCGTCGGCAACGCGTACTTCGCGGTCGGGTACGAGACCCTGCTGCAGCGCCGGACGGCCCCCGAGCTCCAGGGCCGTGTGTTCGGTGCGACCGAGGCGGTGATCGCCGTGCCATGGACGCTCTCGATCGCGGTGGGCGCCGCGCTCGTGGCCGTCGTCGAATTCCGCCCGCTCTACCTCGTCGGGTCCCTCACGCTGATCGCGGGCGCGGCGGCCTTGGCGAGCGGGCCCGGACCCGGCGGCGAGCCGGCGGCGGCGACCGATGCCTACGCGGCCGACTCCATCTCCGGCGCGTAGTCACCCGAGCGCGCGAGGCCGTTCATCTTCGCGCGGTGCGCGAGCGCGGCCTGCGCGGCCTCGACGTTCGCCTCCTCGCCCTTCCATGCCGCCAGCGACGGCGCCTGCAGCGCACGCCCGTAGCTGAACGACAGCTCCCACGGGAAGCCGCCCTCCTTGTTCATCTCGTTCAAGCGGTTCGTCGCCTGCTCGTCCGTCATGCCGCCCGACAGGAACACGACGCCCGGCACCTCGGCCGGGACGTGCGCGGTGAGCGTGTCGATCGTGGCCCTCGCGATCGCGACGTCGTCGTCCTGGATCGCGTTGCCCTTGCCGGCCACGACCATGTTCACCTTAAGGAGCGAGCCGGGGAGATCGACGCGGTGCGCCACGAGCTGCTCGTAGAGCGCGTCGAGGGTTCGGGAGGTCGCGGAGGCGCATGCAGCCAGGTCGTGATCGCCGTCCATCAGGATCTCGGGCTCCACGATCGGGACGATGCCGGCCTCCTGGCAGAGCGCCGCGTAGCGCGCCATGCCGTGGGCGTTCGCGAGGATCGCGAAGTCGGTGGGTGTGTCCTCGCCGATGATGATCGTCGAGCGCCACTTCGCGAAGCGGGCGCCGAGCTCCGCGTACTCGTCCAGGCGCTCCCGGAGCCCGTCGAGGCCCTCGGTGACTGTCTCGTTCGGGAACCCGGCGAGCGGCTTGGCGCCGGTGTCGACCTTGATGCCGGGAACAACGCCCGCCCCGCGCAGTACGTCGACGAAGGTGCGGCCGTCGTCGGCCGACTGCCGGATCGTCTCGTCGAACAGGATCACGCCGCTGATGTGGTCCCCCACGCCCGGCGTCGTGAAGAGCAGCTGGCGGTAACGGCGGCGCTGTTCTTCGGTGGACTCGGTGCCGATCGAATCGAACCGCTTCTTGATCGTGCCGGTGGACTCGTCGGCGGCGAGGATCCCCTTCGCGGGGGCCACCAGCTCGCGGGCGGTGTCGTGCAAGGCGCTCATCGTGATCCCTCCTGGAGGTGCTGACGCGGCTGACGCCCCAAGCCTACGGCAGCGTCGGTCAAGCTGATCGGGCGACGGTTGCGCTGTCGATGGCAGGCATCCGGTACGGAGGCGGGTCGCTCGACTCAAGCCGTCCCTCGGCTCCGCCGATGGCTCTGGCATGGCGCGCGCCTACCGGATCCGCAGTACGTACATGGTCGTGATGGCCACCGCCATGCTCGCGTTCGGGGCGACGGCCGGTCTGGTCTCGCTCCCCGGTCAGGGTCGCACCGGCGTCGCGCGCGCCGCGCCCCTGGGCGCGGCCGTCACCGTCAGGCCGTTCACCGATCGCGGCCCGCAGGCCCGGCCCCAGCCCTCCACGAAGCCGTCCAAGAAGGAGGACCATGTTGGGGCCGCGCCCGCCGGTTACCTGCTCGTGGCCGTTCCTCGCGACCTCACCGCTCGCGCCCGTCCCGAGGCCGGCGCCACCGCCGTCGGCGTCGTCCCATCTGGCTCGAAGTACTACGACGTCCCCACGACCGCCTGGGTCGAGGAGGTCAGCGACAACGGCCGCTGGGGCCGCGTCGAGCTCCCCTACGTCTGGCCCCGCCGCGAGGGATGGATCCTGCTCTCCGGCCTTCGCCGCGACCAGACGTTCGTCGAGGTCCACGTCGACCTCTCCGAGCACCGCCTGACCGTCGAGAAGCGCGGGCAGGTCCTGTTCGGCACCCGCACCGCGATCGGCACATCGTCGACGCCCACCCCGGTCGGTGAGTACTTCGTGACGGACCGGATCTCGTTCTCGGGGGGCTACCTCGGCACGTTCGCGTTCGGCATCTCTGGCATCCAGCCGCACCTGCCCGCTGGATGGTCGGGCGGGAACCAGCTCGCGATCCACGGCACGAACGACCCGTCGTCGATCGGCACGAGCGCGAGCGCGGGCTGCATGCGCGTGAGCGAGCGAACGCTCGACCGCCTGAAGCCGCTCCTGCGGCTGGGCACCCCGGTGATCGTCGAGCGCTGAGGCGAAGGCCGCTTCGCCGTCACCGCCGGCCGTGCTCGTCCACGAACGCCCGCAGATCCTTGAGGTGCGCCTCCGCGTGACGGAAGTCGCCCGTCGGACCGCCGAGGATCCCGCCCAGTCGCGATCCGACCGCCTTGCGTCCGCGCGGCGTCCCCGGCGCCTTCCACCGCGCGTCGGTCAACGCCTCTAGCCGGCGGATCAGCTCGGCGTGGGTGCGCTCGGCGTGGCGCCGCATCTCGGGAGCCGACCTCCACGCCTTCCGCGCGACCGCGTCCACGTTCACCCGCGAGGTGCCCTTGGACCACAGCTCCTTGTCGATAGGGATGCCGTTGCCCTCGGCCCACGCGTCGAGCGCCTCGATCGCGTACTCCTCCCAGCTCTCGAGATGGCCGACGAGGTCCTTGGGCGACCAGTCGCCTCCGCCGAGACCCGCCCTCGAGAGCGCACGTGGCGGCAACCGGTCGAGCAGCGCGTTCACCGTGGCGTGGCCTTCCTCGAGGATCCGGATCGCGCGTCGCCGCGTGGGCGTGTCATGGGTGGCCATGCGGCGAGCCTATGCCGGGCCCGCCTGCGCGCGCCACAGCTCGGCCGCGACCAGCTCCGGCACGAGCACCTCGGTCAGGAGGGCCACCTCGCGCACGTCGTCACCGGGGTAGCGCACGGTCTGGCGCACGCCCGGGACGGCACCGCCGACCGCGAGCACACCGCCGTCGCGCTCACGCATCCACTCCATGATCGCGCCGTCGAAGCGCGAGCCCGCGAACAGGATCGCGCGGTACTCGAGCGGCTTCGTCAGGTAGACATCGACGTGCAGCCAATCCCCCGCCTCGCAGGCGTCGGCGGTGCGACGCGGCCCCTCGCGCAGCATCAGGGCGCCTTGTTCGGCCGACGAGAGCCGCTCAGCGGGCGCGATCGTGAACGTCGCCGGCCCCTCGGCCAGGAGCTCGCACGCCGGATCGAGCCAGCCGTCGCGGCGCGCCAGCAGGTCCTCGGTGGCGTCGGCGGCGACGCGGATCCACCGCGGCACGGCTGCGGCGTCGATCCTGCCGGCGCCGCCGGTGAGCCGCGCCTCCAGTGCTAACAGCATCGCGAGCGTGTGCTGGAACGACCGGCACGCAACGCCGCCCGTCTCTTCGCCGGCGGCCATGTCCACCACGAGATCCGCACCGTCGGTGACGGCCGAGCCCGGGGCGTTCGTGAGCGCGACGCCCGCGCTGCCGGCAGCGCGGTGCCGTTCGAGCGCGGTCAGCGTCTCCTTCGTACCACCGCTCGCCGAGATGCCGACGACGAGCGTGCCCGGCCCTCCCGGCGTGCCCGCCTCGAGCGATGCGTATTCGGCGACCGCATCGACCCCGACGGCGCGCACGCGTGTCGCCGCCACCCCGGCCGCGTACCGCGACGACCCCATCCCGATCAGCACGACCCGCTCGGGGCGCTCGATCGAGGCCCAGGGGTCGGCGGCGTCCAGCCCGGCGGCGAGCGACCGCAGCGCGAAAGGCTTCGCCTCGAGGTCGGCCAGGAACGCGGCCGGATCCGTCAGGACGCACCTCGCTCGGCAGGGAACATCGCCGCCATCGCCCGGTCGGGGACGGCGCGCCACCGCGGAAGGAACCGCGCCGCGTAGACGAACTCGTGCGCCTCCTGAGCGACCTCGAACGGCCGCAACAGCCGCCCGTCGAACAGGTCGGAGTGGCCGTTCGCGGCCAGCGTCTCCCGGTACGACTCGACCAGGCCCGCGACGCTCAGGGCGATCCACCGTTCGATCTCGGCGTCGTGTCCCTCGCCCCGGGCCTGCGCGATCCGTCCGAGGTGGTCGACCGATCGGACGAGCGCGGCGAGGTCGCGCATCGGCGACTCGAGCGCCCGTCGCGCGGCCGTCGGCGCCATCGGGTTCCCGTCGAAGTCCGTCACCGCCAGACCGTGCTCCCACCGGAGGAACTGGCCCACGTGGAGATCCCCGTGGATCCGCATCGCGGGCGTGGCGACGATGGCGCCGAGTTCGGCGATCTCGGCGCGCGCTCGGCCCTCGATCGCACGGAGACGTTCCCCTTCCGCGCCGCCGGTGAGCGCGAGGGCCTCGTCGAGCGTCGCGGCTGCCCGTGCACGCCACGACTCGAGCGTCGGGGGCCCCACCACGTGGAGCGGCTCGGGCAGCACCGACGTCGGCGTCGCGAGCGCCGCGTGCAGCCGGCCCGCCAACGCGCCAACCTCCCGGGCGGGGTCGAGCGCGTCCGTCTCCTCGACCTCGCCGTCGAGCCGGGCTTGGAGCAACTCCAGGTACCACGCCCAGCCGTCGCGAGCCCCGGGCAGGAACGTGGTGACCGTGGCGAGGAGCACGTCGTCGCCCTCGTCGTCGGTCCAGGTGAGCGCGCCGACCGGCGCAGGGAACTCGGCGAACCCGGCCTCGGCGAGATGAACGGGCAACTCGAGCCCAGGCTGCGGCCCGGGCCCCGTGAACGGGTAGAGCTTCACGACCGCCTTCTCCCCCACGACCACGGATTCGTTCGACTGGTCGACGTCGATCGCGCGTTCGCCCCGGAGCTCGCCTTCGCCCAACGCCCGCCGCGCGCGATGGCACACGAAGCGCCCCACGGGTTCCCCCCGCCGGATCAACGCGAGCAGCCCCTCGAACGCGCCGTCGCCCGGCACGGCGCGGCTCGTGGCCCCGTGACCCGGGACGAGCGGCACCACGAGCACCTGGTCACCGGACCGCAGCACCGAGATCACCTGCCCGCCCGGGAGCGGCAGAACATCGCGCAAGACGGCCTCTCCCACCGTGGCGCCCGCTTCCGACCTGCGTGCGGGCAACAGCGCGCCCGCATCACCGGCGACGAGCGCCGCGACGTGCGC
Organism: Actinomycetes bacterium; assembly: GCA_031364965.1. Lineage (GTDB taxonomy): Bacteria > Actinomycetota > UBA4738 > UBA4738 > HRBIN12 > JAOUEA01. The sequence goes on along the minus strand of JANLXF010000270.1, from coordinate 20,643 downwards.
CGAAATTGCCTCGCGATCGACCGTCACGGGCGGAGCGTACCCGGAGGCGGAACCCGCCACCGAGCCCAGGAGGACCGCCGTGGAGCCGGCGCTGCTCGCCAAGGGTGGCGCCCACAAGGGCGAGCTGGTGGTCACCGCCACGGTCAAGGGCGACCTGCACGACCTGGGCAAGAACATGGTCGGCGCGATGCTGAAGACCGTCGGCTTTCAGGTGCACGACCTGGGCAAGGACGTGCCGGTCGAGAAGATTATCGCGGCCGTGCAGGAGATGAAGCCCGCGATCGTCGGGCTCTCCGCGCTGCTCACGACCACCGTGCCGCAACAGAAGGTCGTGATCGAGGCCCTCGAGGCCGCCGGCCTCCGCGACAAGGTGAAGGTCATGGTGGGCGGCGCCCCCGTCACCGAGGAATGGGCGAACTCGATCGGTGCCGACGGGTTCGCACCCGACGCCCCGAGGCCGTGCAGAAGGCGCTCGAGCTGGTCGGCCGCAGCAAGGCCGAGGCCGAGGCGGTGCTCGGGGCCTGAGCTACGCAGTGGCGGGCTCTTCAAGTCCGAACTGGCTTAGTCGAGGAGTTCCCGTTGCTCTGACTCCGACAACCTAGCCCATGCCTCATTCGTCAGGCCGCGGTAGCTCGCTGCTAGCTCGGAGTCCGGGTTTGCGTACCCGAGTAGCGTGCGAAGGCGGAGGTAGTCAAGTTGCGCCGCGTCAAGGTTCTTGCCCAAGAGCTCAAGCGCCATCGCGCGGGCGGACGCGACTGATTCCGAATCGGCGGGATCGAAGCCGGAAATGCAGTATGCACGGGGTTCCGTATCAAGAACGAGCATCGAGGCTTCCCAAGAATCGTCCCCGCACGAGATGAGGTGCGGGTCCTGGTCCGGATCAACCGACACGACGGCAGGCTGATCTGGAGAGTCTGGCTTCGTCCATGTCAATTCTGCGACTGCGAACTCCACACCAGGGCCGGAGTCGTGGATGTCGGCATGACCAACCGTCGTGCCCGTCCTTTCCTTCGCGGGCACGCGGGCTTCACGCCCGACGAGGCCAAGGCCCCCCGCAATCGCCAGGCCAACGAAGAGCGCTCCGGAAGCCCGACGGAGCCAAATCCTCCGTAGATCCACACCGGGCAGCGACCGGCGGCCTCCTAGCACGAGGTCTGCACCTCCACGTCGATAGCGCAGAAGTCGGAGCCGTTCCCGCCATTCCCGAAATCCGTACCAGAACCACCGGAGATATCGTCGTTGTCGTCATCCCCGTAGAGATCGTCACTGTTGTCCGCGCCCTCGAGGCGATCGTTCTCGCTTCCTCCGTGGATTATGTCGTTCCCCCCGAGCCCGTTGAGCCCGGGATCCGGAATCGTGTTCGTACCAGGGTCACGATCCTGTCCACCATTGATGTAATCGTTCCCGGGGCCACCCTCGATGCTATCGTTACCCGGGTTGCCGCAGATGTCGTCGTCGCCCCCTCGTCCAACGATGTCATCGTCGTCGAGGTCACCGGCCATGATGTTTCGAGAGGTGTCACCGGTGTAGTCATCGGGACCCGATGTACCGGGCCACTGGGGATCCACAGCGTGTCCGTTGCAACTGGATCTCCGCGCCGGCGGGAGGGATTCAGTGGCCCTTCCAGGCTAGTGACGCAAGCAGAAGGGCAACGCTGAGAAGGCTGAATGTGGTGAGTCCCTGCCGGTGTCCCGCGAACCTTCCTTCCCTCTCCACGGACACAACGTAAGGGAGGGTTTCGCCTTTTGTCAACCCGCATAACTGGGCTTGCGGAAGGAAGGGTTGACCAGCCTACGCGGTGACGGGCTCCCCCGTCACGGCCACCCGCTCGATCAGGTCGGCGCCGTTCACGCGGCCGGGCTCGACATGAACCGCGGCCGAGATCGCGTGCATCCGCATCACAAGGTCGTCGTCGGCGAGCAGCTCGTCCACCGCTGAGACGAGCTGGTCCTCGGTCCAGTCGTAGGCCGGCAGGCGCCGCCCGAACCCCGTCTCCTGGAGCCGCTGCGCGTCGTTCGTTCTGATCCGAGAACAGGGCAGCCCGGAAGATGAGCCCCTAGCAGTAGGCGTTGCTGGGGCCCTGGAACACCTCAATCCCTTCCCAGGTGTCCGCAATCGAGTTGTCATCGCACATGTACCACGTGTCGCTCGTCCCGCCATTCCCATGGAGATCGTCGAGCGCATTCCCGTCGAAGACGTCGTCGGCATCCTCGTTACCGTAGATCAGGTCTTGGCCATCTCCGCCGATGAGCGAATCGAAGGCCACCCCACCATGGAGCTCATCGCTTCCGCCATCGCCCAAGACATCGTCTCCGGAATCATCGCCCCAGAGGATGTCGTCGTCGGAGCCGCCGGCCAGCCTGTCGACTCCGCCATCCCCTTCGAGCCGGTCGTTTCCTGCCTCACCGTCGATCGAGTCAATCCCCGCCTCACCGCAGGCGCGGTCGGCCCCTCCCCGCATACCGGCGGAGTCGGCTCCAGCACCGAGAGTCCAGACATCCGCCGTGGTCTTGCCAACAAGGCCCGAGTCGGAGCCGTCCGTTCCCGGGTTGTCCCCGTCGACGGTCTGTCCGAAGCAGCTTGTGCCCACAGTGGCATTGGCGGGCAGGGCCAACGATACTAGCGAGAGCAGCAACACGGTCAGGCCCGCACTAAACCTAGCCCTCATCTCCGCACCCCTCCATGACGTCTATCTGTCGAAGCCGATCAAGGATGTGCTGCGAACGGGATCTCTCCGCTCGGATCGAACGGCACGTGCACACGGGCGCCGAAGTCCTTGATCGGGTCAAAGCTCACATCCCAAGTGGGACCGTTGAGCGTCTCAGTAACGAGGCACGTCGCGGGATCGGCCCGATCAGCGTCGTTGGGCTCCGTCTCCCTCAGGAACGCCAGAGACGCGGAGCAGATGGTGGCGTCGTAGTAGGGAGCCGGGGGCGGGATGTAGGTCCTTGGCACGTCGGGGCTGCAGATCGTGACGTCGGGTCGGTCGGCCGAGTACTGAACACACCCGTCGAGGCTGTCGTTGCGAGTCGGGCTCGGGACCGCGCCGTCCACCCAATACACAGGGTCTCCACCCCCGGCGACCGCCATTCCGGCGGCAATGCAAGCAAGCGCTAGGCCACCGAGAGCCACCAGAGCTAGTTTCCGCCTGTTCATCGGTTTGCCTCCCCGGCTCCATGCGATTCGACCAATCGTACCCTTCGCTGTTGCGCCATAGCAAATCTTCACCACGAGAACGACCTCGGGATGCGGCGGCCTTAGCTCGAGGCTTCGACCTCCAGAAGGGGAGTGTTCCCTGAAACGCTCCATGGGTCACTCCATGGCCGAACAGAGGCCGATCCGCTCCAGCCATGCGTGGCGGATCGTGTGCTCTGACGGTGGCGCTTGCGCCAGGCGTTGAAGCCGGCCCCGGTCCGGAGCACCGCCAGCTGGGCTCGACCAAGTGGCCTGTAGCAGCCATCACCTTGATGCTGGCGAACCTGTCTATTGGGAGGCCGCGCCTCCTTCAAGCAGTGTGCTTGCCCGACGCTCCACTGCGAGTTCAGCCTCCTGGGCGGTGACACGCCAGGGATGAACCACGAGTCTTGCGTGCTCGGGCGTGCTCAGGTCAGGGAGTTCTCCGCGGTCGATGCAGTCTTGCTTTCGCCAGTTGCAGACACAGGCCCCGCAGATGGCAAAGATCTGCGGCAACCTCGGTGACACTTCGTCCTGTCTCAAGGAGATCCACGACCTTGCCGCGGAACTCAGGCGGAGAGCTCCCCTGAAGCCACTGCGCGGAATGTGAGGGCGCGGCCGGTCCCGACGTCCAACCCTCGCGAAGCCGCTGACCTTCGCGGGGGGCCCCCGCTACCCCGTCGCGGGCTCGCCCGTGATCGCCACCCGCTCGATCAGATCCGCGCCCTTCACGCGCCCTGGATCGGCCTGGACATCCGCCGAGATCGTCTTCATGCGCGCCGAGAGCTCGTCGTCGGCCAGGAGCCGGTTCACCGCGCCCACGAGCTCGTCCTCGGTCCAGTCGTAGGTGGGGAGCCGCCGCCCGAAGCCCGTCTCCTGAAGGCGCTGCGCGTTGTCGTACTGATCCCAGAACAGCGGCAGCCCGATCATCGGCAGCCCGAAGTGGAAGCCCTCGCACAACGTGTTGTTACCGCCGTGGGTGATCAGCAGGTCGCACTGCGGCAGGATCGAGGGCTGGGGCAGGAACCGATCCCCGTACATGTTCGGGCCGAGTGTCATCTGGTCCCTCAGCGGCCCCATCGAGACGATCGTGCGGTGCTCCGTCGTGCCGAGCGCGTCGATCAGCCGCTGCATCAACCCCAGGTCCATGCACCCGAGCGAACCGAGCGAGAGGTAGATCACCTTGCCATCGCCCGGCAGATGCTCCGCGACGTCGAACGGTGCGTCACTGGTGCGCACGGTGGACTGGAGCCTGTGCCACGTGGCGTCGAGCGGGACCGTGCGGTCGTAGTCCGCCGCCTCCGGGAAGAGGTAGAGGTTCAGCCAGTTCGAGTAGGTGTTGAACTCGTCGGGCGGGCACGGGTCGGCGCCCACCGACGCTCTGAAGTCGTTGTGGGACGCGAGCAGCTCCTCGTGCTGCCGGTGGTACTCGTCGGCGAAGGCCCGCCACTCGCTGCGGTCGTCCACCGGGAGCCCCGAGAGCACCGGCGGAAGGTTCGCGTCGCGCATCTCGAGCGGGTTCGCCGAGACGAACCGCACCCAGGGCGCGCCTGCGAGCTCCACCGCGGGATAGCCGGTCACGTTGTCGGTGACGACGACGTCGGGCCGGACGTCGTCCCAGATCTCAATGATGCGAGCGTGCGAGTACTGCGCGCCCGCCACGAGCGCCTCCCAGATCGGCTTCGTGACGGTCGTGATCTGCTCGATCGTGGGCGTGCGGAACTCCGGCGCGGTCACCCGGATGAACTCGGCCCACGGGTCGGCGGTGGGGTCGGCGTTCTCCTCGGGCGGCGACATCCGCATCATGCGTTCCTCGAAGCCCTTGGCCTCGAGCACCCCCTCGAACGACTCGTCGATCACGAACACGATGCGATGTCCCCGTTCGTGCAGCACGTTCGCGATCGCCACGCAGTTGTTCGTGGGGCCCCAGGCACCGGGCTCCGGGAAGAAGGCGATCGTCTTGACGTCGGTCATCGTCGAGAACCTCCTCAGCGTTGATCGGGGGACTATGCCACGGCCGGCCCGTGAACGGTTCCACGGATACGCACCGGGCCCGCTACCATGTGCGGACCGGTGACCCTCAGGAAGGAGCCCCCCACGTGCGCCGTACCCCGATAGCTGCCGTCCTCCGCGGCATCCGGCCCACGATCGCCTGCCTCGCGCTGCTGGCCGCGCTCGCCCCGGCCGCCACCGCCGGCGAGCCGGTCGCCTCGAACGCAGCCGCCGCCCGCCTGCGACCCGCGACCCCCCAGCTGATCGACGATGCCGAGTCTTCGGGCCGGATCACGCACGCCGACGCGACGCTTTACCGGGCATGGGCGCTCGTACGCCCCAACGCCGTACCGGCCGAGTTCGTGGGCACCACCCCGTGGGACGGCACCCTCGCGATGCTGCAGGTCAGGGCCGAGCTTGCGCGCATCCCCGCCGCCAGGATGTCGCCCGCGCTCAGAGACGTGGCGGAGCGCATCAACACGACGTGCCCGGGCTCTACGGGCAGTCTGCCCAACACCAAAAGCACGAATCACTTCTATCTGAGGTATCGCTCGAACGCGATCGCGGGCGGCCTGACGATCGGGCAGTACGCCGCGGCGCTCGAGACCACCTGGAAGACCGAGGTCGTGTCGTTCGGATGGGCGCGTCCGCCGAAGGACCCGGTCAACACACCGCCCGGTGGCCGGTACCTCGTACGCCTGGATGCCTTGGGATCGGGTCTCTACGGCTACGTGACCGGTACGTACTACGTGGGGAACAACCCGGCCACCGGATGGAACGACAAGGACAGCGTGGCCTCGTGCATGGTGCTCAATCAGGACTTCACGGGGTTCCCGTCAGGTCCCACGGACTCGCTCCGCGCCACGGCCGCGCACGAGTTCAATCACTCGATCCAGTTCGGGTACGGCGCGCTCACCAACTTCGGCAGTGTCAAGCAGGTCTTCGTCGAGGGCGGCGCCTCCTGGATGGAGGACGAGGTCTTCGACGGCGCCGACGACAACTACTACTACCTCTGGCCCACGTTCACCGAGCCGATGGCGCAGTACGAGCCGAGCTTCCCCTACCCCTATTGGGTCGTGTTCCGCGCGCTCACGGAGCGGTACGGCACGGGCGTGAAGAGCGGTGGCGAGAACGTGATGCAGTTCTTCTGGGAGCAGCTCAGCAAGGGCGCCTCGACCAACCTCGCCGCGATGGGCAAGGCGCTCAAGCAGGAGGGCACGTCGCTCGGCAAGGCCTACCACGATGCGGCGATCGCGCTGCGGTTCAACGTCGACTGCTCGGTCGCCAAGCCGAAATGGTGTCTCGAGGAAGGACCCAACTACGTCGCGCTCGTGGGCACGACCACGAACACCGCGCCGAGCGTCACGACGATCGGAGACCCCGCCTATGCCGGCAAGGTCTTCAACGACTACGCCTTGGAATGGATCGGCGTGCCCGAGAACCAGGGGTTGTTCAACCTCACGGTGAACGCCACCACAGGCGGCGGGAAGCTGCGCACGAGCGTCGTGTGCCGCGCCGGGAGCCTCGTCACCACGCTCGCGCCGACCCAGGTGGCCGCCGGATCGACCAACGCGGCGTTCACCGCGCTGGACCCGACGGGGTGCGATTCCGTGGTGGTCGTGATCACGAACGAGAACCAGACGGGCGCCTCGCCGAGCGGCAAGACGAACGCGAACTACACGCTGAAGACGACGCCGTCGATCTGAACGGCGGAGATCCTTCAGACGGTCGCGATCGTGATCGCATCGCTCGAGACGTCGCCCTTGATCGGGCCGAGCTTCTCCCCGAGCTTGGTCGAGACGCGGTCGAGCCGGTCCATGTGCGCGTAGATCTCCTCGAGCGCCTTCTTCGCGGCGTCGGTGAGGTTGGGCAGCTCGCCCACCCGCCAGTGCTTCTCGAGGATCGGGCGAAGCACCTGGTCGAGATGGATGCGCAGGTTGTAGATCCCCGCCTGCGCCATCGCCTTGGCCTTGGTCCGGAACCCGGGGATCCCGGCGCCGGGCATCGCGAAGTTCAGGATCTGCCGGTGCATCGCCAGGACCATCTCGGAGGGGTCCAGCTCCAGGACGTTCGACGCCATGTCGCGGTAGAAGACGTAGTGGAGGTTCTCGTCGGTGGCGACGCGCGCGCAGAGCTTCTCGGCGGTGGGGTCGTCGGTGAGCGCGCCGGTGTTCCGGTGCGAGATCCGCGTGGCCAGCTCCTGGATCGTGGTGAAGACCACGCCGTCGAGCGGCCCCTGCTCCGCGAACTCGGGATACCAGCCGCGGAGCGCCTGATCCATGCGTCCCTGCTCGAGCGCCTCGGGGTCGACCCCGCGCGTCACCGTGAGGTAGTCGCGGATCACGATCGCGTGCCGGCCCTCCTCGGCCGTCCAGCGCCTGACCCACTCGCCCCACGCCTCCTCGTTCCCGAAGGTCTGCCACAGGGCCAGGTGGTAGAAGGGCAGGTTGTCCTCGGTGAGCAGGTTCACCTCGAGCGCGGTCTGCGCGACGTCGGGGAGTCGGGAATCCGACGGCTGCCACGGTTCCTGCACGAAGTTGCGCCCTTCTTCGTACGGCACGTAGTCGTGCGGCATCCAGGCGACGGCGGCGGAAACGTGCCGGTCGAGCGCCTTTTCCACCGTGGGCATCAGCTCGTGCAGGATCTGCTCGTTCGTCGCGGATCGGGGCTGGGGCATAGCTTTCGCGTTCCTCTCGCAAACCTCGGCGATGACGCCAGCCGCTTGCAGAGGTTCCGGCCCGAAAGACCGGATGGGCATCTGCCACGCTGGCAGGCTCGGCCGCGAGATGACGGCACGAGCCTTCCGACTAGGGTACCCGTTCCGCACCCGCCGTGGGCCGTCATCCGAGGATGTCGGTGCTGCGAATCTAGTCCCGCAGCTGCGAACGAGAGATGAGGAGCCACTGGTGAGGATCGCTGTCGTGGGAACCGGGGTCGCGGGGCTGGGCGCCGCATGGGCGCTGTCACGCGTGCACGACGTGAGCGTGTTCGAATCTGGCGACTACCTCGGGGGCCACGCCCACACGGTGGACGTCGAGGACGGGGACCGCGCGATCCCCGTCGACACCGGCTTCATCGTCTACAACGAGGCGAACTACCCGGACCTCGTGCAGCTCTTCCGCGCGCTCGACGTGCCCACCGAGCCCAGCGATATGTCGTTCTCGGTCTCGCGGGGCGACGGGGCGTTCGAGTATCAGGCCCGCGCCCTGGGGATCTTCGCGCAGCCGTCCAACCTGTTCCGGCGCTCCTATCGCACGATGGTCCGAGAGATCTTCCGCTTCACGAAGGAAGCGAAGGCGCTCGTGGGAACCGAGAGCGGCGCGTCCACCGATGAGTGGCTCGCCCAGCGGGGCTTCTCCGACGCGCTCCGCGACGACTTCCTCCTGCCGATGGTGGCGTGCATCTGGTCCTCCAGCCTCGACGACATGCGGTCGTACCCCGCCGCAACGATGGCGGGCTTCCTCGACAACCACGGGCTGCTCGACGTGCTGCAGCGGCCCGCGTGGCGCACGGTCTCCGGCGGGAGCCGCGAGTACGTCCAGCGGGTGGCGGATTCGTTCGACGACGTGCGGCTCGCCACCCCGATCCGGTCGATAGTGCGGCTGAGTGACGGCGTCATCGTGCGAGACGCGAACGGTCACCAGGAACGTTTCGATCACGTGGTGCTCGCCACGCATGCGGACACGTCCCTCGCGATCCTCGGCGACGACGCCTCCACGCAGGAACGCAGCCTGCTGGGGGCGTTCGGGTACAGCGAGAACCGCGCCGTGCTCCATCGCGACCCGGCGCTGATGCCGGTGCGCCGACGGGCCTGGTCCAGCTGGAACTACCTGGCCGACGGTGGGGCGGGAGAGGCCTCGCGCCTCGTGTCGCTCACCTACTGGATGAACCGCCTCCAGAACCTGGAGACCGAGCGGCCCGTGCTCGTGACGCTCAACCCGATCCACGAACCCGGGCAGATCGTGGCCGAGTACACCTACCATCACCCCGCGTTCGACCGTGCGGCGGTCGACGCGCAGGGCCGGCTTCCCTCGATCCAAGGGGTCGACCGGACGTGGTTCGCGGGCAGCTACTGCGGTTACGGTTTCCACGAGGACGGGTTGACGGCCGGGCTCGAGGTGGCGGCGTCGCTCGGTGCTCCGGCGCCGTGGTGGGACGCACCGTCGCGCCGGGCGGACACGCTCGCCTCCGTCGGGGCGGGAGGCTGACGTCGTGGTGATGACCGAGTCGCGGCCCTCGCTCGCCGCCGGCCAGCGGTCGCCGGCCCGATCGTCGGCGATCTACGGGGCGAGCGTCATGCATCAACGCTTCTTCCCGGTCGGGCATCGATTCACGTACGGGGTCTGGTACGCGCTGTTCGACCTCGACGAGTTGCCGGCGCTCGATCGCGCCGTCGCCGGGTTCGGCCACAACCGCCGTGGGCTCGTGTCCTTCCACGATCGCGACCACGGACCTCGTGACGGATCGCCGCTTCGCCCGTGGATCGAGGCGCGGCTCGCCGAGGCCGGTGTCGATCTCGAGGGCGGCCCGGTACGCCTGCTGTGCCTGCCCCGCGTGCTGGGGTACGTCTTCAACCCGCTGTCGGTGTGGTTCTGCCACGGCCCGGCGGGCGACCTGCGGGCGATCCTCTATGAGGTCTCGAACACGTTCGGTGAGTCCCACGACTACCTGGTGCCGGTGCCCGACGGCGATGACCGGGCGGTGATCCGCACCGAGTTCGACAAGGAGCTGTTCGTGTCTCCGTTCATCGACATGGCCGCCCGGTACGACTTCCGCACCCGGGTTCCGGACGACCGCATCGCCGTGCTCGTGCGCGAGCTGGCGCCGGGCGGACAGGTGCTCGTGGCAACCCTCACCGGCACGCGCCGCCGACTCACCGGCCGCTCGCTCGCGTGGATGCTCGTGCGCTACCCGCTCGTGACGCTGCGCGTGACCCTGGGGATCCACGTGCAGGCTGTGCGCCTGTGGTTGAAGGGCGCCCCCTACCGGCGCCGTGGGACGCCGCCCATACACGCCGTGACCGTGATCGGTGGCTCACGCCCGGCCGGGGACCCGTGAGAACATGAGCCGCATGTGGACCGGCGAACGCCTCCTCGCAGTCCCGGGGTTGGCGCTCGATCGCGCGATCCTCGGCTTCGTCGGCGGGCGGCTGCGCTGCGGACGGCTGATCGTTCGTCTGCCCGACGGGACCGTGCGGGCGTTCGCGGGACCCCTCGACGGACCCACCGCCCGCGTCGACCTGCACGACACCTCGGTGCTGCGCCGGCTCGCGGCCATGGGTGCGATCGCCCTGGCCGACGCGTACATCGACGGGCGGTACGACTCCCCCGACCTCGCCGCCCTGATCGAGCTGGGCTCGCTGCATATGGAGCCGGAGTACCGCACGGAGGTGCCCGACTCGGTGCAGCGGGGATTGCGCACCGCGTGGCGGAAGATCGGGCGCGCCTTCGAGACCCGCGGGCCGGTGCGCGACATCGTGCACCACTACGACCTCGGCAACGACTTCTACGCCGCGTGGCTCGACGCGACGATGACCTACTCGTCGGCCGTGTTCGACGGTGACGAGATGACCCTGGAAGCGGCACAGCTCGAGAAGTACCGGCGACTCGCCGCCGCCGCCGACATCCGCGAGGGGCACCGCGTCCTGGAGATCGGATCCGGCTGGGGCGGGTTCGCGGCGTTCCTGGCCGCGGAGCACGGAGCCGACGTCACGACGATGACGGTCTCGCGCGAGCAGGCGACCTACGTCGAGAAGCTCGCCGCGGAGGAGGGCCTCGCCGACCGCCTCCACGTCGAGCTGCGGGACTTCCGCGAGGCCGACGGGTCCTTCGACCGCGTCGTGTCGATCGAGATGATCGAATCGATCCCCGGCCACCGCTGGTCCGAGTTCTTCGGTGTGGTCCGCGACCGCCTCGTCCCCGGCGGACGAGCCGGGCTGCAGATCATCACCGTGGCCGACCGGCATTGGACGTGGTCGGACGAGAACCCCGACTTCGTGCGGCGCTACGTCTTCCCGGGTGGACAGGTCCCCTCCCCCGGCGTGCTTCGGCGTCTCACCGAGGCGGCCGGGTTCACCTGGATCTCCGACGCTCAGTACGGGGCGTCGTACGCGCGCACGCTCGGGGCCTGGCTCGAGCGGTTCGACGCAGCGTGGCCCCAGATCGCTGAGTTGGGGTTCGACGAGTCCTTCCGCCGGATGTGGCGCTATTACCTGGCCTACTGTCAGGGCGGCTTCGCGAGCGGGCGCACCGACGTGAACCAGCTCGTGCTCGCCCGTGGCTAACGCTCCACGCCCCACGGCATCGCCGCGATGTCGGTGATGCGCTCACCTCTCGGGCACGCGGTGCCGATACCCCAACGACATGAACCGTCACGACCACGCCGTCGCACCGAACATTTCGGGGCTCTCATCCGATGTCCGTACGAGAGCGCTGCCCCGTGACGACGTGTGGGATCCGGAACCTGCATGGATCGAGGCAGCACAGCGAGGTGACGAGGATGCGTTCGGGCAGCTCTACCGGCTCCATCGGCCGGCCATCATGCGGATGGCCCGGCTGCACGTCGGTGTCGACGGCGACGATCTCGTCGCGGAGGTCTTCCTGCGGGCATGGACCGGCTTGCCGACGTATCGGCCTACCGGCGTGCCCTTCGTCGCCTGGCTCTACGGGATCGCGCGGCACGTCATCGTGGACCACGTGCGTCGCGAAGCCCGATCGAGCCCGCGCGAGACCCTGCCGGATGCCATCGTCGAGTTCGCCGAGGACGATCGCATGATGCTCGCCCACGCGATCGACGGGCTCCCCGACGAACAGCGGCAGGTGATCGAGCTGAAGTACCTGCTCGGCCTGCGCAACCCCGAGGTCGCGGAGGCGCTCGGCATCTCGATCGGCGCGGTGAACGCCAAGCAGTGGCGCGCGCTTCAGACCCTTCGGGACCGGCTGGGGGGCGAGCGATGACGCTCGATCGCGATCTCGACCGGTGGCTCGAAGGGGACATCGCCCGCGCAGCCCTGGAGACACGGCACCCCGAGGCCGCCGGCATCCTGTCGATGCACGACCGCCTGGTCGACCTTGGCCTCTCGCCCGTCGCCGACGATGACGCCGCCTGGGACGCACTCCGCGCCTCGCTGCCCCCGCGAGGATCCGTGGTGGCGCTGCGGCCCCGCCGGCGGACGTCCCGCCTGGTGGCACTCGTTGCCGCCGCGATCCTTCTTTCCGCGACCGTGGCCGCGGCCGCCGTGCCGCAGGTGCGCGAGAGCGTCCGCCATTGGCTCGGCAGCGACACCGAGAACAGCCATCCGGGCGGGGCATCGGGACCCGGCGTCCAGGCGCCCGTCGCCCCGCACGCCGGTGGCCACCCTTCGGGCTCGGCCACAGGCGATGAGGGATCCGGCGATCCCGGCGGATCCGCAGGCACGGGCGAGGTCCAGGGGGGCGACGGCGGCTCGGGCGACTCGCAGGGATCCGGGGGTTCGCAAGGGGGCGACTCGCAGGGGTCGGGCGACTCGAGTGGCTCCGGCGACTCGCAGGGGTCAGGCGACTCGAGCGGCTCCGGCGACTCGCAGGGTTCGGGCGACTCGAGCGGCTCCGGCGACTCGCAGGGTTCGGGCGACTCGGGCGACCCGCAGGGGTCGGGCGACGCCAGCGGTCCCGACTCGAGTGGCTCCGGCGACTCGCAGGGCTCCGGCTCGAGCACCGACGTCGCCGCCGACTGACCGGTCGGACTCCCCCGGTCTCGATCCGTTTCCCGCCTTTCGGTCCCGTGCACTTCGGTCCACCCCGAGCGATGCACGGGTGTCCATCGAAACGGCGAACCCGTCGCGAGGCGGGGGCGCAAAGCACGGGGCCTCGTGTGCACGAGGCGGCCCGGCTACCGAAAGGAGCAGTACATGGAAAGCATCTCGATCCGAGGGGTCACGGCGATCACCGCACGGCTTGCGGTCGTCGCGGCGCTCACCGCCACCTATGGCATGCATCTCCAGATCGCCTCGGCCAGCGACTCCGCGCCCGCGTGCGGCGGCGTCACGGCCACCCTCGTGGGCACCGCCGGGCACGACGTGCTGGTGGGGACCGCACACCGTGACGTGATCGCCGGCCTCGGCGGCAACGACACGATCAAGGGCCTCGACGGGAACGACCTGCTGTGCGGCGGCGGTGGCGACGACACGATCGTCGGAGGCAACGGCGCCGACGACGAGATCGGCGGCCCGGGCAGCGATGAGCTGAGCGGTGGCGCAGGCATGGACGACCTGTCCGGCGGCGCGGGCGATGACGTCGAAGACGGGAACGCCGGGGACGATGTCGTGACCGGCGAGGCCGGCGACGACGACCTCGACGGGAACGCGGACGACGACGTCGTGAGCGGCGGCGATGGTGCCGACGTCGTCGACGGAGGCATCGGTAACGACGACCTGAGCGGCGGCGGAGACGACGACGTGATCAGCGGCGAACAGGGCGACGACGACGTGTCCGGCGGGAACGGCTCCGACGAGATCGACGGCGGGAGCGGCGACGATGTCATCGACGGCGACCAGGGCGACGACTCGATCGACGGCGGCGAGGGCTCCGACGACGTGAGCGGCGGCGGCGGAGACGACATCGAAACCTGCGATATCAGCGACATCTGCGACTGACCTCACACCCCCAGCGGTCGCAGATCACGCACGGAAGCCGGGTCCTTCGACCCGGCTTCCGTGCGTCTCGCTCGCTTCTACCCGTTCGAGGGTAGCCAGTCCGTCGTGACGATCTGCCGATATCTGTTGGATGAAACGTTTGGTCCGGCCGACCGAGGAGCGGGGCTTCACCATGATCGAGCTCATGGTGGTCGTCCTGCTGATCGGGATCTTGGTCGGGATCGGCCTGCCCACGCGGCTGGGCGCCCGGATCCGGGCGCAGGACCGCGCGGCCCAGGCCGACATCCGCAACGCGTTCACCGCCGAGCGCGCGTACTTCACCGACACGCTGACCTACACGACCGACGCGAGCGCGATGACGGCGATCGAGGCAGCGATCGCCTACGTCGCGGGCGACACGCCGCTCTCGGTCGGCGTCGTGTACCTCCACTTCCACGCGGGACCGAACGAGATCTTCATCTCCACGAGGAGCTCGTCGGGCACGTGCTTCTATCTGCGCGAGGCCGACGGCGGCGGGGCGACCTTCGCGGGGGCATCCGGATGCGGGAGCACGGACACTCAGACCTACGGTCCCACCTGGTAGGTCTTCGGTCCACATCCGCTGCGTGACCGTCAAGACCGAGAGAGTTATCCGCCGATAGCTATCCCTGATGAGGGGGATCGCCGATCGATCGGCGGAGGACGCCGGCCGATTCGGGCGGAGGGCGTTCATCCGGACCGCGGCGTTGGGAGCGGTGGCCGGGGGCACGGGAGTGCTCCCGGCCCTGCTCGCTTCGCGGCCGGCGGCTGCCGCGGGCATCTTCGTGCCGACGGACCCCGACCTTCACCTGCTCCGCCGCGCGACGTACGGCCCCACGGCCCGCTCGGTGCGATCGATCCGGCGCCTGGGATCGGGCGCGTGGCTCGACCGGCAGCTCGACCCGGCAGGGATCGACGACTCGTTCGTCGAGGACTTCGTGGCGTCGCGCTACCCCAACCTGTCGCTCGGCGTGACCGAGGCATACGCGACGATCGGCGGGTCGTGGGACCTGATGTTCGAGCTCGGGCAGGCGGCGATCCTGCGCGCGGCCTGGAGCGAACGGCAGCTCCTGGAGGTCATGGTCGACTTCTGGTCGAACCATCTGAACGTGACGAACCCGAGCGACAAGGTCTGGTGGTCGCGGCACGACTACGACCGCCGCGTGATCAGGAGATTCGCCCTCGGCAAGTTCTCGCAGATGCTGACGGCCTCGGCGACCCACCCGGCGATGATGATGTACCTCAACAACGCGGAGTCCACGAAGGACAACCCGAACGAGAACTACGGACGGGAGCTCCTGGAGCTCCACACCCTCGGCGTCGCCGGCGGCTACGACGAAGAGGACATGCGCCAGTCGACGCTGGTGATGACCGGGTTCGGCATCTCGTGGGACACGGGCGAGTTCGCATATGACAAGTGGAACCACTACGTGGGTCCCGTCAGCGTCGTCGACTGGTCGGCGCCCAACGGCTCGGCCAAGGGTGGCTACGACGTCGGGCTCGCGTACGTGGATCACCTCGCCCATCACCCGTCGACCGCCGCTCGGATCGCGACGAAGCTCTGCGAGCGGTTCGTGAGCGACGAGCCGCAGCCGGCACTCGTCGACAGACTCGCGCAGACCTACCTCGATCACGACACCGCGATCGCACCGGTGCTTCGCCAGCTCTTCCGCTCGAAGGCCTTCACGCGGGCGATCGGGACGAAGGTGCGCCGCCCGATGGAGGACGTGGTCGCGACGCTCAGGATCCTCGGGATCCAGCCCGACGCGAGCGGCACCGACGGCCTCCAGGGTCTCTATTGGATGATCGAGGGACTCAGCCACGCGCCGATGGCGTGGAAGCAGCCCAACGGGTACCCCGACGTCGCGTCCGCGTGGGCGTCGGCCGGCGGCTCGCTGAACAGCTGGAACACCCACGTCTCGCTCGCCGCCCATTGGTGGCCCGATGCGCTGCAGCTGCCGCCGCTCAAGGACACCGTGCTGCCGAAACCGCTCCCGGCGACCTATGGAGGGCTCGTCGACGCGGTGGCGCACACGCTCGTGTTCCGCAAGCTCGCTCCGGCGCACCGCGACGCGGTGCTGACGTTCCTCGGCAAGACGGCGGACGACGTGCTCAGCCGGGGCGACGCGGCCGTGACCTGGCGCCTTCCCTACCTCGTGGCGCTCATCCTCGACTCGCCCTATCACGGGATCAGCTGATCGCATGGACACGCTCGAACCATCGGTGAGGCCGCGCAGGGATTGCGGCTGCCCGGCCGGCCCGGAGCTCTCACGACGTTCGTTCCTGAAAGCCGCCGGGGTCGCCGGCCTCGTCGCCGGGCTCGCCTCCGAAGGCATGTTCACCCGCATGGCCTTCGCCGACACCCCGTACGACGGAGACGTGCTGGTCGTGCTCTCGCTGCGAGGCGGCTTCGACAGCCTGCAGGCGATCGTGCCCACCGGCGACGTCGACTACGCCGCGTGGCGACCGAACATCGCGATCCCGCAGGGGCAGCTGCTGCCGCTCGGGGGGATCTTCGGCATGCATCCGGCGATGGCCCCGCTCAAGCCCTTCTTCGATGCGGGCGACTTCGGCGTGATCCATGCCGTCGGGATGGCGGAGCCGAACCGCTCGCACTTCTCGGCGATGGAGGAGATGGAGCGCGCGGCGCCCGGCTCGTCGCTTCGCACCGGCTGGCTCGATCGCGTGCTCGGGCTGCGCGACACCGGGACGGCGTTCCAGGCGTCGCAGCTCGGCTCGAACACGGCGTCGTCGGCGTTCCTCGGACCGAGCCAGGAGCTCGCGATGTGGTCGGTGGATTCGTTCGAGCTGAACGGCGCGTGGGATGCGACCGAGCTCGCCCGATGGAACACCGCGTTGGGCAGCCTGCACACCGACGCGCCCGAGCTGCTCGCGTCCCCGGCCGCGACGGCCCTCGGCGCGATCGGTACCGCGGCCACCCTGCAGGCGGCCGGGTACACCCCGGCGAGCGGCGCCGTCTATCCCGACACGGGACTCGGCGCCGCGCTGAAAGATGTCGCCCGCCTGATCAAGGCGGGCGTGGGGCTCCAGGTGGCTGCCGTCGACTACGGCGACTGGGACATGCACGTGGACCAGGGGTCGGTCGACGCCGGATGGATGCGTGATCACCTCACCGAGCTGAGCGAGGCGTTGGCCGCGTTCGGCACGGACATGGGCGCGGGCCTGGACGGCGTCACGCTGGTGACCCTCACGGAGTTCGGGCGCCGGGTCGAGGAGAACGGATCGGGCGGCACCGATCATGGGTTCGGCCAGGCGGTGTTGCTGCTGGGCGGCGGGGTCAAGGGCGGCCAAATCCACGGCACGTGGCCGGGACTCGCGCCCGGCGATCTGATCGACGGCGACCTGAACGCCACGACCGACTACCGCGCGCTCCTCGCCGAGATCCTCGAGAAGCGGTGTGGCGCAGGCACGGTCGCGGATATCTTCCCCGGGATCGGCGGCGGCCGGCCGGGGGTGGTCGATCCCCGTACCTGAGGCGGAGCCTCGGATCCTTGTCGAACCGATCCGAGTTAGGTCGTGTGAACTAGGCCGAAAGCCCGGTAGTCTTAGCGCTGGATGAGGCTCGAACCCCCCCGCGAACGCACGATCATCCGCGCCGGGATCGGCGTGTGTCTCCTCATCGTGAGCGCGATCGCGTTCGAGCTGCTGACCAAGGACGCTCCTCAGCAGTACGCCTTGGCGAACTACACCCCCGCGCCGTCCCTGTCGCCGGCCGTGATCGACGCGGTGCCGCCGGTGACGTGGGCGCCCAGTTGGTCCGCAACCTACAGCCCCGAGCCGTCGCCGCGGCCATCCCCGTGGTTCCCCAGCTGGAGCCCGACGGGCGCGCCGTCGCACGCTGGTCCTCCCGCCACGACCGGCGCGGGCGGCGGCACCGGCACGGGAACCGGCAACGGCACAGGAGGAGGAGGAGGAGGAGGGAACCCACCGCCCCCTTCGCCCTCGCCGCTGCCCTCGCCGTCTCCGGAACCCGGACCCTCTGTCACCCCGTCTCCCAGCCCGGATCCCAGTCCCACCGATCCTCCCGTGATCCCCTGAGAAACCCTCGAGCGCCCGGGCGCGTGGCATCCTGTCCGCATGCCTGCGGTGCGTAGCCTCCTGAGACCGTTCACGGTGACGGCGGTCGCGGCCGCGCTGCTGGTCGCCACCCCGAGTGCCGCCCTGGCCGCGATCGACCTCACCCCCACGCGACGCGTCTCGGCGCCCTCATCGTGGACCGTCGGCAACGCGATCGGCAGGTCCGACGCCTACCTCCACACCGTGTGGGCCAGCGACTGTCCGCCGCCCACCGGGGCCTGCGCCACCGACAGCGGGCCCTTCGTGGGCGTGTTCTGGCAGCGCAGCCCGATCTCGAGCCCGCCCGCCTGGTCCGTCCCCAAGCGGGTCTCGCCCGCCGGCGACCATGCGGTGCGGCCCTCGATCGCCGCCGCCGGCACCCACGTCTACGTGGCGTGGGTCACGCAGACCAGCTATCTCCGATACCGGCCGAAGGCCCCGCGCCGCGTCTGGATCCGCGTCGGATCGCAGCAGGGCGGCTCGTGGTCGGCGCCCGTCGCCCTGAGCGGCGTTACGACGCGGGCCGACTACCCGGTCGTGGCCGCCTCGGGCAGCGCCGTCTGGGTCGTGTGGACGGCCGCCGACACGGGAGCGATCCGGATGGCCACCTCCGCCGACGCCGGCGACTCCTGGACCACGACGACGATCGGCACGACCACGTCGGGACGTGGCTCGTCCGAGGGCTTCGTCGGCTATCCGGCGATCGGCGCGTCCGGGTCGAACGTCCTCGCGGCATGGTTCGCGGCCCCGGGAGGGCGTCAGGTCGCACTGACCTCCTCCACCGGCGGCAACGACTGGGGCGCGATGCCGTCCCCGACCCGCATCTCGGGCGCGAGCCCGAACGACGGCAACCGCTACCCGGTGGTCCGGGGCGCCGACGACGGCGTTTCGGATCGCGTGGCGGTCGGCTACACGACCGCGACCGGCGTGGCGGCCCGCGTGTTCGACGGCGCCACGCTCTCGGGGCGGGTCGATGTGGACGGTCCCTGGCCGGTGAGCGCGAACGGTCGTCGCTGGGCCGGTGCGTACGGCGCCACGATCGCCCCGTTCGGCGCCGATGGGCTCGCGGCCGTCTACGCGGTGTGCCGGTCGCGTCCGGGCGTCAAAGATCCGTGCCTGCGCCCCGACGCGAAGGGCGCCCGGATCGACGCCCTCTACCGCGAATCGGGTGACGCCGGCGCCACCTGGTCCAACCGAAGGGCGATCGCCACCGCGACGAAGACCGCGCGCGTGAACGAGGCGGTGTCGCTGGAGGCCGACGGACCCTCGGGGCTGCGTTGGTTCACCTGGCTCGCGCGCACGAACGCCTGGACCGCCTACCGCGTGCTGGGCCGGTCCGCACGCTCCACCTGAGGGGCTGCCGGGTCAGCAGCTTCGGCGCAGACACACCCAGGTGAACGGCTTGCCGTCGATGCACGCGTGGAACGACGTCCCGCACCCGCGACACCGGTAGAGGAAGCCTCCGCAGGCGCACCCGGTCTTCGTCACGGGCTCGCACCGGACCCGACAAGGAGGCGGCTGCGGACGGGCAGGCGCGCCCGGCGAGGGCGGATCTGTCGGGCCGTCGTCGCCCGCCTGCGCGACGCCGGGCGCCCCGGCGACGATCGCGAAGGCAGCGAGCGCGGCGGTCGACGTACGTGCGAAGAACCCGCGGCGGCTGAAGGTGAGCGGCTCGAGGTGCGGCTCGCCCGGGTACCCGGGTCGGCTAGGCACCGTTCGCCCCCGGTCGCACGATCCTGACCCCGTCCGATCCGCGCAGTAGCGTCCGAACCGCCTCGAGCGAGTCCGCCGGTCCCTTCCCCGTCACGGCCCCGCCCTCGTCGATCACGAAGACGTGCGGTGTGAATCCCGAGTCGAACGTGGCGGCGATCGCCTCGCCGGCGTCGGTGAGGACGACGACGCGCTCCTGCGCACCCGACGGGGACCGCCAGCTCGCGGGCCACGCGCCGGGGTCGGCCGCGGCGACCACCACCGTCGGCACGATCTCCCCCGCGGCCGCCCCCGCGACCAAGGCAGGCACCAGGTCCTCGCACGCCAGGCATCCGGGATCCGCGAAGGCGACGAGGTGTTTTCGCCCCGCCCACGCGGCCGACGACCACCGTCCGCCGTCGATGCGGTCGCCCTCGATCGCCGGCGCCGCGGCGCCCAGCGGCAGTCCCGACGGGGGATGCGCCACCTCGCTCACGGCGCCCTCCGGTGGATCCATCTGCTCCGAGAGCGCGCCGACCGTTGCGCGGAGCGTGTCGAGCCGGCGCACCGCGCCCGCCAGCACCAGCGCCAGGAACACCACGGCCAGTGCCAGGGCGGTCACCGCGATCCACAGACCGGTCACACCGTCACCTTCCGCGGTTCGATCTCGAGCGAGACGAGGGCTCGGTTCACGTCGGCGAGGCGCCGGTCGACGCCGCGACCCGTGCCGAGCACCACGTACAGACAGAACGCGCGCCCGCCGGACGAGAAGAACCGCTGGTGGCCCTCCTGTACACGGCTCGGGAATTGGAGCGCTTTCCGATGGAAGCGGTCACGCTCGAGCGGCAGATGCAGCCCCTGCGGGGCGTAGAGGCCCACGCCGGCGAGCGTGTGGTCGAACTCCAGCAGCGCGACCAGGGTGCCCGTGCCGCCCGCGCGCGCGGCGAGCTCGGGCGCGTAGCTGCTCCGCTCCACGGTGAGCACCGTGTCGGTCAGGTGCAGGATCGGCAGGTTGATCGCAGGTGGGTCCAGGTCGGGGACGAAGATCCGGCCCTCCCAGC
>JANLXF010000247.1:0-8690 GCA_031364965.1 Actinomycetes bacterium | reverse complement strand
GCTGCTCCTGCTCGGTCACCGGCTTGGACCGCGTGGTGGCGATGGCGATCTTGTCCGAGTACCAGTACATCGCCGCGTTGAACACGAGCCCCAAGCCCAGGAAGAGCGCGGCGCCGGTGCTCGCACCCAGGTTCGTGAACGCCCCCACTCCCCCGCCGATCAGGACGAACAGGCCGCCCATCGCGGCGATCAGGATCCAGGTCTTCGCACGGTTGATGCCGGGTGTCACGGGTGCCTCCTCGGGCGGTCGCGTCGATCGAACCTCTCGATCCTACGTTCGCCCGAACGAATGACAGGGTTCAGCCCCTCGCCGACGTCCGGCGCTCAACCGCCGACGAGTGAGGAGAGATCGGCCAGGCGCGCGAACGCACCGGGCAGGATGAAGATCATCACGATCGCGACCGTCGCGACCGCGACGACCGCGGAGACGAGCACGGGCGCCGCGAGCGGCGTCTCGTCCTCGGCGGGCTTCAGGAACATCTGACGCGGAACCGCGAAGTAGTACGAGATGCTCACGACGGAGTTCGCCAGCATGATGACGGCGAGCCACACGCCGAGCGGTCCGCCGCGATCGATCGCCGCCCGGAAGATCAGCAGCTTCCCCCAGAATCCGCCCGTCGGGGGCACACCGGCCAGCGAGATCATGAACGTTGCCATCCCCACCGCGATCAACGGCGCGACCTTGACCAGGCCCGCGAAGTCGCTGATCCGCAGGCTGCTCGCGCGGCGACTCACCGCGACGACCGCTGCGAACGCGCCGACGTTCATCACCCCGTAGATCAAGATGTACGCCACGGCGGCGGAGAACGCGGCGTGGTTCGTGGCCGCGTCGTCGGTGACGAGCGCGAACGTCATCAAGATGTAGCCCGACTGCGCGATCCCCGAGTACGCGAGCAGCCGCACGATCTGTGTCTGCTGCAGCGCGACGAGGTTGCCGAGCGTCATCGTGGCGAGCGACAGGAGCACGAAGATCGGCACCCAGAACTCGTGCTGGCCGATGAACGCGATGAACATCAGCTGCAGGAGCCCGGCGAACCCCGCGGCGCTGGAGGCCACGGCCAGGAACGCGGCCACGGGCACCGGCGAGCCTTCGTAGGTGTCGGGGGCCCAGAACTGGAACGGGAAGGCGCTCACCTTGAACGCGAAGCCCACGACCACGAACAGGATCGCGGCGAGCGCGAGGGTCTCCCGGCTCGTTCCCACCACGCGGCTGAGCCCGACGGCGATCGCGTCGAGCCGGGTGGCGCCGGTGACCCCGTAGATCAGGCTCATCCCGTAGAGCATCACGGCGGTCGACAGGACCCCGATCAGGAAGAACTTCAGCCCTGCCTCGTTGGAACGGATGTCGCCCTTGCGGAACGCCGCCATCAGGAATCCTGGGGCCGAGACGAGCTCGAGGGAGACGAACAGCAGCAGCAGATCCCGCGAGCCGGGCATCATCACGCACCCGAGGAACGCGGTGAGCAACAAGAAGTAGTACTCGCCCTGGTAGAACCCGCCCTCGCGGAAATACCGGAGGGAGATCGCGAGGACCACGATGGCGGCCACCAAGAAGAACCCCTGGAACAGCAGCGTGAAACGGTCGACGACGAAGCTTCCGCCGAACGCGGTGCGGGTCGGTCCCCCCACCAGTGACAGCAACGCCACCAGGGCCGCCACCACGCCGACCATCGCGAGGGGCATCGCGAGCCACTTGCGCCGCGCGGACAGGAACACATCCACGACGAGCACCAGGATCACCGTGCCCGAGAGGATCAGCTCCGGTAGGAGCGCGCGATAGTCGATGTCCATGGGGGCTCCGGTCACCTGCCGATCAGGCTCGTGAGGGCACCGACCGCGTTATCGGTGATGCCGAAGACCAGGCGCGGGAAGAGCCCGAGCACGAGGGTGAGGGCCAGGAGGGGGAGCCACGCGAGCCACTCCACCGCGATGATGTCGCGGAAGCCCTTGCCGCTCCAGCGTTCGGGCAGCGTCCCCATATTGACGCGCTGCAACATCCACAGGAAGTACCCCGCGGTCAGGACCGTGCCGACGCCTCCCGCCACCATGTACGCGCGGAACAGGCCGACATTGAGGCCCGGCGCAGGGTTGAAGGACGAGAGCAGCGACATGACCTCACCCCAGAAGCCCGCGAGGCCGGGCAGGCCCAGCGACGCGATCGCCACGAACGCGAAGACCCCGGCGAGCTTGGGCATCTCCTGGGCCATGCCGCCGCCGATCACCGCGATCTCCCGGGTGTGATAGCGGTCGTAGATCGACCCCACGCAGAAGAACAGCATGCCGGTGATGACTCCGTGCGCCACCATCCCGAAGATCGCGGCCTGGATCCCGATCGGGGTGAGCGTCGCGATGCCGAGCATCACGAATCCCATGTGGCCGACCGAGGAGAAGGCGATCAGTCGTTTCAGGTCCTTCTGCGCGAGGCAGGCCAGCGACGCGTAGACGATGCCGATCACGGCGAGACCGCCGATCCAAGGGGCGTACGCATGCGCTCCCTCGGGCAGCATCGGGATCGCGATGCGGATGAACCCGTAGGTGCCCATCTTCAGCATGATCCCTGCCAGGAGCACCGAGCCGATCGTCGGGGCCTCGGTGTGGGCGTCGGGCAGCCACGTGTGGAACGGCCACATCGGGACCTTCACCGCGAGGCCCAGGGCGATCCCACCGAACACGACCAGCTGGAAGGTGCGGCTGAAGCCTCCGCCGGCGCCGAACTCGGTGAGTCGCAGCATGTCGAAGGTGTGGTGCCCCAGGGCGTCGGTGGGCCCGCTGAAGTAGAGTGCCAGGAACCCCAGCAGCATGAACACGGACCCGAACAGCGTGTAGAGGAAGAACTTGATCGAGGCGTATTCGCGGTTCGCCGAGCCCCAGATCGCGATCAGGAAGTACATCGGGACCAGGACCATCTCCCAGAACACGAAGAACAGGATCAGGTCGAAGGCGATGAACGTCCCGGCCATGCCGGTCTCCAGGAGCAGCATCAACGCGAGGAACGCCTTCGTGCGGCCGGGGTCGGGCACGTAGCGCCACGTGTAGATCGCGCACAGGAACGACAGCAGGAAGGTCAGCACGTAGAGCGGCATCGAGATCCCGTCGATGCCCACGTGGTAGTTGGCACCGATCGTCTCGATCCACTTGACGTTCAAGACGAACTGGAAGTCGCCGGTGCCGTAGTCGAATCCGACGGCGATCGCGATCGCCAGCACGAGCGCGGCCGCCGTGAAGAAGATCCCGAGGCCGCGGATCAAGCGATCCTTGTCCTTCGGCACGCAGATGATCACGAGCGCGCCGAGGATCGGTAACAGCGTCGTGACCGTGATCGCCGAGTTGTGCCAGTTCATCGAAGCCTCTCTCCTCTGATCACGCGATGCGGATGAACGCGATCGCCAGCGCGATCACGCCGACGAACAGGCCGGCCGCGTACCACTGGACGTTCCCCGATTGCACTTTCTTCAGCAGGCCGCCCGTGCTGCCTGCGGTCTCGCCGAGCCCGTTCACGAACCCGTCGATGATGGTGCGGTCGAACCACATGATGACGTGCGACAGGCCCCGCGCGAGCGCGGCCGCCC
The DNA here is from genome assembly GCA_031364965.1 of Actinomycetes bacterium. Classification (GTDB taxonomy): domain Bacteria; phylum Actinomycetota; class UBA4738; order UBA4738; family HRBIN12; genus JAOUEA01. Next base: position 5,121 of record JANLXF010000247.1, on the reverse strand, counting down.
CGTTGACGGCGGCGTCGAGCACGTGCTGGTTGGTCCAGTAGACCGCCGCCGACAGCGTGTCGCGCGTCGGGTAGATGATCGCCCGCATGTAGAACGCGTCGATGTAGTAGCGGTGCTGGAGCACGTTCCACATGGGGCCGAGGGCCGATTCCATGGGGTCGCGCTCCGCGCGCCGCTGGTAGAGCCGATAGCCCACCGCGAGACCGCCCACCGCCACGACCGTGCTGAGCAGCGCGATCCAGGCCACGAACGTGCCCGCGTGCGGCTGCTCGAAGAAGACCCAGTCGCCGAAGACCGAGCCCAGCTGCGGCGCACCGAGGAACCCTACGCCCACGGTGCAGAGCGCGAGGAAGATCAACGGCCCGGTCATCGTCGACGGCGCCTCGTGCGGGTGGCCGTGCCCCCGGTAGTCGCCGAAGAACGTGAGCATCACCATCCGCATCGTGTAGAAGGCCGTGATCGCCGCGGTGACCAGGAAGACCACGAAGAGCCACGTGTGGCCGGTCTCCTGCGCCACGACGAGGAGCTCGTCCTTGGACCAGAACCCCGCGAGCGGGAAGATCCCGGCCAGGGCGAGGGAGCCGATGATCATGGTCCAGAACGTGATCGGCATCTGTTTGCGCAGGCCGCCCATGTCGCTCATGTCGTTGGAGTGCACGGCGTGGATCACCGCGCCCGCACCGAGGAAGAGCAGCGCCTTGAAGAAGGCGTGGGTGAACAGATGGAAGAACCCGGCGGTCATGCCCTCTTCGCCCATCGAGAGCCCCGCGACCATGTACGACAGCTGCGAGAGCGTGGAGTAGGCGAGCACGCGCTTGATGTCGTCCTGGACGATCGCGAGGAGCGCCGCCCCCAAGGTCGTGATCGCCGCGATGATGCTGACGGTGGTGAGCACCCACGGCTCGGCGTGGAGGAAGACCTCGAACAACCGCCCGACGAGGTAGACGCCGGCCGCGACCATCGTGGCCGCGTGGATCAGGGCGGACACCGGCGTGGGGCCCGCCATGGCGTCGGGGAGCCACACGTGCAAGGGGAACTGCGCCGACTTCCCGATCGTGCCGCCGAACAGCAGGATCGCGGCCATCGAGACGAAGAGCGCCGAGATCGCCGGCTCCTTGATCGCCTCACCCACGCCCACGATGTTCGTCGTGGTGAAGCCGGTCGCGGCGATCAGCATGATGATCCCGAACATGAAGGGGATGTCCCCGATCCGGGTCGTGATGAACGCCTTGATCGCCGCGTTCGAGTTCTGCTTCTCCTCGTACCAGTGGCCGATCAGCAGGTACGAGCAGACCCCCATGACCTCCCACCCGATCAGCAGCTCGATCAGGTTGTTCGCGATCACGACGGTGAGCATCGCCGCGGTGAACATCGAGAGCACGAAGTAGAACCAGGTGAAGCGCGCGTCGCCGTGCATGTAGCCCAGGGAGTAGATGTGCACCATCAGCGAGATCGTCGTGACCACCACGAGCATCGCCGCGGTGAGGCCGTCGACGTACATCCCCAGCTCGAGACGGAGGGGGCCGATCGTGAACCATTCGAGACCCGCCGGGGCGTACACGCCGTTGCCCTGCACGAAGTGCCAGAGGACGCCCAGCGACATCAGCATCGTCGTCGCGAGCGCCGCGATGCCGTACACGGCGCCTCTGCCGGGCGTTCGCTTGCCGAAGAACAGGGTGAGGCAGGCCGAGGCGATCGGCAGCAACGGGATCAGCCACGCGTACCGCACGAACACGTTGACCGATCCGGCCACGGCGGCTCCCGTCTCGGCTACCACTTGAGGAGGTTCACCTCGTCGATGTTGATCGATTCACGGTTGCGGAACAGCAAGATCACGATCGCGAGCCCGATCCCGACCTCGGCGGCGGCCACGGCGATCACGAACAGGGCGAAGATCTGCCCGTTCACGTCCTTGAGCTGGGCCGAGAATCCGATCAGGTTCACGTTCACCGCGTTCAGCATCAGCTCGATCGCCATCAGCACCATGATCGCGTTGCGGCGGGCCAGCACGCCGTAGACCCCCGCGGAGAACAGCAGGGCCGAGAAGAAGAGGATGAGCGGGAGCCGGATCATGTGGACTCGTCCTTCCTCGCCAGCACGATCGCGCCGATGAGGGCGGCGAGCAACAGGAACGAGATCGCCTCGAACGGCAGGACGTAGCGCCGGAAGATGGCGTCGCCGATCAGGCCCGTCGTGCCCTGGAAGCTCTCGGTGGCCACGGCGTCTTGCAGCGGGAAGGCGTCCTGCACGAGGAAGACCAGGCCGGCGAAGACGAGCGCGCCCACGAGCGCAGCCAGCCAGCGTTGGTGGTTGTCGAGGACGTCACGACCGATCGGCGCCTTCGTGAGCATCAAGCCGAACAGGAACAAGATCACGATCGCGCCCACGTAGATCAAGATCTGGACCCAGCCGAGGAACTCCGCTCCCACGAGCAGGTAGACGCCCCCCACCGAGAGCAGGGTCACCACGAGGTACAGGGCGGCATGCACGACGTTTCGCGCCGTCACCACGGCGATCGCCGCGACCGAGCCCACCACCGCGAGCACGATGAACGCGTACTCCTGTCCCGACATGCTAGGAGGCCTCCCCGAGCGGCTCGGCGCCCTCTTCGAGGGCGGGCGGGGGCAGCACGGTGTAGGTCCAGTCCTCGAGGCGCTCCTTCTCATGTAGGAGCTCGTCCATCTCGTACTCGGCGTACTCGAACTCCGGGCTCCAGAACAACGCATCGAACGGGCACACCTCGACGCAGATGCCGCAGTACATGCAGAGCGCGTAGTCGATCGCGAACCGATCGAGGATCTTGGCCGATCGGGCTCGGCCACCCCCCGCGGGGTCGTGGGATTCCTTGTGGGCGTCGATGTAGATGCACCAGTCGGGACACTCGCGTGCGCACTTGTAGCAGACCGTGCAGTTCTCCTGCTTCAGCGCGATGACACCCCGGGTGCGCGGGGGCAGGTCGGGTTTCACGTGCGGGTACTGCACGGTGATGGCCGGCTTCAGCATCGTCTTCAGCGTGACCCCGAGCCCCTTGATCAGGCCCTGACCCACGCCGGACTCCGGCTGGTCGAGCTTGTCTGTGTCTGCCACTTCGCCCCCTCCCCTTCTCCGTGTGCCGTTACTTCACCGCAACCTTGGCGACCGCCACCACCAGGATCTGCACCAGGGACAGCGGGATCAGCGCGAGCCACGAGAAGCGCTGCAACTGATCCTCGCGCAGGCGCGGAAAGCTCACCCGGAGCCAGATGACGACGAACGATAGCGCGAAGATCTTGCCGAACATCCACATCCAGTCGGGCAGCGGCACCATCGGCAGCGGCTTGTAGCCGCCCAGGTACAGGACGGAGGCGATGCCGGTGAGGGCCACGATCCCGCCGTACTCCGCCAGCAGGAAGAACGCGAACTTCAGCCCGGTGTATTCGGTGTAGGCGCCGAAGATGATCTCGGAGTCGGCGATCGGCATGTCGAACGGGGGGCGCGTGAGCTCGGCGAGCGCCGCCGTCATGAAGATGAAGAAGCCGAGGAACTGCGGGACCACGAACCAGAGCCCTTGCTGCGCCTCGACGATCCCGACGAGCGAGAGCGTGCCGGCCTGCATCACGACCGCGGCCGCCGCTAGGACCAGCGGCAACTCGTACGCGATCAGCTGTGCGGCCGCCCGGAGCGCCCCGATCAGCGCGAACTTGTTCGCCGACGACCACCCCGCCATCAGCACCCCGATCACCGAGACGCTCGACATCGCCAACACGAAGAAGATGCCCACGTCGAGGTTGAGCGCCCACAGGGTCGGCCCGAAGGGCAGCACGACCAAGATCGCGATATACGGGATCATCGCGACGGCCGGCGCGAGCGAGAACACGCCCCGGTCGGCGGCCTCGGGGACGATGTCTTCCTTCTGGATGAACTTCACGCCGTCGGCCACGAGCTGCGCCCACCCGTGGAAGGACCCGGCCTCCATCGGCCCCACACGGGACTGCATGTGGGCCATGACCTTGTGCTCCATGTACCCGACCGCGAGCGGCACGACCAGGAAGAACACGAGCACCGCGGCCGTCTTGAGCAAGAGGACCAGCCAGAAGGCGATGGTCCAGGAATCGAAGACGGACACGCCGGCGCGGGCGATCATTCGTCCTCGTCCTCCTCGCCCTCGACCGCGCCCGGCCACGGCTTGGCCTCGCGGGTCATGAGCGGGAAGTCCTTGCGGAGCGGGTGGCCCTCGAAGGGCTCGGACAGGAGCAGCTTGACCGGCAGGGGGTGGCCCGCGAACCGGATCCCGAACATCTCGTGGGTTTCCCGCTCGTGCCAGTCGCAGGTCGGATACAGGTCACTGATCGTGTCGATCACCGGCTCGTCGTGCGGGAGCCGGACCTTCACACGCACGTTGTGGTGGTGCGCGGTCGAGAAGAGATGGGTGACGACCTCGAACCCGCCGTCGGCGCCCCAGTCCACGCCCGTGGTGAAGTCGCAGTAGTCGCAGTCGAACTCGGGCTCGTCGCGCAGGAACCGAACGACCTCGTGGTAGCGATCCGGCGTCACCGTCAGCACGGGATGGCCGTACTGCTCGGCCGCGTCGGTCACGTCGTCGCCGAATCGCGCCCGAAGGCGCGATCCCACGTCGTCAGGAGAAAGTGGGCGTGGAGTGCTTGCCACTGAACTTCTCCTGGATGTCCTCGTGCTTGATCTTCTCCTGCAGCTTGATGATCCCGTGCATCAGCGCCTCGGGGCGGGGCGGGCAGCCGGGCACGTAGACGTCGATCGGGACGATCTGGTCGACGCCCTTGGTCACGGAGTACGAGTCCCAGTACGGCCCGCCGCAGTTCGAGCAGGATCCGAACGAGATCACGTACTTCGGCTCGGGCATCTGGTCGTACACGCGCTTGAGCGCGGGCGCCATCTTGTCGGTGAGCGTGCCCGCCACCACGAGGAGGTCGGCCTGCCGCGGCCCGTGCGCGAACGGGATCACGCCGAGCCGGATGAAGTCGTTCTTGGACGTGGAGGCGGCGATGAACTCGATCGCGCAGCACGCGAGGCCGAAGTTCATGACCCACAGGGAGTACCGGCGGCCCCAGTTGAGGAGGAACTTGACCGGCTTGACCCGGGGGATGGGGCCGTTCTCGATCAGGC
>JANLXF010000232.1:0-9388 GCA_031364965.1 Actinomycetes bacterium | reverse complement strand
GCTCGGCCGTGCGGGTCATCGCCTGGACCTGACGTTCTGTCGAGACGGTGAGCGCCTTCATGTGGTCCTCGAAGGAGGCGATCATGGCTGCGGTGCCGACCTCACCCCCGTCGCTCGACACGGCCCGCTCCTCGATCAGCGTGCGAAGCGCGGTCGAGTCCGACCGGATCAGCTCGGCCAGCGAACGCATCCGGGTGTCGACCACGCGCTCGATCGCGGCTCGGATCTCGTGCTGGCTCCGCGCACCGATACCCACGCGCTCCGACAACATGTCGAGTTGCTCGCCGACGGGCGCGATCGCGCCCGTGACGCTGTCGGCCACGTGCTCGGCGAGGTGGGCATCCTGCGAGGCGAACGCCTCGGCGTGCTGCTCCACGCGCTGGGCGAGCATGCCCATCGCCTCGGTGCCGCCCTGGACGTAGCTCTGCATCGCCTCGCTGATCCGGCCCGTTTCCCGGGCGATCAGGTCGCCGTGGTCACGCACCTGGCGCAGCACGCCTTCGGTCAGCGCCCGGTCGCGCTCGTCGAGGTGCGCGAACGCTGCCGCGATGTGCGCCTCGACCTGGACGAGCTGCGCGCGGATCTCCTCGACCCCTTGGATGGTGGGGGAGTCGGCGATCTTGCGTACCGCCTCGACCGAGGTCTGGATCGCCTCTCGGGTCGCGCGGCCCTGTTGCGACAGCTCGGCGAGGTGATCCTCGAACCGCGCCGAGCGGACGGCGAGCGACTGGAATCGCTCGTCGCTTGAGGAAAGGAGGCTCCGGATCGCTTGGTCCCGCGACAGCAGCGAGATGATGCGCTCCTGCTCGGGGCGGGTGTCGGTTGCACCGGCGCGCCAGACCTCGGCGGCGACCTCGCGCATCAGGGCGGCGGCCTGCCGCTCGATCTCCTGCAGCCCGAGGTCGATCCGCTCGTCGATCGTGCGCTCGAGCGCGGCGGTTACCCGATGCTCCGACGGAGTCATCATCGGCTCGGAGGCGGGGGCGTCCTTGCGGAAGCGACCACGCCGGGGGGCGCCGGCATGCTCCGGCTGATACGTGGGTCCGTACTCTTCCATCGACGTCTCACGATCCGGGGCCGCCGCGGTACGTCCGGTGGAGCATAGGCCACGAGCTATGGGTACACACGTAGCGGCGGGAAACCGGTGGACCGCGGGTCTCGCGGCGCCCGCGCGAAGGTCCGAAGGGGTTCCTTTGCCGCCACCTTCGGGCGGACCCTATACTGGTCGCTCCGAAGTTCCCCCGGGGATCGGCGGAGGCGCGTAGCTCAATTTGGTAGAGCACCGGTCTCCAAAACCGGCGGTTGGGGGTTCAAGTCCCTCCGCGCCTGCAAGGGAGCACCATGAACAGACAGATGAAGCGGCTGCAGGAGCGCGCCGATCGCGCTTCGAAGAAGGCTGGGACCGACCGAAAGGCCGCGCCCGCCGCTACCGCTCGTCGTGCCGCCACGCAGGAGAAGCGCAAGCGAACCGGCGTGCGGCAGTTCCTGAAAGAGGTTCGCCAAGAGCTCAATAAGGTCGACTGGCCGAGCCGTCGGGAGCTGATCTCGTACACGGTGGTCGTGCTCGCCACGATCGTGGTGCTCACCACCTATGTGTTCGGGCTCGACTTCATGTTCTCCCGGGCGATCTTGGACCTGCTCGGCTGACCCCAACCGAAGGACTCGTAGTGATCGAAGACACCGACCAGACCACCGACGACGCTACGCCCGTGGCCGACGCCCTCGGGGCTTCGGCCGAACTGCGCGACCCCGACGAGACCGCGGTCACCACGCTGGCCGATGCGGCCGACGAGGCTGCCGCCGTGCAGCTCGCGACCGACGCTACGGCCGAAGGCATCATCGAGGAGGCCGCCGCCGAGGCGCAGGCGCTCGTCGACGTGGGAGCCGGCGACGTGGCCGAGTCGGTGTTCGCGCAGGGGTTGTCCGACGCGGTCGCCGTCGAGGAGGTCGGAGGCGCCGTGGCCGAAGAGATCTTGGCCGAGGTGGCGGTTGAGGCCACCGCGCCCGACGAGGCGCTGGGCGACCAGGAATACCTCGAGATGGAGGCCATGCAGGGAGACGGTGAGCTTCCTGTCGACATGGGCCACGAGCCGCACCCGCCGGCCGCCGTCGAGGCGCCGAGCGAGGAGGTCGCGGACCTCCCGGACCTCCCCGTTGCCGACGATCCGTTCGGCGGACCGGGCGACTGGTACGTGGTGCATACCTACGCCGGCTACGAGAACAAGGTGAAGACGAACCTCGAGCAGCGGATCCACACGATGCAGATGGAGGACAAGATCTTCCGCGTCCACATCCCGATGGAAGACGTGATGGAGATCAAGAACGGCAAGAAGCAGGTCGTCCAGAAGAAGGTCTTCCCCGGATACCTGCTCGTGAAGATGGAGTACGACAACGACTCCTGGTACGTCGTGCGCAACACGCCCGGCGTCACGGGGTTCGTGAGCGCGGGTACGGGAAGCAAGCCCACCCCGCTGTCCAAGCGAGAGGTCGAGAAGATCCTCATCGTGAAGAAGGAGGAGGCCAAGCCCGCCGTCCGACTCGGCTTCGAAGAAGGCGATGTCGTGCGGATCACCTCGGGGCCCTTCGCCGACTTCAACGGCACGATCAGCGAGATCAACGCGGATCAGGGCAAGCTCAAGGTCCTCGTGAATATCTTCGACCGGGAAACGCCGGTCGAGCTCGGCTTCGACCAGGTGTCGAAGGTCTAGGCAGCACCCGGCCGGCGTTCGAACCGGCCGGCACAACCGAGAGTGCGGGAGGCCGTCAGCGAACGGCCGCTAGGCACCGCAGGAGGTCGCACATGGCACCCAAGAAGAAGAAGGTGCTCGCCCTGGTCAAGCTCCAGATCAAGGCCGGCGCCGCCACGCCCGCTCCGCCCGTGGGGACCGCACTGGGCCAGCACGGCGTGAACATCATGGATTTCTGCAAGCAGTACAACGAGGCGACGCAGCAGTACGCCGGCCAGGTGATCCCCGTCGAGCTGACGATCTACGAGGACCGCTCGTTCTCCTTCATCACGAAGCAGCCCCCGGCGGCCGAGCTGATCAAGATGGCGGCCGGGATCGAGAAGGGGTCGGGGATCCCGAACCGCGACAAGGTCGCGTCGCTCTCCCAGGCGCAGCTCCGATCGATCGCCGAGCAGAAGATGGCCGACCTGAACGCGAACGACGTCGAGATGGCCATGAACATCATCGCCGGCACGGCTCGCAGCATGGGCGTGGAGGTGGACGCATGACCGCGCACGGCAAGCGGTATCGCGGCGCGCTTCGCCAGTACGAGCACGAGAAGGAGCACCTGCCGGGCGAGGCGTTCAAGGCGCTGAAGCAACAGCCCGACGCGAAGTTCGACGAGACGATCGAGGTCGCGTTCCGCCTTGGGATCGACCCACGCAAGGCCGACCAGTCGCTGCGCGGCACGGTGACGCTGCCGCACGGCACCGGGCGTACGGTGCGCGTCGGCGTCTTCGCGGTGGGCGAGAAGGCGCGCGAAGCCACGGAGGCGGGCGCCGACGTCGTGGGCGGCGAGGAGCTCGTCGAGCAGGTGATGAAGGGCGAGATCGACTTCGACGCCGCGGTGGCGACGCCCGACATGATGGCCTCGGTCGGCAAGGCCGGGCGGGTGCTCGGGCCGCGCGGGCTCATGCCGAACCCCAAGACGGGAACCGTGACGAACGACATCGCCAAGGCCGTCGGCGACATCAAAGGTGGAAAGGTCGAGTACCGAGCGGACCGCACCGGGAACATCCATCTGATCGTGGGCAAGAAGTCGTTCGAGGAGCGCCAGCTGATCGAGAACTACCTCGCCGTGGTCGAAGAGATCTTGCGGGCGAAGCCCTCGTCGGCCAAGGGCCGCTACATCAAGTCCCTGGCGATCTCCTCGACGATGGGCCCGAGCGTCCGGATCGACCCGACCCACCCGCGGGAGACCGCCGAGACGACCGCGTAGGGCTGGGGCACCGCTCGGGTCGCGTGACCCGCGCCGCGTACACTCGCGCGCGTGGCGAGGCACACCGGGAACGATCGTTCGTGGCCTGACCGCCGCCGGGCGCCGCTCCTCCTCGTTGCGGCTTCGGTCGCCTTCGGGCTGATCGCGCTCTGGCCCGAGACGCGGGAGGTGTGGTTCCTCAACGACGCCGCCGTGCACCGGTCGATGGTTCGGTGGGCCGCGGAGCGGATCCGCGAGGGTCACCTGCCGTTCGACGGCTGGTATCCGTACCTCTCGTTGGGCGCGAGCCGGTTCCACCACTACCAGTCGCTCCCGCACATCACGACCGCGCTGGTCTCCCTGGTGGGAGGGGAGGCCACGTTCAGGTGGTCGCTCTACCTGCTCCTCGCGTTCTGGCCGGTCGCGGTCTACGCCGGCGGACGACTCCTGGGGCTCGGACGGTGGCCCGCGGCCGCGGCTGCCCTGATCTCGCCGCTGCTCTCGAGCTCGGCCGGACTCGGCTACGAGTGGGGGAGCTACGTCTGGCGGGGTTCCGGAGCGTGGGCGCAGCTGTGGGGTATGTGGGCGCTCCCCTTCGCGTGGGGGCTGTGCTGGCAGGCGATCGACAGGGGACGCCGGCTCTGGCTCGCCGCGCTCGTGCTCGCGATCACGATCTGCGTCCATCTCCTGACGGGCTACCTCGCGCTCCTGTCGCTCGCGGTGTTCGTGGTGGCCGCGCCGCGGGACATCTGGCGACGGATGTCTCGGGCGGGCATGGTGGCGGGCGGCGCTCTGCTGGCCGCGTCGTGGATGCTGTTCCCGCTCGTGGCCGACGCGGGATGGACCGTCAACGACGAGTTCAGCCGGGGGAGCTTCTACTACGACTCCTTCGGCGCCAAGCGCGTCATGACATGGCTCGTCACGGGCGATCTGTTCGATGCCCGCCGCCTCCCGGTGCTCAGCGTGCTCTTCGCGGTCGGGCTGGTCGTTGCGGTAACGCAGGCGCGGCGCCGAGGATCCCCGCGCGTCGTCATCGGGGTCGGTCTGGTGGCGCTGCTCCTCTTCTTCGGCCGCCCGACATTGGGTCCCGTGATCGACCTCCTCCCCGGCGGCGGGGATCTGTTCCTGCGGCGGTTCATCAGTGGGGTCCATCTGGCCGGCATCTACCTGATGGGGATCGGCGGGGTGTACCTCGCGCACCTCGTTCATCGGTTCGTACGCCGTTGGACGACGTCGCCGGTCCCCGCGATCGTCGCCATCTCGGTCGTGTCCTTCTTGGCGGTGGCGCCCGCCTCGTGGGAGCGGCTCGGGTTCGAGCACCAGGGTGCGGTGTGGATCGACGAGCAGGCGCGTGCCGAGGCGACCGACGGGGTGGGGTTCGCCGCGCTCGTGGAGCGCGCACAGGGGCTCGGCCCTGGCAGGATCTTCTCCGGCCTCCGCGGTCCGAACGTCGCCCCCTACCGCATCGGCCAGGTCCCTGCCTTCGCGGCGCTGTTGGACCTCCAGGTCGACGCGGTCGGGTTCACCCGTCCGACGTGGTCGCTGATGTCGCCGGCCGAGTACCGGTTCGAGAACGGCAACGCGACACATCGCGAGCTCTTCGGCGTGCGATACGCGATCCTGCCCGCCGACCAGCCCCTGCCAAGCGCCGAGTGGATCGCGAGCGCCGGGCGCCACGTCCTGTGGCGTTTCCCCGATATCACCTATCTGGATGTGGTCGACACGATCGCGCCGATCGCCGCCGATCGTCAGGACCTGGGGTCGCAGATGGCCTCGTACCTCTCGTCGGGGCTCTACGCACGCCGATACGTGCCGACGGTCGCCTTCGGAGGACGGGCGGGTGCGATGCCCACACTCGGAACCGATCATCTCGAGGGACCGCCGGGCGTCGTGCTCGACAGCGGGGCCGATCCCGCCGACGGCGTCTTCGACGGCACGGTCGACATGGATCGCGCGGGCGTCGTGCTGGTGAAGGCCTCGTACGATCCGCGGTTCTCCGCGACCGTGGACGGCGTCGGGGTGGCGCCTCAGATGCTCGCGCCCGGCCTCGTGGGGATCCCCGCTGCGCCGGGCACGCATCACGTTCGTCTGGAGTATCGGGCTTTCCCCGGATACTGGTGGCTGTTCGCGGTCGGGTTCGCCGCGATCCTCGGTCTGTGGCTCCTCGGGCGGCGGGGGTTCCTGGTCCCCCGGGTCGGCAGCCCTCCCGGCGGCGGTACCGCGGACGCGGTAGCACACCCGAAGTAAGCGAGATACGGAAGAAAAAGGCCCGGGGTGCTTTGACGCGCATGTTGATGCATCGATACTCGGCCATCTGCCGGTGTCGACGCCGGCGCGGTTCGGACGCCATCCGGAAGGAGCAGCTCGTGCACAGGAAGACCCGAAGGTGGGCCACGCCCATGGCGATCATCGCCCTGGTCACGATGATCGTGGGTGCGACGTTCGCGTCGGCGGCCGTGCAGCGCACCAGTAGCGAGCGACTGGTGAAGGCCAAGATCAAGGGCTGCGTCAACAAGACCACGCGGGCCGTTCGGATCATCCCGATGGCCAAGACGTGCAAGCGCGGTGAGCTGACGGTCGCCTGGAAGCGGCGCGGCAAGCAAGGTCTCACCGGCGCCACGGGCACCGGGGGCGCCACCGGTGCCACCGGCGCGGGGACGACCGGAGCCACCGGAGCCACCGGAGCGCCTGGCGGCGGGACCGGCTCGACCGGAGCCACCGGAGCGCCCGGCACCACCGGTGCCGCGGGTTCGACCGGCGCGACCGGTATGACCGGCGCAGCGGGCTCGACCGGCGCGGTCGGTCCGACCGGCCTGGCGGGTCCGACGGGCGCGGCTGGCTCGACCGGGTCGACCGGAGCCATCGGCGACACGGGCGCGATCGGGGCCACCGGCATGGCCGGTACCACCGGCGCCCCGGGAGGCGACGGCGCGACCGGTGCCGTCGGCGCAACCGGGATGGCAGGGCCCACGGGCGCCCCAGGCGCAACGGGCGCCCCCGGCACCGACGGCGCGACCGGAGCGCCCGGCCCCACGGGCACCCAGGGGCCGGTCGGCAACCCGGGTCCCGTCGGCAACCAGGGTCCCATCGGCAACCAAGGTCCCGTCGGCAACCAGGGCCCGGTCGGTTCGACGGGTCCGAGCGGCGTCGCGAACGTCGATGTGACGATCGAGTCGGCCACGTCGGCGAGTACCTCGAGCAGCAAGACCATCACGGTGACCTGCAGCGGCGGCCGCAGGGTCGTCGGAGGTGGGTTCTCGACGAACGACACGCAGGCCGGGGCGCAGGCGAGCTACGCGTCCTCCTCCACGACATGGAAGGTGACCGGCGTCGAGTTCCAGAACACGAACGACGTCTGGACGGTGACGGCGTACGCGATCTGTGCGCTGTAGACCCCGGACGGCTCGTCCGAGCTCAGAAGAGGCGGCCCTGCGGGGCCGTCTCTTCTATCTTTCGGGTCGCCGGCCCGGGCCGCCTCCGGGTAGCATCGCCGCGATGTCGTCTCGGACAACGGCCCGGATCCTCGTCCTCGCGCTCGCCACCGTCGTCGTGGCCGCCGGCTGCGGCAAGGACGTCGATCCGGACCAGGCGCTCCAGGAGGGGCTCGCGCAGCAGCAGGCGGGGAACCTGGATGCCGCCGCCGAGCAGTACCAGCTCGTTCTCGATGTTCGTCCGAGCGACAAGTTCGCCAACTACAACCTCGGCGTCATCGAGCAGGCCGACGGGCGCGCGCAGCTCGCCGAGGGCTACTACCGGGCGGCGCTCGACACCGACCCGAACTTCGTGTCGGCGCTCTTCAACCTCGCGATCATCCGAACGGGCGTCGGGGCGACGCAGGAGGCGGTCGACCTCTACCTCCGCGTGATCGAGCTGCAGCCCGACTACGCCGCCGCGCACTTCAACCTGGGGATCCTCTACCGCGATGCCGGGAAACCGGGCCTGTCCGACGAACACCTCAACGACGCGCTGGCGCTGGATCCGTCCTTGGCCGACCGGCTCACCACCACGCCGGTTGTGCCCGGAGCCGCGACGCCGAGCGAGACTTCCACCGCCTCGCCGTCGTGACGATTGTCGGTCCGACGTCCGGTCCGTATCCTTGGGGCGCCGCAGACAGCAGGGGCACGTTCGCATAATCCCGACCCGGGTACCTGCCGAGGCTGAGAAACGAAGACGCTTCGCGCTCGACGAGACGCGTCTCCGCTGTCTGCGGGGATGCGTTGTTTCATGTCAGGAGGCGCGATGCCCAAACCGGAGAAGGTCGAACGGGTCGCTGAGCTCAAGCGGCGGATCGAAGGATCCGACGCCTTGCTGCTCACCGAGTACCGCGGTCTCACGGTGTCCGAGATCACCGAGCTCCGCCGATCCCTCGCCGAGGGCGGTGCGAGCTTCGCGGTCGTCAAGAACACCCTGATGCGTCGAGCCGCCACGGCGGCGGGGATGGCCGAGCTCGAGGACCTGCTCTCGGGTCCCTCGGCCATCACGTTCGTCGACGGTGACCCGATCGCGGCGGCCAAGTCGGTCGTCAAGGCGACCAAGCAGTTCCCCGCGCTCGTGCTCAAGGGCGCGTTCATGGACGGGAGGCTCCTGTCGGCGGACGAGGCCAAGGCGCTGGCCGATCTCGAGTCCCGCGAGGTCATGCTCAGCAAGATCGCCGGGTTGCTGAAGGGCGAGATGAGCCGGGCGGCCGCGACGTTCCAGGCCGGCCAGTCCAAGTTCCTCTCGCTCCTCGAGGCGTTCAAGGACAAGGTGCCCGGCGACGAGCCGGTCGCCGAGGTCGAGGCACCCGCGGAGGCGGCGTCCCAGGACGCATCCGAGCCCGAGGTCGTGGAGACCGACGCGCCGGAAGTCCCGGATGCCGAGGCGCCGGAGGCTGCTGAGCCAGAGACACCCGAGGCTGCCGAAGCCGAGGTCGAGACGCCCGAGGCGGAGGACGACGCCGCCGAGGACACGCCCGAGGCCCAGGCCTCGGATGAAGAAGCGAAGGAGTAGCGAGCGATGGCGAAGATGAGCACCGACGACCTGCTGGAACAGTTCAAGGAGATGACCCTCCTGGAGCTGTCAGCGTTCATCAAGGAGTTCGAGGAGACGTTCGACGTGACGGCAGCCGCGGCCGCGCCCGTGATGATGGCCGCGGCCGGCGGTGGAGGCGGCGAGGCCGCCGAGGAGCAATCCGAGTTCGACGTGATCTTGACGGCGGCGGGCGACAAGAAGATCCAGGTCATCAAGGTCGTGCGCGAGCTGACCGGACTCGGCCTCAAGGAAGCGAAAGACCTCGTCGAGGGCGCTCCCAAAGCCGTGAAGGAAGCCGTCAACAAGGCGGATGCGGACGCGATGAAGGCGAAGCTCGAGGCCGAAGGGGCGACTGTCGAGGTCAAGTGACCTCGACGGTCTTGACGCCGCATCTTCGTGCGGCGTGTCTGATGTCCCCAACCGGTCTTGAGTGAGGTCGCAATGGCGCGTGTGA
>JANLXF010000217.1:0-3381 GCA_031364965.1 Actinomycetes bacterium | reverse complement strand
ACGTTGATCGGCACCCGGATCAACCACGAACGCCGCTCGCGGCGCTGGACGCTTGATCAACTGGCAGAGGCCGCTGGCGTGAGCCGCCGGATGGTGGTCAATGTCGAGCATGGAGCGGCCAACCCCAGCGTGGGGACCCTTCTGAAGCTCAGCGACGCGCTCGGCGTCGGACTGCCGGCGTTGGTCGAGTCACCCGAACGCACGTCGGTCAAGGTCGTCCGGGACGGCGACGGGGCCACCCTGTGGAGCAGCGAGTCGGGAGGCCGCGGCGTGTTGGTGGCCGGCACGGAGCCACCTGACGTGGTCGAGCTCTGGGACTGGACCCTCGGTCCGGGGGACCGGCACACGAACGAGGCGCACGCCCCGGGCACCAGGGAGCTCGTGCAGGTCCGCCAGGGCAGGATCACGGTCGAGGTCGGCGACCGGTCGGTCACCCTCCACGCGGGCGACGCGGCCACGTTCCCCGGCGACGTGGCGCACGCCTACGCCAACCCGCGTGCGCGGGCGGCGAGGTTCTCTCTCGCCGTCTTCGAGCCCGGTGTCGGATCGGCATCCCGGTCCGACGGCCCGACCCCGCAAGAAGGAGCCTGACATGCTGATCCACCCGTGGGATGCCGCCCTCGACGAGACCGAGTGGCAGGAGTGGCTGGCATCCACCGACCGGTTCGGGATCGTCGTAGTCAACAACCTCGACCCGGCGCAAGCGCCGTGGGCGCTCCCCACTCATTTCACGGTTGCCGGCGACGAGCTGCTGTTCCACCTCGCGCGACCGAACCCGGTCTGGCCGCATCTGGAGGCCGCCGCCGAGGTACGGCTGGCGGTGACCGGCGACTACGCGTACATCCCGACGTACTGGCGTGCCAAGGCTGGGGGGCCCGACGAGGACGGGGTTCCCACCAGCTACTACACGGCGGTCCAGTTCGTGTGCCGGCCCACGGTGATCGACCACCCCGACGGCAAGGTGGAGATCCTCGCCGCGCAGCTCGCCGATCTCCAACCCGAAGGCGGTCACGCGGAGCTGGGCGCCGAGAGCGAGCCGTACGGGCGGATGCTTCCGGGCATCCGCGGTGTCCGACTCGCGGTCCTGAGGGTGGACGCGAAGTTCAAGTACGACGACTCGAACCCCGTCGAGCACCGCGAGCGCGTCGTCGGGCGCCTCACGGAGCGCGGCCATGGCCTGGACGCCGGGGCGGCGAGGCAGCAACAGCGGCGCTTGACCGCGATCGGTGACTGGCAGACCTGAGCTCGCCTAGGGAGCTGCCGAGACGCCCGACCAGCAACCCGCTATTCCTGCAGGGCGACCTCATCCGGCGTGTCCAAGATCGTCAACGTGAGCAGAACAAGGGTCACGATCGGCAGCAGTATCGTCCACGCGGTGGCGACGGTCCCCACGAGGCAGCCCGTCGCGACGAGCCCTTTCGATACCCATCCCGATCGGGCTACGAAGCGACCTGCCAGCACCAAAGCACCCCCGCCGCACAGGGACAAGAACCAGAACGCCAGGGCATCCCACTCCAGCGGATCATCCGAAAGCACGCGAACGGCCACCTCGATGATCCCAAGCACGATGAACAGTCCACCGACGAAGGCGGCGAGCCTGTTCACGAATCGCTCGCTCGGCACGCCACGACACTACATGCTTCATGACGCGAACTCGTCTGCGTCCAGGACCCTCGAACGAGAAACGGGAGAGCGCACCGGTTGCCAGGGCAAGTGATCCGTCGTCGAGGACTCGCTAGGCTTGACCGCATGGCGATCGAGGGCCCACCCGGATATCGAGCACGTGCGGCAACCGACCTGGATATGGACTCGATCGTGCGGCTGACCGAGGCGATCGACGCGTCGTTCGGCCTGCCGCCGAGTCCCACCCGCGAGTTCCTGACCTGGATCTGGGGCATCCCGGAGACGGACCTGGCCCGCGACTCGAGGATGATCGAGCGGGACGAGATCGTCGCGGGGTTCGGCCAGGCCATCTGGCGGCAGGAGCGGGGCGGGCCGCTCGAGCTCGTGGTCTACGTGCACCCCGACCACCGGGCGAACGGGATCGCGACGTGGTTGCTGTCGTGGGGCGAGCAGGTCGCGGCAGGGCGCGGCGCTGAGGGTGTCCGGGCCGAGGTGCCCGAGGGCGACTTCGCGGGACATGGGCTCATGCGCGCACGCGGGTACGACCAGATTCGCTCGGCGTTTTACATGTCGAAGACCCTGGGCGACGAGGACACGAGCTCGCGGGTCCCGGACGGCGTGACGATCCGGCGGTACGTCGACGTCGACCGGCGGGCGCTCTTCGAGGTGCACGAGGCCTCGTTCGCCGATCACTGGGGCTTTCGACCGTCGACGTTCGACGCCTTCAACGAAGAGCTCAAGGCCGGAGGGTTCGATCCCTCGCTCGCGTTCCTGGCGGAGGCGGACGGCGGCGTGGTCGGTCACATCGTGTCGTTCTTGGACGAGCGCGAAGGGTACGTGGGCATGCTGGGTGTGATCCAGCCGTGGCGTGGGCGCGGGATCGCCAAGGCGATGTTACGCCGAACGTTCGCGGAGTTCTCGACCCGAGACCGCGCCCAGGTGAAGCTCGGGGTCGACGCGCAGAACCCTCATGGTGCGGTCGCCCTGTACGAGGGCGTGGGCATGACCGTCGAGCGCCGGATCGACCTCTTCGAGTCCGGCACGCCCGGTTAGACTGCGCCGTGACCGCCCGTCGGTATCCCAAGTGGTTGTGGGCGCTGATCGCGATCCCGCCGATCGTCGCGATCGCGACGAGTGTCCTCGCGCCCGAACCGCACGGCCACTGGACCGAGCACCTTGCCTTCGCGGGGATCAAAAGCGCGCAGCTCCTGCTCCTGCTCGTGCTCGCGACGATGCTCGGCTGGCGGCGGCTCGGATGGGTGCTGGCGATCTCCCTCGCGGTCGTCGCCGTGGGCATCGTCTTCCAGGTGATCGGCGACTATCGGGTCGCAGACTCGATCTGGCGCACGACGGGCGATCCGGGTTTCGGGATCGGCTACGGCGAGGGTCACGACATGTCCGCGGCCAGCGATCTCCTCGTGATCGTCGGCGGTCTGGCCTTCGCGGTGATCACCGGCGCGACCGGACGCGTGCCGCCCCGGCTCGTCTTCGCAGCCGTCGCGATGGCGTTCGTCCCGCCCCCGTTCTTCTGGCCAGGCGTGGGCGTCCTGGTGCTCGTCGTGCACGGGCTCACCTCCGCGTCGCGGTTCGAGCGCGATGCGATCGAGACCCCCACCGGCTAGCGGAGAGGCGTTGGCGCCCGATGCCCGGCGGCGCGGGCGACAGGCGGGGCCGCCTAGCGTTCCCCGCGCGGGGTGGTCGCCGGGTATCTGGCCGACGTCGGCCGCGCCGCCGGGGCTGCCCAGACCCGTGACCTCG